>CAZEMM010000045.1:0-15778 GCA_964513445.1 uncultured Butyricicoccus sp. | reverse complement strand
ATCCTGAATGGTCATGCGCTCGCGAATGACGCGCTCCATGCGGGAAAAGCCGATGCGGAACTGGTTTTGCAGCAGCTCGCCGACGCAGCGCAGACGGCGGTTGCCCAGATGGTCAATATCGTCCGTCGTGCCGATGTCATGGCCCAGGCCGAGCAGATAGCAGATGGACGCCAGCATGTCGTCGACGATGATGTGCTTCGGGACGAGGTCGTCCTTTGCCGCCTTGATGTCCTCGATCAGCTCTTCCTGGCTCTTGCCCTCTTCCTCGGCCTTCTCCATCAGCTCTCGCAGCACGACAAAGCGCACCTTTTCCTTGATTCCGCACGTTTCGACCGGATCAAACGGCAAAAAGTCCTTCATATCGACCATGCCGTTGCCGAATACCTTGACCTGCGCGCCGTCGTTTGCCTCAATGATCGTGCCGTGTACGCCGCGGCGCGCGATGGTGTTTGCCTGCTCGCGCGTGAGCACGGTGCCCTCCTCCGCGAGCACCTCTCCGGTCATCGGGTCGACGACCGTCTCGCACAGCTTGTGGCCAACCAGACGGCGTGCGATGTCCAGCTTTTTGTTGTATTTATAGCGGCCTACCGCCGAGATATCATAGCGGCGGGTGTCAAAGAACAGCGCGTTGAGCAGGCTGCGGGACGAATCCACCGTGGGCGGCTCGCCCGGGCGCAGCTTTTTATAGATTTCGATGAGCGCCTCCTCGACCGTCTTGGACGGATCCTTATCCAGCGTCGCGAGAATACGCTCATCCTCGCCGAACATGTCAAGAATCTCCGCGTCCGTCTCCACGCCGATGGCGCGGATAAACGAGGTGATTGGAATTTTTCTGTTTTTATCAATACGGACATAGAATACATCGTTGCTGTCCGTCTCATATTCCAGCCAAGCGCCGCGATACGGGATGACGGTGGTGGACAGCAGCGGCTTATCCGTTTTATCCAGCGTCATACCATAGTAGACGCCCGGAGAACGGACAATCTGCGAAACAATGACGCGCTCCGCGCCGTTGATGATAAAGGTTCCCGAATCGGTCATGCGCGGGAAATCGCCCATGAACAGCTCCTGCTCCTTGATCTCACCGGTCTCCTTGTAGCGCAGACGCATGCGCACGCGCAGCGGGCAGGCATATGTCGCATCCCGCGCCTTGCATTCCTCCACGCTGTACTTCGGCTCGTCATCCAGCTTGTAATCGATAAACGACAGCTCCAGATTGCCATTGTAGTCGGTGATCGACGCGACATCGTCAAAAACCTCGCGCAGGCCTTCCTTCAGGAACCACTCATACGAGCTTTTCTGAACCTCAATGAGGTTCGGCATGTCCAGAATTTCCGGAATTCTGGCAAAGCTCTTTCGGGTAGTACGTCCATACTGCACGTCATGCACATGAACACCGTTCATCGTTGCTTCATTTGCCATGTTGTACCCATCACTCCGTTTCGTAAGAATTCGATACGCCCGGCCGCGTAGTAAGTTTCACTTCTGTTTTCCTTGCATCTTGACAGGATAAATGCTAGAATGTAATTGGAAAACGTTCCGTATTTCTTATGCAGAAACATATTCATATTATCATGTTTTTGCATTTTTGTCAATCGGCTCGCCGATTGGCAAGGCTGTCGCATCTCCCAGAATTTCGGGATTTGCGGCTTTTTTATTTGTCCAACCTGCCTGATTTTTCCGGCTGCACGGGGGACTTCGACAAAACGCCCGCGGCGAAAAGCCGCGCGCGCAAAAAACAGCAGGGATTCTCGCCCTGCTGTTTTCAATTTATATTACTTTTTACTCTGCGTCCGTATCGTCCGATGATTGCTCCGGCGTATCGTCCGATGGCTGCTCCGACGTATCCTCCGTGGAATCAGCCGGCGCGGCGCTGAGATCGGGCGCCTGCTGCGGTTCATCCTCCGCAGGCTCCGCAGCGTTTTCGCTGTTCTCCGGCTTCTCTGCCGCCGTATGTGCCGCGCCGCGCTCCAAATGGAACAGCTGCTCGCCGCGCGCATGATCCGGCACGCTCTCGCCGTTAAACATCTTTTCAAACGCCTCGCCATCCATTGTCTCATTGCGGATGAGGTACTCTGCGACGTTCTTCAGCACATCCATATGCGCGCGAAGCATTTCCTCGCAGGTTTCATAGGCCTCCGTGATGATATGACGAATCTCCGCGTCGATCTCCGACGCAATTTCCTCCGAGAAGTTTTTGCTCTGCGCAAAGTCGCGGCCGAGGAAGACCTCCTCCTGTCCCGCGCCGTAGTTGATCGGGCCAATGCGGTCGCTCATGCCATACTTGGTGACCATGGCGCGCGCCAGCTGCGTCGCGCGTTCGATGTCGTTGGAGGCGCCGGTGGATATATCATCCATCGTCAGCTTTTCCGCCACGCGACCGCCCAGCAGTGTGATGATGTTCTCGCGCATCTCATTTTTCGAGGCGTAGAACTTATCCTCCTGCGGCAGGCTCATCGTAAAGCCGCCCGCGCGCCCGCGCGGCACAATGGAAATCTGATGCACCGGATCCTGCGTCGGCAGCAAACGGGTGACAACGGCATGACCGGCCTCGTGATATGCGGTCAGGCGAATTTCCTTCGCACTCATCACGCGGCTCTTCTTCTCCGTGCCCATGATGACCTTGAGGAACGAATCCTCAATATCCTCCATGCTGATCAGGCGCTTATTGCGGCGCGCGGCCAGCAACGCCGCCTCATTGAGCAGGTTCTCCAGATCCGCGCCGGTAAAGCCGGCGGTGGATTTTGCGATCGAATCGAACCGGACATCCGGGTCAAACTGCTTGCCGCGCGCATGTACCTGCAAAATTGCCTCGCGTCCCTTCATATCGGGCGCGCCGACATAGACCTGACGGTCAAAGCGTCCCGGGCGCAGCAGCGCGGGATCCAGAATATCCTGACGGTTGGTCGCCGCAATGACAATAACGCCTTCGTTTGCGCCGAAGCCGTCCATCTCGACCAGCAGCTGATTGAGCGTCTGCTCGCGCTCGTCATGTCCGCCGCCAAGACCCGCGCCTCTGTGACGACCGACCGCGTCGATCTCGTCGATGAACACAATCGCCGGTGAATTTTTCTTTGCCTGCTCAAACAGGTCGCGCACGCGCGATGCGCCGACGCCGACATACAGCTCGACAAAGTCTGAGCCGGAGATGGACAGGAACGGTACGCCCGCCTCGCCGGAGACCGCGCGCGCCAGCAGCGTCTTGCCGGTGCCCGGAGGGCCGACCAGCAGCACGCCCTTCGGGATACGCGCGCCGATGGCGGTGAACTTTTGGGGATTTTTCAAAAATTCAACGATCTCCTCCAGCTCCGCCTTCTCTTCATCCGCACCGGCCACATCCTGAAATGTCACCTTGCGGCTGTCGTCGGACGCCAATTTCGCGCGCGCCTTGCCAAACTGCATCGCGCCGCGTCCGCCGCCATCCTGCTTGCTGAACATAAAATACCAGAACAGGCCGAAAATCACGATGAGCACGAGATACGGGATCAGGCTCGCCCACCACGGGATCTCTGTGGTTTTCCAATCATACTCCTCGATGATACCCGCCTGATGCTGCTCGTCGATCAGCTCGTTGAGATCCTCGAAAAACAGCGTTTCGCTCGGCAGCACATACACCAGCTGGCTTTTATCCTTGAGCTGCGCGGTCAGCGTCCCGCCGTCGATGACAAAGCTGGTCACCTGCTCCGATTCAAAGGCATCCACGACCTGTGAATACGTGACCTCCGGCGCGCTGTTCTGCTGCAGCAGCACGGACACTGTAATCACTAAAAGTATCAGAATGATGGCATAGAAGCCCATGCCCTTCATCCGATTTGTGTTCGATGGTTTGTTACTCAAAGGTTTATCTCACTCCTCATCCGTAGCTACGGAAGAATTTATTCCCCATATACCGACGGCTTGAGCACACCAATATAGGGGAGATTGCGGTAGCGCTGGTCGTAATCCAGGCCATAACCGACAATAAACGAATCCGGGACGGTGAAGCCGCAATAGGCGACCTCAACCGGAACGACACGGCGATCCGGCTTATCTAAAAACGTACACAGCGCGATAGAAGCCGCGCCGCGCGCCTGTAATGTCTTCATCAGATAGCTCAGTGTACGGCCGCTGTCCAGAATATCCTCGACAATAATAACATCGCGGCCCTCAATACTGTTGTCAAAATCCTTCGTGATCTTTACCTCGCCGGAGGAGGTAGCGCCCGAGCCGTAGCTGGAAACGCACATAAAATCAATGGTGCACGGAGTCTCAATGGCGCGCACAAGGTCTGCCATAAACATAAACGAGCCTTTAAGCACACTGATAATGATGGGGTTTTTCCCCTCGTAGTCCCTTGTGATCTGCGCGCCGATCTCTCTGACCCTTTGCGCAATACATTCCTGCGATAGCAATACCTTCTCGATGTCCTGTTTCATAGCCCTATCTCCTATCTAATCTCCTATCTATCTGTGAAAATCTCGAACATACTGTCATTTCCCGCAAACCGGAAGTCCGTGCCAATGCCCGCCGCGGCGACGATTACATCATCCGCACACAGCACCGGAAGCGTATCGCGCACAGGCGGCGCAATGCCGCGCTCGCGGTACAGCCGTTTGAGTGTGCGCGCCCCTCGCGCGCCCGGCAGCGTCATGCGGTCGGATGGCCTCCACGTCCGCACGGTCAGCTTGCTCTTCCTTATTGTAGCATAACAAATCGGATATTGCTTGAACGAACTGTGAATATCCGATATTTTTCTCACAATTTGCAGCGTATATGCACCGAAGCGCACCGGTGTCTCCCAGTCAATCTCGATCTCCTGCGGCTGAGACGGCGCGTGTTCCACGCAGAGCGCCGCGCCGCGCCGTACGGCAATGCGATGTCCCGGCAGGCTAACCGTTCCGCTTGCCTTCTCCGTCAGCGCGCACACCTGCTCGATATGCGCGGCGGTGACCTCGCCCATCGGCGTGTCCGCTGCTTTCAGCAGCCTGCGCACTGCCCGCGCGCGCACCGCCATCGGCAGCGTGCGGAGCGTCTCGATGCGTGTGTCACAGCCGTCCGCCTGCGCCTCCAGGCAGGCGTTGTCCTGCCGCAGCAATGCCGCCGTATGCGCCGCATGCACCGCGGCGCGCGGCTCAATATCCCGCAGGGCGGGTATCACATGATGCCGGATGCGGTTGCGTGTACAGCCGTCATCCAAATTGGTCGCGTCTGTGCGCCACTGCTGTCCGCGTGCGCGCAGATAGTCCTCGATTTCCCGCCGCTGCACCGCGATCAGCGGCCGGACGATATTTTCGCGCACCGGCGGAATGCCCGCCAGCCCCGCAGGGCCTGTGCCGCGTATCAAATGAAACAGCATGGTCTCCAGATTATCGTCCGCATTGTGCGCCGTCGCGATAAAATCCGCGTGCAGCGTACGCGCACAGCGTTCAAAAAAATCATACCGCAGCGTACGCGCCGCCGTCTCAAACGACTGTCCGGTACGTTTGGCTTCCGCGAGCGCGTCACATCGCTCCACGATGCACGCAATATTCTGCTGCGTGCACAGCTGCGCACAAAACGCCGCGTCCGCATCCGCGTCCGCACCGCGCAGACCGTGATGCAGGTGGCAGGCGCACACGTCATAGCCCAATTCCCTGAGACAAAGCGTGAGCGCCACGGAATCCGCGCCGCCGGACAGCCCGCACAGCACCCGCGCACCTGCGGGCAGCATTGCATACCTCCGGATCGTCTCCTTCACTGTGCGCATCATGTGTCATGCACCCGATCCTGATTGTAAAACGTCGTATACTGGCCGATCCATTGCAGCGAGACCGTACCCGTCGCACCGTGCCGGTTTTTTGCAATGATGACCTCCGCGTTGTTTTTTTCCTCGCTCTCATCGTCATAATATTCATCGCGATAAATAAACAGGACGATATCCGCATCCTGTTCAATCGCGCCGGATTCGCGCAGATCGGACAGCATCGGCCGCTTGTCCTCACGCTTTTCCACCGCACGCGACAGCTGCGAGAGGCAGATGACAGGCACATTCAGCTCCTTCGCCATGATCTTCATCGCGCGGGAGATTTCCGCGACCTCATTGACGCGGTTTTCCGTGCGCCGCCCCGACTGCATCAGCTGCAAATAGTCTATGACGATCAGGCCGAGATTGTCGCCCAATCTGCGGCATTTCGCCTTGATCTCCGCAACCGTGATTGTCGGATTGTCATCCACATAGATATGCGTCTTGGCGAGCGTGTTGGACGCTCGCGCGATCTTCGTCCAGTCGTCCGGCTCCAGCTCGCCCGTCTTTAGCTTTTGCGAATCAATGGCCGCCTCCTGCGCCAGCAGGCGGGACGCCAGCTGATCCCTGCTCATCTCAAGCTGGAACAACACGATATCCTTATCCGAATGCTTTGCCGCGTACAGCGCGACATTGAGCGAAAACGCGGTCTTGCCCATGCCCGGTCTGGCCGCAATAAGAATGAGGTCGGACTTGTTCAGGCCAGTCAGCCTGCGGTCAAGGTCATGAAAGCCGGTCGGAAGGCCGGGCAGGCCGTTTTCACTCTGCGCCAGCTCATCCAGCCGGTTGTATACATCTAAAATGATGCTCTTGATGGGCGCAAGGCCCTGCACTTCTCTGCCGTGCCGCACGGCATAGATTTTTTGCTCGGCGGCCTCCGCGATATCGCCGGCCTCGCCCGCGCCCTCAATCGCCATCGCCTGAATGTCCGCACCCGCCGCCGCGACCTCGCGCAGCATGCTTTTGTCGCGGATAATGCGCGCATATTCCCGCACGCCTGCCGACGTCGGTGTCACATCCATGAGCTGGCCGAGATAGGCGCGGCCGCCTGCCTCATCGTAAATGCCGTTGATCTTCAGCTCATTGAGCACCGTCACCGCGTCAATGCGCAGCGAATCGGTAAACATGGAAAAGATTGTCTCGAAAATGCGGCGGTTCTCCTCCGCATAAAAGTCCTCGGGACGCAGCAGCTCAATGACCTCCGGAATGCAAGAGGGATCGATCAGCATTGAGCCGATGACGGCCTGCTCTGCTTCCAACGCCTGCGGCTGCTGCCGCGCCAACAGTTCATCTATCGGCATGATGCCCCTCCTCCAACCGCTGTTTTCACTCCGCCTCGGTGACCTGCACCTTCAGCTTGCCGACCACCTCAGGGTACAGCTTGACCTTCAATTCATAGGTGCCGAACGTCTTGATGGCCTCCTTCAGGACGATCTTCTGCTTGCCGACGTCCAGTCCGTACTCCTTCTTAAGCTGGGACGCGATCTCCTTGCTGGTGACCGAGCCGAAAATCCGGCCGCTCGTTCCGCCCTTCGCCGTAACGTGGACAATGCTGTTTTCCAGCTTTGCCGCAATGTCCTGCGCCTCGGCGCGCTCGACCGCCTCGCGATGCGCACGCGATGCCTCTGCCTGCTTCATCACGTTAATATTATCCGCCGTCGCGGCAATCGCCAGGCCCTTCGGCAGCAGAAAGTTTCTGCCATAGCCCTCGGATACCTCAACAAGCTGTCCCTTTTTTCCCTTGCCCTTGACATCCTGCTGTAAAATGACCTTCATACTATGAACTCCTTCCAAATGCGCAGGCGCACCGGGCTGCCTGCCATACTCGCATCATATTTTATTCATCGGCCTCCTGCGCGTTTTTCTGGTCGAGATAAACCTCTACCGCGCGCTGGATTTTGGCCTCGGCAATCTTATAATCACAGTTTTTCATCAGCGCGCCCGCCGCCGTCAGGCTGCCGCCGCCGCCGAGTGTCTCCGCGATGACCTGCACGTTGACCGCGCCCATTGAACGGGCGGAAACCGCTACATCCCGCCCACATGGGAACGCAACAACGCTGGCGCGCACACCGATAATATTGAGCAGCTCATCCGCCGCCTGCGCCGCCGTCGGACGCGTCGTCTCAAAATCCGCTACCGCGATGACGACGCCGCCCGCAATCGGGCGTGCCTTTGCAATCAGGCGTTCCCGCAGCATATAGTCGTCAAACGAGCTTTGGAACATGCGCTTGACCACAGTCATATCCGCACCGGCGCGCTTGAGATACGCCGCCGCCTCAAATGTGCGCACGCCCGCCTTGATGGTAAAGCCCTTGGTGTCGAGATAGATGCCCGCCAACAGGCTTTCCGCCTCGATCCGGCTGATGGTCTGATTGGGTACCATGTATTGCAGCAGCTCACTCACCAGCTCGCTGGCGGAGGATGCGGACGGTTCATGCATATTGACCGCGCAGTTTTCGATATAATCCGCTGCACGGCGATGGTGATCGATGACCGCGACACGGCGAAACCGCGCGAGCAGCTCGGGCGCCTCGACAAAGTCCGGCCGGTTGGTATCCACCACAACCATCAGGCTGCTGGAATCCACCATTTCCGCCGCGCGCTCCGGCTCGATGAGCACATCGGTATATTCGCCGCTTGCCTCCAGCTTCTCCAGCAGCGGCACCGCAAGCGTCTGTGCGCGCCGGATGACGATGTGCACCTGCTTGCCGCGGCTGCGCGCCGCGCAGACCACGCCGACCGCCGCGCCCAGCGCGTCAATGTCGGAATTGCCATGTCCCATGACGAACACCTGCGACGAATCGCGCATGAGCTGGCCGAGCGCATTGGCCATGACGCGCGATTTGACCTTCGTGCGCTTTTCGACCTCCTTGCTCACGCCGCCGAAAAACTCAAACGCAAACCGGTTTTTGATGACGGCCTGGTCGCCGCCGCGCGAGAGCGCCATCTCCAGCGCAAGTGCGGCAAACTCATATTTTTCCTGCAAGGAACGCCCGTCCCGTCCGATGCCGATCGACAGCGTCGCGTTGATGCCCTCGCGCGAGATGATGGAGCGCACCGAGTCCAGCACAGAAAATTTCGCCTGCGCAATGGCGGAAAAATCGCGCTCCTCAATGACAAAGATATATTTATCGCGGTCATATTTCCGCAGGACTCCGTGTACATTTTTCGCCCACTCGCCAATGCGGTTGTCCACAGCCGCGAGCAGCGTCGCCTTTTCCGAGTCGCTGACGTTTTTGACCAGCTCCTCGTAATTGTCGATGGAAATGATCGAGACAACGGGGCGGCTCTCCTCATATTCGCGGCGCAGATGCACCAGCTCGGTCGAGTCGATCCAGTACAGCGTCATGAGCACCGGCGTGCTGTTGTCCTGCGGCTTGACGAGCGAGCCGATCACCATATAATATTTGTCGTCAATCTTTACCTCGGACGGATACGCCGCGCGCTTCTCCATCAGCCATGTGGCGTCAAAGCCGGGCACGATATCCTCCAGCACGACGTCAAACAGGCTGTCCTCCATGTCGTAGACCTGATTGAACTGCTCGTTGCACCACACGATCTGACCGGTGCCGATCATGCACACGGTCATCGGAAGCGGGAACTGAGAGAGCGTCTGCTGCTCCTCAATATCAATGTTGTCCGAAAGCTCCTCCAGATAGTGCCGCACGTCGCGCTGACGGCGCTTCATGACAACGCCGTAATACACATAAAGCACCGCGCACACCGCCAGATCAAATATCGCCAGATACAGCGAAAAAAACGCGCTGGCACATGCAAACAGCAGAAATACGATAAAATACAGACTAAAGCCCGGCTCAATAATGCGGGATAAGCGCTTATCCAAGGCGTCTGTGCCTCCTTTCCTGCCTCCGCTTCGATGCGGAACGCAATGCGGCATGCTTTCACTAATACAGTATGCATTATAGCAAATACAGGTCGCAAAGACAAGTCAGACTGCTCGATTTTTGTGTTTATTGTTTTTTTCCGGCTCATATCGGAATACAAGCTGCCGCAGCGACCAAAACACATCATCGTACAGCCGCCGCACCGGCCTGCTGCTCAGCGCCCACGACACCAAAAACGCGTACACGCTGAGCACGATCAGCTGCGGGATGCCATGCGCGAGCTTGCCCGCCTGCTCGACCTGCTGCAAAGGCGGCAGCAGACGCTCGAGCAGCGCGTACAGACCATCCCAATGCTCCACCACCCACAGCATGGGGAACGCGTGCAGCAGATACACCGTCATGCTGCCGCGCCCAATGCGCGTGAGCAACCCCGGCCGGTCGGAGACCAGCCGGATGCACAGTATCGCAAGCAGCGGCGCAGTGATATAGATAGACAGGCGGAACAGTACGCCCTCCGACGGCGTCAGTCCCTGCGCAGCATATGAATTGACCAGCTGGTATGGATGGCTCGCACTTTTTCGCGGACTCAGTGCGTCGGTCAGCCACAGCGACAGCAGCGCGGCGCACACACCGCCCAGCACAGCCGCCGGTACCGGCAGCCGGCGCACACGGCGCAGCTGCTGCGGCGTGCAGTACAGACCCATCAGATAAAAGGGCAAAAAGCACACTGTGCGCGAGAGCGACAGCGTGCGTCCAAAGGATGTATCAAAGCCGATGAGCAGCGCGGCCAGGATGGACAGCGGCAGCAAATGCCGTATGCGCAGCAGCTCAGGCACCAGCAGGCGGATGAGCAGCAGCGTCAGCAGGAACCAATACATATTGAGCGGGCGCAAAAAACCATAGCGCAGCCCCTCCATCTGCTCATCCCGAATGAGATAATAGAGCGTATTGAAAACCAAAAATGGCAACAGATAATCGCGCAGCGCCGCGCTGCGCCGGCGCTGCACATTCTTGCCGAAATAGCCGCACAAAAACAGGAACAGCGGCATCTGCACCGTCATAATGACCAGCCGCAGCGTATACATCAGCGGCGTCTTCTGTCCCAGCAGATCGTACATATGAACATATACGACGCTGATTATGAGAATCCCCTTGAGGTTGTCCAGCGCGGTATCGCGCTCTGTGCGCACGCATAGCCCCTCAGGTTGCATTGGCTTCATCTTCCTTCTGCTGCAATTCTTCCGGCTGTTCTTCCTCCGGCGGTGCCTGCTCATCCTGCTCCTGTGCAGGCTGCTCGTCGCGCTCCTCCGGTGCCTTCTTCGACGCCTGAACGACAGTCTGCCGGTGAATGGCCTCACCGCTCGCCTCGTCAATATGGTCGATGCCAGAATACGACGCCTCCTGCACCGGCAGATTCTTTCGCTGCAGCGCCTGCGAAATCAGGTCGCTGATAATGTGATAGAGCACCGCGAATACAGGCACGCCGATCAGCATGCCGACAAATCCAAACAATCCGCCGAACAGCAGGATGGCAAACAGCACCCAAAAGCTGGACAGACCCGTCGAGTTGCCCAGAATTTTGGGGCCAAGGATGTTGCCGTCAAACTGCTGCAGCACTAGAATGTAAATGAGCAGATACAGCGTCTTGATCGGGCTGACCATCAGCACAAGCACAAGCGCAGGCACCGCGCCAATAAACGGGCCGAAAAACGGGATGATATTGGTTACGCCGATGATGACGCTGATGAGCATCGCATACGGCATATCCATGAGCGGCAGGATAACGGCGCAGATGCAGAAGATAATGAGCGAATCCACCAGCTTTCCGCCGATAAAGCCGCTGAATACCTGATGCGCATAGCGCGCGTTTTCCATCACCAGATTGCCGCGGCGCGCGCCCAGCAGCGCGTAGAGCATACGCGTCAGCCCGCGCAGGAAGCGCTCCTTCCCGCTCATCAGATACACCGCGACAACAATGCCGATAAACATATTTTTGACAAATGTCACCGTGCTCATCAGGCCGATGGATACGTAGCTGAGCGCATCCTGCATGCTCGGTGCGAGGGAATTCTGAACCCACTGCTCGACATAGCTGACCGCCTGCGCGTACATCGCCATCGCGTTGGCCTCTACCTCCGGATTGCTCTGCAGCAGCCGCTGCAGCCGCTGTGACATCACCATCAGGTTGTTCGGCAGCGATACCGCAATGTTCGTGATGCTGTTAATCAGCTGCGGCACGATGAGCGCAAGCAATCCCGCGATGAGCGCGAAGGCGCCGCAAAACGTGAGCACCATCGCCAGAACATCCGCAAAGCGCACCATTTTCCTGCCGTGCCAGTGCAGCACGCGATGGAAAAAGCGGCGCAGCCGGCGGCGTCCCCAGTTATATACCGGCGACAGGACATAGGAAATCGCCACGCCAACGATAACCGGCATGAGAATGTCTATCAGCTTGCGGATTCCCTCCATGACGGTGCTGAATTTATAGATACAGAAAAAGAGCAGCATCGACAGCGCGCCGACCGTCAGTACTGTCAGCCCCCAGCCGAGATAGTTTTTAAAACCCTTTTTCACACATAGTCCTCCAATCTTACTATAGGCGCAAACGCCTGCATACTCTGTTCTATTGTAACAGATTTTTCACGCATGCGAGAATAAAAACAGAGAATTTAACAAAAATTTTCCCTTTTTCCCGCCTATCCCGCTTCTTTCCCCGCGCGCACCAGCTTTTCCTCATAATACACCCAAAATTACCTACTCCTTTTTGTGCATAATTGCCATTGCATCCGGAGGAAAATCCGCTTATACTAAATTTAACAATTTTACATCCCGCTGAAAAGACAGCGACGGAGACAGTACGTATGGCGCGGAGACTCACAGCGAGCCGGGGACAGTGTAAGCCCGGCAGCAGTACGGTTATACGGAAAATCACTCCTGAGTCGCAGTCCGAAACCGCGTATGCGCGAGTAGGATTTGCCGGTTTTCCCCGTTAAAGGAAGCGCATATGGCAGTATGCAGTAACAGGTGGTATAGCGAAGCGTTTGCTCTCGTCCTTTTACGGACAGAGCTTTTTTTATTGTCTATTTGGCGGAATGGCAGCCGAACCGATACAGATATGGAGGGATTTTTTTCATGAAAGACACAGTTGAAATCCGCTGGCACGGCCGCGGCGGTCAGGGCGCGAAAACGGCGTGCCTTCTGCTGGCGGACGCGGCGTTCAGCTCGGGCAAGTATGTACAGGGTTTTCCTGAATACGGTCCGGAGCGCATGGGCGCGCCGATCACGGCGTATAACCGCATCAGCGACGTGCGCTGCACGGTGCATTCCAACATTTACGATCCGGATTACGTCGTCGTCGTCGATGAAAGTCTGATCGAAACGGTGGACGTCACCCACGGTTTGAATCCAGACGGCGCGATCATCGTCAACACGGCGAAATCGCCGGAGGCGGTGCGCGCCGAGCTGGGCGGCTACGCCGGCCGCGTGTGCACAATTGACGCGCGCCGCATTTCGGAGGAGATTCTGGGCAGCAACTTCCCGAATACGCCGATGCTCGCCGCAACCGTAAAGGTTTCCGGCGTTGTCGATCCGGAACAGTTCGTCGCCAATATGGAGGCGTCGTTCAAGCATAAATTCGCAACAAAACCGCAGGTCATCGCAGGCAACATGACTGTGCTGACCAAGTC
The DNA here is from genome assembly GCA_964513445.1 of uncultured Butyricicoccus sp. Lineage (GTDB taxonomy): Bacteria > Bacillota > Clostridia > Oscillospirales > Butyricicoccaceae > Butyricicoccus_A. The sequence goes on along the minus strand of CAZEMM010000045.1, from coordinate 2,486 downwards.
AATGCAAGAGGTGCAGGTAGGATGATTCACGCAAAGGATATCAACGAGCAGTCCAAGTGGCAGGAGCTGACCCCGGGCTGCGAGATTTACGAGCCGGGCACGGCAAGGCTCACCATCACAGGCGAATGGCGTACAATGACGCCGAAATGGGATCCGGCCAAGTGCAAGCAATGTCTGTTGTGCGCGCCGTACTGTCCGGATTCCTCCATCCCCGTCAGGAATGGCCGCCGTTCGGACTTTGATTTTGACCACTGCAAGGGCTGCGGCATCTGCTATAAGGTATGCCCGTTCCACGCCATCTCGTTTGGAAAGGAGGAAAAGTAAATGTCCATCCGTGACAGACTTTCCGGCAACGAAGCGGTTGCCTATGCAATGAAACAGATCAATCCGGATGTCATGGGTGCATTCCCGATCACGCCGTCCACGGAGATTCCGCAGTATTTTGCGCAGTACGTCGCAAACGGCGAGGTTGATACTGAATACGTCACCGTGGAATCCGAGCACTCGTCCATGTCCACCTGTATCGGCGCGTCTGCCGCCGGCGCCCGTGCGGTCACGGCGACCTCCTCGTGCGGTCTTGCGCTGATGTGGGAGCTGCTGTACGTCGCGTCCTCCTCCCGCCTGCCGGTGACGCTGGCGCTGGTATGCCGCGCGCTGACCGGCCCGATCAACATCAACAACGACCACTCGGACGCAATGGGCGCGCGCGACTGCGGCTGGATTCAGATTTTTGCCGAAAATAACCAAGAAGCGTACGACAACTACATCCAGGCGATGCCGATCTCGGAAAACCCGAACGTCCGCCTGCCGATCATGGTATGTCAGGACGGCTTTATCACCTCGCACGCCGTAGAGAACATCGAGCTGGAATCGGATGAGATGGTCAAGAAGTTCGTCGGTGAATATCATCCGGAAAACTATCTGCTCAAGCACGAAAACCCGCTGGCCGTCGGCCCATATGGCGTCTCCCCGTATTATATGGAGGCCAAGATGGGACAGGTACAGGCGATGAAGAACGCCAAACATGTCATCCTCGACGTCGGCAGGAAATTCGGTGACGAAACCGGCCGCTACTATGGCTTCCTTGAGCGCTATCAGCTGGAGGATGCGGACACCGCCGTCGTCGTCATCGGCTCCTCCGCCGGCACCGCCCGCGCGACCGTCGACGCGCTGCGCGCACAGGGCCGCAAGGTCGGCATGCTCAAGGTCCGCGTATTCCGCCCGTTCCCGTTTGACGAGATCGCACAGGCGCTCTCAGGCTGCAAGGCCGTCGCCGTGCTGGACAAGGCGGAGAGCTTCTCCGCGGCAGGCGGCCCGCTGTTCGCAGAGACGCGCAGCGCACTGTATGATCTGGACAATCGTCCGAAGACGATCAACTATGTCTATGGTCTGGGCGGCCGTGATTTCCGTGTGGAAGACTGCACCTACATCTTCGACCAGCTGGATGAGATCGTCAGCACCGGCAAGACCGGCGAGGTATACCGCCACATCGGACAGAGGGAGTAACAAATCATGGCATATAGTTTGAAGGAGCAATTATCCAAGGAAGAACGCTTTGTCGGTGGTCACCGTCTGTGTGCGGGCTGCGGCGCCGGCATCACCGTGCGTGCGGTTCTGCGCGCGCTCGACCCGGAGGACAAGGCAGTCGTCACCAACGCGACCGGCTGTCTGGAGGTTTCCTCCTATCTGTATCCGTACACCGCCTATACGGACAGCTACATCCATTGCGCATTTGAAAACGCGGCGGCAACCTGCGGCGGCGTTGAGGCGGCATACAACGTGTTAAAGCGCAAGGGCAAGATTGACGATACATTTAAATTCATCACGTTCGGCGGCGACGGCGGCACCTACGACATCGGCTTCCAGTCGCTCTCCGGCGCAATGGAACGCGGTCATGATATGGTCTACGTCTGCTATGACAACGAGGCGTACATGAACACCGGTATCCAGCGCTCCTCCTCTACCCCGCGCTTTACCGACGCGACCACCACACCGGTCGGCAAGGCGTCTTACGGCAAAAAGCAGAATAAGAAGGATCTGACCGAGATCATGGCCGCGCACAACATCCCGTATGTCGCGCAGTCCACCTTCCTCGGCAATTTCCGCGACCTGCATGAGAAGGCGCACAAGGCCATCTACACCGAAGGCCCGTGCTTCCTCAATGTCATGAGCCCGTGTCCGCGCGGCTGGCGGTTCCAGGCGGAGGATATGGCGCAGATCTGTCGTCTGGCGGTCGAGACCTGCGTCTGGCCGCTCTATGAGGTCACGGAGGGCGAATGGCACCTGACCTACATGCCGTCCAAAAAGCTGCCGGTCGAGGAATTCATGGTCAAGCAAGGCCGCTTCAAGCACTGCTTCAAGCCGGGCAACGAATGGATGATCGAAGAGGCACAGAAATATGTAGACGAGCAGTGGGACAAGCTGCTGGAAAAGTGTAAATAATCATGCGCACACAGGGACGATTCGGAAACGCCATCCGGATGGTC
>CAZEMM010000044.1:0-16071 GCA_964513445.1 uncultured Butyricicoccus sp. | reverse complement strand
CATCTAACTCACTAACTCCACTTATTGACATCTAACTCGGCAACTCCACTCTCACTTTTTTTGAGCCGTGCTGCCGTGGATAAGTTATCGCGAAGCGTTCGTCCGCTCCATCTACTCGAAGCTGCCGGAAGTCGAAAAGTGCCTGAAATCAAGGGCTTTTACGCCTATTTCCCTTCGACTCTTGACATCAAACATACCGTCTCCACATGCGCAGTCCTCGGGAACAAATCAAACACCTGGTATTTCTGCATAGTATATCCTTTTACGCCCAAGCGCTTGACATCGCGTGCGAGCGTCGCTGGATCGCATGATACATACACCACACGCTCCGGGTGCATTCTTTCAATGGCATCAATCGTCGCTTCGTCTAATCCCTTGCGCGGAGGATCGACGACAATCACATTTGGACGCTTGCCCTCATCCGCCAGCATTGCGGCTGCCTGCCCGGAATCTGCACAAATGAATTTTACGTTATGGATATCATTGAGCTTGGCATTTTCACGCGCGTTTTTGACGGCTTGCGGAACGATCTCTGCGCCAATTACCGCCCTTGCATCACGGGCAAGGGCAAGTGTAATCGTGCCGGCGCCACAGTACAGATCAAGCACGGTTTTATCCTTGTCAAGCGCGGCATACGCTAAAGCGGTTTCATACAGCCGTTCCGCCTGCGCGCGGTTGACTTGATAAAATGCAGCGGGAGATAGGCGGAAACGATTGCCGCACAATACGTCTTCTACAGTCTCATTTCCCCAAAGCGTGATGTATGTATCGCCTAAAATTGCGTTGCCGGTTTTTTTATTGATATTTAATACAACACCACATAATCCGGGCACTGCCTTGCGCGCTGCGGAAATCAATTCCTCTGTTGCAGGAAGCTTGCTGTTTTTCGTGACCAAACACAGCAAAACCTGGCCGGTTGCAAAGCCGGTACGGACGTAAATATGTCGAATCAATCCATTGTGTGTTTTCTCGTTGTATGGCGCAATGTGATAGCACTCCATCCATTCGCGTACACAGCATGCCAATGTGTCAGCCAATTCTGTTTGAATCAAGCAGTGTTCCATGGGGATGATATCATGGCTGCGTGCGCGATAAAATCCTGTGATGATTCCCTGTTCGTTGCGTCCGACAGGATATTGTGCTTTGTTTCGATAATGATAGATACGGTCAGAGCCGCATATATGCTCCGGCTGCATCGTGATACCGCCGATCCGTTGCAGTGCGTCGTGTACCTTTGCCGCTTTTGCGCGAAGCTCTTCCTCATAGGTCAGATGCCAATAGCAGCAACCGCCGCATTTTACAGCATATGGACATTCGGGTTCTATACGATGCTTAGAAGAAATAATAATGCGTTCAATGCGTCCGTACGCATATTTCTTGGCAATTTTAACAATGCGAATATCACATTGGTCACCCACTGCACCCCCTGGGATAAATACAACCATATCATGGATACGTGCAATGGAAGAACCATCGCCGGAATAACCAATGATTTCAGCGCGATATATCTTGTTTTTTTCCATATATTCCTCCAATTCGTTCCGCAGCAATCTCTTTATATATGATACGTGATTCAGACTATCATGTCAAATCTCTTATAGCATATAAAACGGATGTTCGTGGTGGACAGGCGATTTCTGTCGTTTCGTTCCGGTTTTCACCAGGGCGTGCAGAAAATTTGTTCGGTCTGTGGTGTTCAAATGGAGGAAAGTGTGGTACAATAAAATGGAATGCTAATAAAAAAAGGAATGCATATGGTTTTATGCGGATGTGTATGACAAAAACTGTAGAATATGGGTACAAATATGAAGAAATTGAACATGATAGCCTGCCTATTGCTTTGTGTGACAGCGCTGGCCGGCTGCTCGTTCGTCACGAGCGGCGATGACCTGCTGCAAACGCCAAAGCCAGCGAAAAACTATCTCCTGCTGCAGGATCAGCTGGAGGATATCATGGGAGATACGTTTACTTATGTGTCTCCGCAGAGTGGCTCTTATCGCAATACCGTGACCTTTGAGGATATTGATCGGGATGGCGAGGAGGAAGCCATTGCATTTTTGCGGGAAGGCACCGGCGGCTCGGTCTATGTGTATGCGTTTAAGCTGATTGACGGTGAATATCAGTCAATCGGAAGCATTAAGGGCAGCGGCTCTGCACTTGGCTCAGTTTCATTTATGGATATAAATGGAAAGGAGGAGTTGATTGTTTTGACATGGACATTGTCCGGTGATGTCAAACAAGGCTTGACCGTCTGCGGGCTGAAGGATGGCCAGTTGACCGATCTTCTGGATGCAAACTATACGAACTATGTGACCACTGACCTCGATCAGGATCAATCAGATGAGCTGTTTACTGTCACATATGATCCTGCCGGACGTAAGACCTCGCAGCTGTATGATTATCAGGACGGCAAGATGATGATGCTGTCTCAGACCGACGCGACGCAGGATATACAGACAGTGGCCAATATCACCCAAGGCGCGTTGAATTCGGATGGTACACCTGCTGTCTTTGTGGATAATAAATTTGAAAATGATAACGGTATGCAGACCGATATCTACATATTGGAAAAAAACAAGCTGCGCAATGTCGCATTGTCGGCAGAGGCATCGACCTATCGTCCGGTATCCCTGTATTACAGTACGGATGTCGACAATGATGGTGTCATTGAGGTGCCGCAGCTGCAAGCCATGCCCGGCTATGAAAATGATCAATCTGAAACGCTGTGGATGGTCGATTGGTATTGCTATCATACCGATGGCTCCGCGCAGCGGATGCAGACAACCTATGATAGCTCGGCGGAGGGTTGGAGTTTCCAATTCCCGAAAAACTGGCGTGGAACAATTACAGCACGCACGGCCAGTGATGCAGGCGTTAATCAGACGCTGTTTTATGAAGTTGGAGCGGAGACAAAGCCGTTGCTGACGATCTATGTCTTTACGGGAGATGACCGGGAAGAGGCTGCTACCGCTGGCGATTTGATTGATTTGGGCTCTACTTCGGAGACCTGCTATGCTGCGCTCATGGGGGAGGATTCCGGCGAATACCACGTTTCGGAATCACAGGTATTGGCGCTGTTTAGCATTGTACAAAGCGATTGGAAATAACGTTTGCATAGGAGCAGAGGAGACAATAACATCATGATGACACGTAAGGTTCTGGTATTGGAAGATGAAGAAAATATTCGCAGCTTTGTTGTAATCAACCTGAGACGCGCAGGCTATGAAGTGGTACAGGCGGACTGCGGTGAGGTTGCGCTTGAGAAATATGAGGAAAATCCGGATGTGGCGGTATGTGTTTTAGATGTCATGCTGCCAGGCATCGACGGCTACGAGGTATGCCGTACACTGCGTTTGCGTGGCTATGAGGGTGGTATTATTATGCTGACAGCGCGCACACAGGAGTCGGATAAGGTGACTGGCCTGATGACGGGCGCGGATGACTATGTGACAAAGCCGTTTTCCGTTGTGGAGCTGACGGCGCGCGTTGACGCGCTGGTCCGCCGGCTGGGACTGCATGCTTATCAGTCGGAAACCATTCACAGCGGTGCGTTTATGCTGGATATGCGTGCCAGAGAGCTGAAGAAGGATGGCAAGCGTGTGGATCTGACACAGGTAGAATTCTCCCTTATGAAAACCTTTTTGGAAAACCGCGGACGTGCGATGGATCGGGAAGAGCTGCTTGCTGCCGTTTGGGGTAAGAATTATTCGGGCGAGCTGAAGATCGTCGATGTCAACATCCGCCGTCTGCGCATCAAGGTGGAGGATGATCCGGCATCACCCAAGCATATTACGACGGTGCGCGGCTTTGGCTACATGTGGAAGGATTAACTAGGGTACACATTTATGGATAAAAAAGTAACGGCGGATACCAGGGAGCTGCCTGACCTTTCCCAAAAATTCAAGGGAAAGTCGGAGGAAGCGCCCAAGGAATTCCGCGTACAGCATGTGCGCGGCGGCCTGCGCGGTCGTTGGATGATGAATTCCATGACCATTATCGCGGCGGTTATGGCGGTTGTTGCGGTTTTTGTCGCAACGATCGCGGCAAGCTATTATTATAATAATGTGCGGCAAAATTTGACGGCGCGTGCGACGCAGTCAGCTGATTTTTTGAATCGGTTTCTCAATTCCAGCTATGACCAGTTTGTTTCGGCAGGAGAGTCGTTTGTCGCGGGCTTTGAGGATAAAAATAAGCTGGAGGTTCAGATTGTTACCTCAAATGGCACAATTTTGTCGTCGTCCTCATCCTTTAGCCAGCTGGGAAGCGCGCCGGGCACAAAGGACGTCACGCAGTGCCTCGAAAACAGCACGTCTGCTGTGTGGATGGGACGCGATGAATTTTCCGGCGAGCAGGTCATGTCGGCATCTGCGCCGCTGTACGATCCCAACAATAATTTGATCGGCTGCGTGCGGTATATCTCCTCCATGGCGCAGGTACAGCGGCAGATCATTTATGTTGTGCTGGCCTGCCTGATCATTGGCTTTTTCTTTGCGCTGACAGTGGAGCTGTCCAACCGCTATTTTATCAAGTCAATCGTCGAGCCGGTCATGAAGATTAACGTTATTGCAAAGGAGATCGCCGCCGGACGCTATGGCATGCGTTTGCGCAAGGTGTATGATGATGAGATCGGTGATCTATGCGACACCATTAATCATATGTCGGAGGAAATCGGGCGCGCGGAACGCATGAAGAACGACTTTATTTCCTCTGTTTCGCACGAGCTGCGCACGCCGCTGACTGCAATTGGCGGCTGGAGTGACACGCTGATTGAGGGCGGCGCATCCGATCCGGACGAGGTCATCCTCGGCCTGCGGATTATCCAGAAGGAGAGCCGCCGCCTGACGCAGATGGTCGAGGAGCTGCTCGACTTTACGCGTTTGGAATCCGGACGCATGAAACTGAATATGGAGCTGATCGACGTGGGCGCAGAGCTGTATGAAGCGGTTTATATGTATGAAAACATGCTGGAGCGTGAAAACATCCAGCTGACCTACGACATTCCGGAGCAAATGTGTCCGGTAAACGGCGATCGCCATCGTCTCAAGCAGGTCTTTTTGAATATCATTGACAATGCGGCAAAATATGGAAAGAGCGGCGGCAAGATTGAGATCACGCTGTCGCGCGACGACTACACCGTGCAGATTCATGTGCGCGACTGGGGCGTGGGCATTCCCGAGGACGAGCTGCCATTCGTCAAGGAAAAATTCTATAAAGGAAGCTCGAAACAGCGCGGCAGCGGCATCGGCCTTGCCGTCACGGATGAAATCGTCCGGCTGCATGGCGGCACGCTGAATATTGCAAGCAAATACGGCGAGGGTACGACGGTTACCATATCCATCCCGTTGGCGAATACAGGTATGGACGTGGATAAGCGCAACGAGGAGATCGTCCATGAGGAGTAAAGATTGAACAACAGGGAACAACAGGTCGTGCATAAGACGACCATCGGCGGACAATCAATCCTTGAGGGGATTATGATGAAGGGGCCGCGCAAAAGCTGCACAGTCGTGCGCAAGCCGGACGGTACGCTCGCCATTCAGGAAGAGCATTCAACCCCGCTTCGCGAGAAATACCGCGTGCTCGGCTGGCCGGTCATCCGCGGCTTTGTCACAATGGTGCAGTCGCTGATCGAGGGCTTTCGTGCAATTGACTATTCGTCGCAGTTTTTGGACGAGGAGGACGAGCCGCCCTCCAAATTTGAATTGTGGCTTATAAACCGCTTTGGTGAAGGCGCGATTCAGTCGCTTTTGTATACGATATCCATTGTCATCGGCATCGGGCTTGCAGTTGGCCTGTTTATTTTGCTGCCGGCGCTGCTGGCGGGCTTTTTGCCGGACAGTGTGCCGCACCTGGCGGTCAATCTGCTGGAGGGCGTACTGCGTATCGCGATCTTTATCGCCTATATGGCGTGTATGCTGCTCATACCGGATATGAAGCGCACCTTCCGTTATCATGGTGCGGAACATAAAACCATCTACTGCTATGAAAAGCAGCTGCCGCTGACAGTCGAGAATGTGCGCGAGCAGCCGCGCGAGCATCCGCGCTGCGGCACGAGCTTTTTGTTTGTCGTTATGATTATCAGTATTTTGGTATTTTCCGTTGTATCGGCGGAAAGCCGGCTGATACAGCTGGCGCTGCGCATTGTGCTGCTGCCCATCGTCATCGGACTGAGCTATGAGGTCAACCGGTTTGCCGGACGGCATGAGGGACTGCTCTCTCGCGCTGTGCGCTGGCCGGGACTGATGCTCCAGCATATCACGGTATTGGAACCGGATGACAGCATGATCGAGGTCGCGATCATCGCGCTGGAGCATGTCATCCCGGAGGACAAGCGGGAGGACGCGTGGTGACGACCGTGTGGGAGCGCTACCGCAGCATGTGCCGCCAGCTTGCACGGCTGGATGTGGCGGAAAGCGAGCTGGAGGCGCGTGAAATTGTGGCGTTTGCCGCGGGGCTGGATGCGCGCCGCATGACGGATTGGAAAATCACGCCGCTCTCGGCAGAGGCTGCCCGTCGGGCAGACGCGCTGCTGCGCCGCCGGCAGGCGGGAGAGCCGCTGGCCTATCTGCTGGGCGAATGGGACTTTTACGGCTATACCTTTGCTGTGACGCCGGATGTACTCATTCCGCGATCGGATACGGAATGGCTGTGTGACGCGGCGGTGCGCGAGGCGAAGGCGCGAAGCGCGCCGCGCGTGCTGGATCTGTGCTGCGGCAGCGGCTGTATTGGCATTTCGCTTGCACTGGCTGTGCCGCAGGCTGCGGTTACGGCAGTGGATTGTTCCGAGAGTGCGATTGCCGTCACACGGCGCAATGCGCAGCGGTATGCATTGGCAGCCCCGCGATTTTTGGCGGCATGCGGCGATGCGCGCGCGCCGGACAGCATTGCGGGCGTGTTTGATATTGTCGTCTCCAATCCGCCGTATATCACCGAGCAGGAGATGCGCGCGCTCGACCGCAGTGTTGCGCAGTATGAGCCGCATATGGCGCTGTTTGGCGGTGCGGATGGATTGGATTTTTATCGGGCTATGGCACGCCGTCCGGCCTTTGCGCTGGCGGCAGGCGGCCGTATCTTTTTGGAATGCGGCTGGAAGCAGGGCAACGCAGTCGCGCAGCTGTTCCGCGCAGCGGGCTGGCGCGACGTGCAGCTGCAATGTGATTTAGCAGGGATACCGCGCATTGTTTGCGCAGAAAAATAGGAGGCAACCTATGGCAAAGAAAAAACAGCTGCCGCCGGTGACGGTAGCAACGGATAAAAAGAAGGCGCTTGACATTGCGCTGGCACAGATCGAAAAGCAGTTCGGCAAAAATGCCGTCATGCGCATGGGACAGGAGACCAAGGCGCTTGACCGCGTGATCCCGACCGGTTCCATCGGACTGGACATGGCGCTTGGTATCGGCGGTCTGCCGCGCGGCAGAATCATTGAGATCTACGGGCCGGAATCCTCCGGCAAGACGACGCTTGCGCTGCATGCCATCGCATCCGCACAGGCGCTCGGCGGCGAGGCGGCGTTTATTGACGCAGAGCACGCGCTTGACCCGGTGTATGCGTCGGCGCTGGGCGTCGATGTCGACAGCCTGCTGGTTTCCCAGCCGGATACCGGCGATCAGGGCTTGGAAATTACGGAACAGCTGGTGCGTTCCGGCGCGCTGGATATCATCGTTGTTGACTCTGTTGCGGCTCTGGTTCCGCGGGCCGAGATTGAGGGAGAGATGGGCGATTCGTTTGTCGGCCTGCACGCCAGACTGATGAGCCAGGCGCTGCGCAAGCTGGCGGGCGTTATTTCCAAATCCAACTGCGCCGCGATTTTTATCAACCAGCTTCGTGAAAAGGTCGGCGTTATCTATGGCAGTCCAGAGGTCACGACCGGAGGCCGCGCGCTCAAGTTCTATTCCTCTGTGCGCCTGGATGTGCGCCGTATCGAGCATATTAAGGAAGGCGAAAAAATGATCGGCAGCCACACGCGTGTAAAGGTCGTCAAGAACAAGATGGCGCCTCCGTTCCGCGAGGCTGTGTTTGACATCATGTACGGCGAGGGCATCTCGCGTACAAGCGAGCTTGTCGATCTGGGCATCGAATATGATTTGGTCAAGAAGAGCGGCGCATGGTTCTATCTCGGCGAGGAACGCATGGGGCAGGGTCGCGAAAATGCCAAGAAATATTTGCAGGATAATCCGGAAACGGCGGATAAGCTGGAGATAGATATCCGAAAGGCGATCACCGAGTCGCGCGAAAAGGCGCGTGCGGAGCGCGAGGCACGCAATGAACAGCGCCGACAGCAGCTGCGGGAAAAATCGGAGGAGAACGCTTCCGCACCGAAGGATGAAAATGACGCGTCAAAACCGGAGACGGCGAATGAGTCGGAGCCGCCCAAACGCCGTTCCGCGGCCGTGTCCATTGACGCGGATGATTTTGGCGATGACGATATTTAATCCATGACAGAACAGGAATATCAGCGGGCGGCAGAGCAGGCGGCGGCCATGCTCAGCCGTCGCTCGCTGTCTGCGGCAATGCTGGAGCAAAAGCTGCTGGAAAAGGAAATTTCGCCGGAGGCCGCAGCATATGCCGTTGAACGCATGCGCGTGCTCGGCGCGATTGATGACGCCGCGTATGCCGCGCGGATTGTGCGCAGCTATACGCGCAAGGGCTATGGTGTTCGCCGCATTGAGCAGGAGCTTTGGAGACGCGGCATTCCCAAGGAGACCGCACGCGAAGCATTGACGCAGCATGAGCCGGATTGGGACGGCATGGTTGCGCTGCTGGATAAAAAGCTGCGCGGCGACCTGTCTGACCGGAGGAAATGTGAAAAGGCGATGGCGGCGCTGCAACGGCGTGGTTTCCAATTTTCACAGATTCGCGAGGCGATGCGCCAATACCGGCAGATGCTCGCGGATCAGCAGAGCGATGACACGGATATGCCGTGATGTAGGAGGAAATGTATTTATGCCAATTCGAGTGGCAATGATTTCACTGGGCTGTGCGAAAAACCTCGTGGACAGCGAGCACATGCTGGCGCAGCTACAGGATGCAGGCATTGCAATCGTGGATGATGCAGCGGATGCGGATGTTGCGGTCGTCAACACCTGCGGTTTTATTGAATCCGCAAAGCAGGAGGCCATCACGACGATATTGGAGACGGCGGAGCTGAAAAAGACCGGTTCGCTCAAGGCATTGATTGTGTCCGGTTGTCTGGTCCAGCGGTATCCAGAGGATATTATGGCGGAGCTGCCGGAGATCGACGCGGTGCTCGGAACAGGAAGCTATACCAATATCGTGGAGGCAGTGCAGGCGGTTATGCAGACACGCGGCACTGCGTACCGCAATTTTGGCTGTATTGACGAGGCGGAAATGGAGGGCGACCGGCTGCTGCTGACGCCGCGGCATTTTGCCTATTTAAAGATTGCGGAGGGCTGTGACAATCGCTGTGCCTATTGTGTCATCCCGTCGCTGCGCGGGCGTTTCCGCTCACGCCCGATGGAGAACATATTGGAGGAGGCTCGTGCGCTTGCTGAGACCGGTGTGCGGGAGATCATTGTAGTCGCACAGGATATCACGCGCTATGGCACGGATTTGTACCACAGACGTGCGCTGCCTGAGCTGCTGCGCGCGCTGTGCGCGCTGGACTTTACATGGGTACGCCTGCATTATCTATACCCGGATGAGATCACCGATGAAATGATCGACACGATTGCGGACGAGCCGAAGATTGTCAAATATCTGGACATTCCGATTCAGCATGTCAACGACCGCATTTTGCGCAGCCAGCACAGACGCGGCGACGCGGCATTTCTGCGCGCCCTGTTTGAAAAGCTGCGCGCGCGCATACCCGGCCTTGTCCTGCGCACCAGCCTGATCGTTGGTCTGCCCGGCGAGACCGATGCGGAATTTGAGGAGCTGTGCGACTTCATGCGCGAGATGAGCATTGAGCGCGCCGGTGTCTTTTGTTATTCGCCGGAGGAGGGAAGCGAGGCGGCTGCAATGCCCGACCAGATCGATGAGGACGTCAAAAATGAACGCCGCATGATTTTGGAGGAATTGCAGTCGGATGTGCTTGACCGATTCGCAGCCCGAATGAAGGGCCAGCGCACCCAGGTGCTGTGCGAGGGCTGGGACGGTGAGACCGGTCTGTATGTCGGGCGCAGCTTTGCCGATTCGCCGGATATTGACGGACGCGTGCTGTTTGACAGTGCGTTTTCCATCGAGGAGGGGCAGTTTGTACCGGTGCGCATCACCGGCGCACAGGGCGCGGAGCTGATCGGCAGCGCGGAAACAGATACCGATTGACAGCGTGACAGAGACAACGTATAATAAAACAGATGCGCGACGCGCATCGGAATATGACATATACAGTAAGGAAGGATTCACTCATGACACTAGCCAATAAAATTACATTGGCGCGCATTGCGCTGATCCCGATTTTTCTGGTCTTTGCGGTGCTCGGCGGCACGACATTCGATATTGTCGCGCTGGTGCTGTTTATCCTGTGCAGCGTCACAGATTTTCTCGACGGCTATGTCGCGAGGAAATACCATCAGGTGACGGATTTTGGCAAATTCGTTGACCCGCTTGCGGATAAGCTGCTGATTTGTGCAGCGATGATGGTATTTGTCGACCGCGGCCTGATGTCCGGCGTGATGGTGTTCATCATTCTGGCGCGCGAGTTTATCATCACCTCGCTGCGCACGGTTTCTGCGATGAAGGGCGTTGCGATGGCGGCGGCATGGTCGGGCAAGGTAAAGACCTGCGTGCAGATCGGTGGCGTCATCGTGATTTTCCTGTGTGCCATCGCATCAGGCGGCACGGTGCAGGGCACAGTACATACTGTAGTTGTTGCGGCAGGCTGGATTATGACGTTGATGACGCTGTATTCCGGCTATGATTACCTGCATCGCAACTGGGATTTGGTTGCCGAGGGCGCGACCAAGCCGAAGAAATGAAAAAGGGAGATTGATTCGTATGAGATTATATAATTCCATGACTCGGCAGAAGGAAGAATTCGTTCCGATTGAGCAGGGAAAGGTCAAGATGTATTCCTGCGGCCCGACGGTCTATAACTACTTCCATATCGGCAACGCACGCCCGTTCATTATTTTTGACACGCTGCGCCGGTATTTTGAGTATCGCGGCTATCAGGTGGATTTTGTACAGAACTTTACCGATATTGACGATAAGGTCATCAATAAGGCGAATGAAGAGGGCGTCACCTATGACGTCATTGCCGACCGCTATATCAAGGAATATTTCGTCGACGCCAAGGGCCTGGGCATTCGTCCGGCGACCGTGCACCCGCGCGCGACCGAGACGATGGACGCAATCATCGATATCGTCAAGCGCCTGGTGGACAATGGGCATGCTTACCCTGCGGCAAACGGAGATGTCTATTTCCGCACCAAGAGCTTTGCGGAATATGGGAAGCTGTCGCACCAGCCGTTGGATGAGCTGCAGGCGGGCGCGCGCATCAGCGTCGGTGAGCTGAAGGAGGACCCGATGGATTTTGCGGTCTGGAAGGCTGCAAAGCCGGGCGAGCCGAGCTGGGAATCTCCGTGGGGACAGGGGCGCCCGGGCTGGCATATCGAATGCTCCGCGATGGTCAACAAGTATCTCGGCAAGACGATTGATATTCATTCCGGCGGTAAGGATTTAATCTTCCCGCATCATGAAAATGAGATCGCACAGTCAGAATGCGCAAACGGCTGTACGTTTGCCAACTATTGGCTGCACAACGGCTTCCTCACAATCGACAATGAAAAGATGTCCAAATCCAAGGGCAATTTCTTCATGGTGCGCGAGGCGGCGCAGGTATACGGCTATGAGACCATCCGTATGTTCATGCTGTCAGCACAGTACCGCAGCCCGCTCAATTATTCTGAGGAATCGCTGATGATGGCGAAAAGCTCACTACAGCGTCTGTATACGGCTGCGGAGAACCTGCAATTCCTGCTGGACCATCAGACGGGTGACGTGATGACAGAGCAGGAAGCGCAGACCATACAGGGCTATGATGCGCACCGTCAGAAGTTTATCGACGCGATGGACGACGATCTCAACACGGCGGACGCGCTGGCAGCCATTTTTGAGCTGGTACGCGACATTAACACGGCGGTCAAGGATCCAGCCTGCACGCATGCGTTTGTACAGGCATGCTTTGACTGCATGATGGAGCTGTGCGGTGTGCTCGGTCTGGTCGATCATCTGGAGAAAAAGACGATCGACAGTGAGATTGAGGAGTTGATTGCACAGCGCACCGCGGCAAAGAAAGCGAAGAATTTTGCTGAGGCGGACCGCATTCGTGATTACCTGCTTCATGAAAAGGGCATTGTCATCAAGGATACGCGTCAGGGCACGCAGTGGAGCTACGCGGAATAAAAACACGAATATGACAGAAACAGGGACTGCCGGATTGGAATCCATCCGTTGCAGCCCCTGTTTTCGCGTGAGCGGCATAGGCACACAGCCGCCTCAAATTGAAAAGCAGCCCGCTTGATGGTACAAGCAGGGCTGCGGAAAAGGAGCAATTACCGATAGGATACGTCAGACATGTAGATGTCCTTGAGGTCGATGGGGATGTGGCTGCGCTCCAGAAAAACCTTAACGGTTTCGCGATCCAGTTCACATTTTGGGCCGATGGTTACGCTGCGGATAAACGATGTGCGCGAGGAATCGAAGGAGACGTCGCGATAGGGCACAAGATTGCATTGGCGCAGACGGTACGCCAACGGGTGGAGAATAAATTCATCCAGCCGGTATTCAACCATCTGGTCGGATAGCTGCTGCTGAAATCGCTGCTCATCAAAGGTTTCCGTTTCATATGGCGGCGCGGGCAGCTGCGGGTAATAGACACAGCGCCATTCCTTCTCTTCGCTGAATGCGTGCGATTTGAAAAACGGAAGAGCGGGATAAGTGATGCGCACCAGCTCACACGCCGCCTCCTCCACAGAGGTGCGAAGCGGCATCCAGTTCATATAGCTGCAAAACAGCTTCATGCAGGTGTGTTCGATTTCCTTTGTAGTATATTTGACATTGTGGAACAGCAGCCCCTGCGGAAGTCCCTGCACGCTCTTGAGTCCGAGATATCTCTGCGCGCGATGAAAGGCAGGGGCAAACGCACTGGCGGAATCCACGCCGATACATACACCATGCGCATTGTCGCCATAGCCGCGCCACTGGCTGAGCAGGTCGCGCTGTGAGGAAAAGCAGGATGCGAGGATCATCGTGTTGTATTGCTGGAATTGCTGTTTCATTTCCTTCAAAAGCGCGGCGGCAAGCGCCGGCTGACGGGAGCAGGGATAGACAGGATTGTCGAGATTGTGTTCAATATGCAGGAGACACTGCCGGATCGCCCACTTTTTCTCCATAAAATCGTTACTTTTTTCAATATCGGATAAACGCAGCGTATGATTGGTAATAATATGATAAAAGGTTTCCACGCTGCAATAATGATAGACAACGTCCGGAAGCGGCGGGTTGGTGGATGGCATCATGCGGACTACTCCTCTCTGAGAAAGTGTTCTGTCTTTATTTTACACCGTTAAGGCCGCTTTGTAAAATAGAATAGGGGCATGACGCAGGCTTTGCAAAACAAAAGCCCTCGAACCAACTCTGATTCAAGGGCTTTCATCTGGCGGAGAGTCAGGGATTTGAACCCTGGGTACGGGATTACCGCACACACGATTTCCAGTCGTGCGCCTTCGACCACTCAGCCAACTCTCCATCTGTCGTTTTTTTGCTGCATCTCTCGGCGACGTGTTTTATTATATCGAATCATTCCCTTTTCGTCAAGTATTTTCTGAATTTTTTTGTTTTTATTTTATAGGTTGATTGCATAATGAAGCCGAATACTCGAAAAAAGTCGAAACGAAAGCCATTATGAAGTGCAATTACGCCTTGGATATGCTATACTATAAGCATATCAGGGCTTTTTTGCTGGCTTATGAGAGATAAAAAATTGGGTGACAAGGCGTGCCGAATTGATGCAAACGGAGCACAGCCTGATGGTATCATCCGCAGCATAAGACAAGGGGGAGGTTGTTTTTATGGGAAAACGGGTGCAGGCTTTGCTGCTCAGCGTTTGTGTGCTGGCTGGATGGCTTCCGATATCAGCAGCGGCGGATGAAACGGTCGAAACGCCCAGCCTATCCGCAGAGGGATATTATCAATTACAGACTGCGGACGATTTGTTGTGGTTCGCCGCGCAGGTGAATAGTGGGAATACAGCGCTGAATGCGCAGCTGACAGCGGATATTGATATGGCGGGCGTGACTTGGACGCCGGCCGGCACTTCAACCTGTTCATATGCCGGTCAGTTGGATGGCGCAGGGCATATCATTCGGAACCTGACCTACACGGGCAATTTGCAGCATGTCGGCCTGATTGGGTACATGAACGGCGCGTCTGTACGCGATGTGCATGTTGTGGATTGTCAGTTTGCACCAAGCAATCTGGGAGATGACACCGGCGCGATTTGCGGATATGCAAAAGAGAGTACCATTTCAGATTGCAGCGTAACGGGAAACGCGTACATGCAGCAAACCTATCAAGCCGGAGGGATTTGCGGATGTGCAGTCTCGTGTACCATTACGCGCTGCATTAATGCGGCAAATATTGCCGGCGATCAGGAGGACGGCCAGGCCGGCGGCATTTGCGGATATGGTAAGGAATCTCAAATTTCGTATTGCGCGAATTTTGGCGATATTTCACAGAATAACGCGACAACAGGAGCTTTATCCTGCGCCGGCGGGATCGTCGGCAAAATGATCGATAAAAGCGAGGCGCAGGTCAGCGCGTGCTATAACACCGGTGCGACAACCGTGCAGGGCAGCACAAAGAAATCCTATGGCGCGATCTGCGGCAATTCAACTGCCTCAGTTCAAATCACAGCCTGCTGTTGCCTGGAGGGCACTTTGGGAATCGCCAATTCCGGCATTCAGCAATATACAAGCGAGGAATTTGCATCCGGAGCGGCCGCGTACTTTCTGAATGGTTCGGCTGCGTCTGAAACAGTGGTATGGCGGCAAAGCATTGGAACGGATGCCTATCCGGTTCTGGACAATACGTACCCGATTGTATATTGCGGGGCGGACGGACAGTATTTTAATGTTCAGGCGGAGCATGTGTGTTCGTTTGATGCGGATGGCTTTTGCCGAGAAATAGAAGGCGTCATACATACCCAGCCGCCTGCGCTGGAAAATGGCAGCTACCAGTTGACCAACACGGGCAATTTGTATTGGCTGGCGCAGCAGATCAATAGTGGAAATTCGACGCTTTGCGCGGCGCTGCAGCAGGATATCACCATTCCGGAGAACGTACCGGCATGGGAGCCGATGGGAACGAAGGCGAATCCCTTTAAGGGTACTCTGGACGGAAACGGACATGCCATATCCGGCCTGTGTGTCACGGGATATACAGCATATACGGGATTGGTCGGTGTAAACTGCGGAACGATAACAAGGCTGATGCTTTTAAACGCATCTGTGTCCGTTTCGGAACAGGATGACGTGGTGGAGATGGATGTTGGACTGCTTGCCGGCAAGAATGCGGGCGGCACGATTTCGTATTGCTGCGCCGGCGGTTCGGTTGTGGCCGATGGCTATGATGACAGCAATTGTACGATGCGGCTCGGTGGATTATGTGGGGACAACGAAGCGAATTCGACAATATTGAGCAGCTATTCGATGCTGGATCAGCTCACAGGGGACGGTATAATGAATTATCTGGGGACGATTTGCGGCTTCAATCACGATGGCAGTGTGCAGCAGTGCTGTTATCGGTCGCTGAAAAACATCAGCGGCGCCAGCCAGTCTGGGGTGGCGACCCGCGTGGAAGATCTTTCAACCGGAGAAGCGACATGGATACTCAACGGAGGAGAACAACAGACCGAGAACCCTGTCTGGCGCCAAACATTGGAAGGAACTGAGGCACAGTCCATCCCGAGTTATACCGGCGCAGCAGTATACAGCTATACCAATTGCGGAAATACTGTACGGATGTTTACGAATGATGTATCGTTGAATGGTACGGCACAGGGACATGTTATCGTAACCGATGATGCCGTTGCGCCAACCTGCACGGAAA
>CAZEMM010000043.1:0-16162 GCA_964513445.1 uncultured Butyricicoccus sp. | reverse complement strand
TTTACGCCGACAATACTTGGCTGGAGACGGCCCGGGAAGATAGGTCGATGCCTACGTATTTTAAGCGGCAGATTCTATGGAGTCTGCCGCTTTTGTTTTTTAGATACGGCAAAGGCAGTTCACGCCATTGACTTTGCCGAACCGCCTTGCTACAATGTATAGTGAATCAAATAACAGAGGAAATGGATTATGGAGCAGAAAACAATTGCAATTATCGGGCTTGGTCTGATTGGCGGCTCGTTTGCGCGTGCACTTAAGAAATACACTACGCATACCATCATTGGCTTTAACCGCACGCGGAGTACGGCGGAGGAAGCGCTGCGGCAGGGCGTGATTGATCAAATCGGCACGGAAGATGATCTGCGTCAAGCGGATATCGTGTTGCTGTCCATGTATCCCAAAATCTCCTGCGATTATGTTGAGACGCATATTGATCAGTTCAAGCAGGGATGTATCATCACGGATGACTGCGGCATTAAGGGATACTTGGTTAAGCGTCTGACGGCACTGTGCCAGACGCATGGCCTGTACTATATTGGCGGACATCCGATGGCCGGACGCGAGGTCTCCGGGTTTAAGGCATCCTCAGCGGATCTGTACAAGGGTGCGAGTATGCTGCTTGTTCCGACGGAGGCTTCGACAGAAGAGGCTTTGCACACGGTCAAGACGCTGTTTGCGCAGATCGGATTCAGCCAGCTGGTTGTCACGACTGCGGAGCATCATGACCGCATGATCGCGTATACCTCGCAGCTGTGTCATGTCATCTCCAGTGCGTATATCAAAAGTCCCTGTGAGATGGAGCATAAGGGCTATTCCGGCGGCAGCTATCGCGATCTCACACGAGTCGCGTATCTGAATGAAACCATGTGGACAGAGCTGTTTATTGAAAACAAGGACGCGCTTGTTCCGGAAATTGACGAGGTTATCAAGCATTTGACCGAATATCGCGACGCAATCGAGCAGGAGGATGCCGATGGCCTCTATAAGCTACTGCATGAGGGCAAAAAGCGTAAGGAACAGTTTGGCTAATGGAGGAGAGGAATATGGAAATACAGTTCCAACCGGCTTCCAAACGATCGAAGCAGTATCGCGCGGTACGCTCGTTGTATCATCGCGCCTTTCCGTCGGATGAGCGCGCGCCATTTTGGCTTCTGATGCGCAGATCGAAATGTGAAAATGTCGATTTTTTAGAAATATATGACGGTCAGATCTGGGTGGGACTGCTGTATGTTATTCATGACGCCGACCTGTCCTATGTGTTTTATTTTGCCATACGGGATGGAATGCGCGGAAAGGGCTATGGCAGCGCGACACTCGCGGCCATCAAGCGGCGATATGCGGGCAGACGCGTTTTTCTTGCAATTGAGCAGCTGGATCCGGCAGCGGAAAATTATATGGAACGCGTCAAGCGAAAGCAATTTTATCAGAACAGCGGGCTAAAGGAATTGGGTTGTCAGCTGCGCGAGGCGTCGGTCGTCTATGATCTGCTTGGCATCGGCGGTATTGTTAAGCCGGAGGAATATGCCCATATGATGCGCAGATATCTCGGCTGGCTGATGAGCCGACTGATTCCCATGCAAATTCTGCCCAATAAATAAAAAAGCAGCCACAGAGCGACGAAAGCAATCGCTCTGCGGCTGTTTTTATATGATCCACGCCGCCATGAAAACAGAGAACAGGGGGAAAAAGAGCTAGGAGAAAAGAGATAGGAGATAGGAGAGGTACATGGCTGGGCGGCATGGGATCAGGCTTGCAGATCTCTCAAATGAGCGCGTCCTCCTCATCATAAAATGGAGCCGGCTCAAAGGTATACCCCAATGCATGACGCAGACGGGTTTTCGCTGCGGCGAGGCATCGGCTGACCGAAGACGGGGACATGTCAAATTCGGCTGCAATCTCTTTTTGCGGCATTCCTTCGAGAAAGCTCAGAACGAATACCTGATACTGTCTGCTTGTCAGCGTTTCTGCCATGCATGACAAGAGCCGGCGTCGCAGCTCCATATCCGCTGCGACTGAATTTATTTTTGGGACGGCCGCGCCGCGGCTTTGGTTTGACATAAACAGGGTCCTCCTTCGGTTTGTCATAATAATGCTCCAGTTCAAACGCAATCTGACGGCTCTCACAGACCATCACATGCAAGGTATTGATGCGGCGCCGCAGCTTTCGGCGCACCTCCAGGGAAATTGTGCGGGAAGCCTGTGATTCCAGATGCCGGATTCGCGCTTCCATTTGCATTGCATTTTGCAGATATTCCTGCGACATTTCATATAGTGTTGCCATCCCAATTACCCCGCATTTATTTATATACAAACATTTTGTCGATTACTGTTTAAATAAGTAGAAGATGTTTAATTTGTTAAAAAAATCGTGCAAAAATGATTTAAAGCGCGGTTTAAATGTCTCACAAGTCAAATAATAATATGAAAAAATGCGAAAGTCAATCTTGCTACATAAACATATATGTGGTATAATGCCGGAAAAGAAAGCATTGCGGCGACAGTAAAAAATGAAAACCCTGACCGCAAGGGAAAAACGGTCAGGGGAATCGTGCGCAGGCTGCGCGTTCGTCATCTTGGAAATTGGATCGCAGGGATATCCTGCCGCATGACAGGCGCTCCTGTTGGAGCGCGCCTTGCATATGCCTGCACTGAGCTGGACATAAGCTGAATGCGATGCAAAATCTCATATAAGGAAAGCCCAGACAGCAAGCGGCCTGTCTGGGCTTTCTGATTGGTTGAGCGACGCCGCGGGCCGGAGCCTGCGGCGTTGCCGTTGGTTTATTTCAAATAACAGATGTCGTCCTCCGGCTTTTGCGCCGGCTCCAGCGACCGCACATACAGCACCGGGCCATCTCCCTGATATTCGGGGAAGAATTCCTTGCGCACCTCCGCTGTGATCGTGTACCAGTCACGATCGACCAATGAGCCGGCAGACGGATGCTTGCACACCATGGCCAGGAAGGAGATATCCTCCGCGCAGCACAGCATGGTAAACCGGCCGGCTGCGAAGCAGCCCTTCTGCATGCCGTCCGGGCGGTAGACCTGACACAGGAACCGCATCGTATGTCCGGCATATTTGTCCGCATGCTCCATCGCATCAAAATACCACTGCGCATAATCCGCCTCGGAGATATCAACAATGTCGGCGGACAGATCAATGTTTGCGCTCAGATCCTCCTGATAGACCTCGCTGTTGCCGTCGGGATAATCCACAAAGATATCTGCACGGCGGTTAATCATGCGCACACGACGCTGCTTGATGATGTCCTTCGTGGTGTCATCCGCGCGGTTAAAGACGATCATATCCGCTGTTTGCAGCTGCTCGTACATGTAGGTACCCATATTCTGAAAATACAGGTCAAATGTCTGCGAATTGACGGTGAGTACAGTCTGATAGATCAGCCAGTCGCGCGGGAACGCATCCGGCGCGATGTCCGACAGCTTCCACATGCCGTTCCACTCGACGATGACGCGCTCCGGACGGTAATTGCGGTCGCACAGATGCAGATAGTTTTTGTTAAAATCCTTCAGATCCTCGACCACCTCGATGGCACAGTTGGTACGGCGCAGCAGCTCCTCGTCAAATTCGCGTTCGCCCTCCTCACACAGCAGGATGAGCGTGCGCTCACCCTCTGCGAAGTTTGGATCCTTGAGAATGGATTCGATAAATGCGGTCTTGCCGCTCTCCAAAAAACCGGTGAAGAAATATACAGGGATTTCCATAGCTCCTCCTTATCGGAACAGCTCGGTCAAGGCGTCCTCCTTGAGGGCGGAGCCAATGACGCACAGACGACCGGTAAAGTCTGCGCTGCCGCGGCGCAGCTCGATCTCCTCCGGCACCATGTCAAAGTGCAGCCAATCGCCGTCGGATGCCGGAACGATACCCTTTGCACGCAGGACCGTGCCGTACAGCGCGGTATCACTCAGCTGTTCAAGACGGGCGCGCAGATCATCCTCTGTGAACTTGTGCGCCGTTTCCATGCCCCAGCTGACGAATACTTCATCCGCGTCATGACCATGATGATGGTGATGATGACCGCAGGAGCAAACGCCGTTTTCATCATAATGATGCTCATGATGCTCGTGGTCATGGTCGTGATGATGCTCGTGCTCATGGTCATGGTCGTGATGATGCTCGTGGTCGTGGTCATGGTCGTGATGGTGCTCGTGGTCATGGTCGTGGTCATGATGATGCTCGTGCTCATGGTCATGGTCGTGATGGTGCTCGTGCTCATGCTCGTGATGATGCTCCTCCTGCGCATACAGCTCGGCGGCATCCAGCAGCGCCTGCTGACCGTCTGCGCACATGACGGTATAGATCTGTTCGCCGGTCAGCTCGTCCCACGGCGTGGTGATGATGTTGGTTTTTTCGCCCGCGTGCTCGCGGACGATGGCGACCGCTTCGTCCAGACGCTTTTCGCTGATGTTCTGCGTGCGGCTGAGCACGATGGTTCCCGCGCTCTCCAGCTGGTTGTTGTAAAATTCGCCAAAGTTCTTGCTGTACATGCGGCACTTGGATGCGTCGCACACCGTGGTCAGACAGCCCAGCTCGACTTCACCCTCCCTGAGGATGGGGTGCACTGCGGCGGCGACATCGGACAGCTTGCCGACGCCGGACGGCTCGATGATGATGTTGTCCGGAGAGAATTTCTCAAGCACATCGTGCAGCGCCTTCGCAAAGTCACCGACCAGTGTGCAGCAGATGCAGCCGGAATTCATCTCGGTAATCTCAATGCCGGCATCCTTCAAAAATCCGCCGTCAATGCCGATCTCACCAAACTCATTTTCAATGAGCACGACCTTTTTGCCGGCAAACGGGCCTTCCAGCAGCTTGCGGATGAGCGTCGTTTTGCCCGCGCCCAAAAAGCCTGAAATAATATCAATTTTTGTCATAGTCTTACACCTTCTACAGAATTTAATGCGATTTTTATACATGCTGATTGTACACCCAATGCGTGGCTTTTTCAAGGGAAATGTAAGGATGGAATCGCGTCCATTGGTTTCTGGCCGCGGGGTGAGGAAACGATTGACAGAGTCATTCAAATGCCGTACAATCAAAATAATAAAAGGAGGTGCGGTTTTATGTTTGAAACCTTCCGCAGTATTCGGGGACATATGCTGATAGGCGCGGCCGGCTGCCTTGTGCTGGGCGTCGCGCTGCTGCTGTTTCCCGATGCGTTTTTGCAGGTTGCGTGCTATGTTATCGGCGCGCTGTTCATCGCCTATGGCGTTTTGGGCATTCTCGACTGTGTGCGTGAGCGCGTCATCCGCGTGTTCACTGTTGCCATGAGTGTGATCGCGGCTGCTGTCGGTGTTTTTATCATCGCCAATCCGCGCCTGATCAGTTCTATTTTACCCATTGTATTCGGTTTGATCCTGCTGCTCGACGGACTGCTCAATATCCGGCAGGGCATCGGCCTTCGCCGCTTTGGCGATCCGTCCGGCACGACCGTGCTCATTCTGGGGCTCATTACACTGGCGCTGGGCGTAGTCATTTTGCTCAATCCCTATGCGACGGCGACGATTTCGTTTCGGCTGACCGGTGTGGCGCTGCTGTACAACGGCGTGTCCGATCTGCTCATTGTGCTGCGCATGAACCGCGCGCATAAGACGTATCAAAAGCAAAAGGTCATTGATGTGGAGGCGCATCCGGTGGACGACGATGAGGAGGACGCATGAACGAGGAAAAACAGATACCCGAGGTCACGGATTTCTTTTCTAATAACGATCAGGTGCCGACCGAAGAGGAGCTGTACGATTTGGCGGAGCTGTTCAAGGTGTTCGGCGATTCCACGCGCATCAAGATTCTGTATGTGCTTGTGGAGCGAGATATGAGCGTCGGCGATATTGCGCAGGCGCTGGGTATGACGCAAAGCTCGATCTCCCATCAGCTGCGCGTGCTCAAGCAGAGCCGCCTTGTCCGCTTCCGCCGCGAGGGGAAAAACATCGTCTATTCACTGGCGGATGACCATGTGCATACGATCATGAGCCAGGGATTGGAGCATTTGGAAGAGTAAATTCCGTATATTTTCACATGTATTATACGAACCGTATTATTTTGCAACGGATGGTTGTGCGGGCTCGTTGATTTCTCTCTGTTTGGTTGACCGGTATCCAACCAATGCTCGCTTGTGTCCCGCGTGTCCCGCGGGTACAATGGGGACAACAAAAACGATTGGGAGGAATCCAGTATGAATGCACTCGGAAAAACCATTGGACTGCTGCGCAGACGGCGCGGCCTGACACAGGAGGAGCTTGCGCAATCGCTCGGCGTTTCTGCACAGGCGGTATCCAAATGGGAGACGGACAATTCCTGTCCGGATATCATGCTGCTGCCGAAGCTGGCGGCGGAGCTGGGCGTGAGCGTAGATGCGCTGCTGTCGGGAGAGGCACCGGTACAGCTTGTACCGCAGGACAAGCGCAAAAATATCAACGACATGATGTTTCGCGTGACGGTGGATTCGCCGCAGGGTGATAAGGTGCGCGTCAATCTGCCGATGGGGTTGGTCAAGATGGGCTTGGAAATCGCAAAATTTGTGCCGCAGGCGAAGGAGACAGGCATCCTTGAACAGATTGACATCGAGCAGATTCTGTTGATGGTGGACAGCGGACTCATCGGCAGGCTGGTTGAGGTGGAGGCGTCGGACGGCACAACGGTTGAGGTCGTGGTCGAGTGAGAATCGTTGTCAAAAAGCGGTTTCCCATCGTAGCGGTCATTCCAAACCGGCTGCTGTGCGGACGCTTCGGCGCGTTCTGCATTGCGGAGGGACTGAAGAGCGCGGGAATCGCGGCCGACCGCGCGCAGCTTGCCACGGTGCTGCGTACATGCAGGGAACTGCTGCGGGCCTATCGCGGGCTAACCATAGTCGAGGTGGAGGCGGCGGACGGTACGCATGTCAAGCTGTCATTGTAATCATTCACATTGTCAAAAAGGCCGGGAGTCCTGTGATTCCCGGTCATTTTCGTGCGTAAAGAACGACCGGACAACGGCGTGCAGCCATTCATCCGGTCGTTGCGTGTGCTTTGATGATCCGCAGGCTGTAGATAACGCCCGCGCAAATGTTGAAAGGTCAATCGTTTACGTATGCCGCAACGATCTCCGCGATATACATCTTGTGATAATCCGGCTCCTCATAGACCTCGGCAAACGTACTGCCGATTGCGTTATCGGCGGTCAGATCGGCGGCGTACATCTTTTTGCATACGATGGTGTAGGCCGCCTCCTCAAAGGTCGGGCTGCCGTCGACAAAGGCGGCGGTCAGGCCGGATTCCTTCAGCTTGTCGATGTCACGTCCGGACTTGGAGCCTGCCAGCTGCAAAGCCTTCTGGTGGCCCGGCTTGAGCGCGGTCAGCGTGAACGTATCGCCCTTTTCCATATAGCCGTAGGTGTGGCGGGAATGGCGCACATAGACGGTGACGGCCGGCTTAAACCACAGCTCGCCCATCATGCCCCAGTTGACCGTCATAAAGTTAAAGTCGTTCTGCGTACCTGCTGCGAGCAGCATCCATTTGTTGCAGACCTCGTCAATGACATTTCCCGGAAGCGCTGTCGGTTCAATTTTGCGAAAAGACATGTGTGTGTTCCTCCTGTATAAAATAGTTGCGCTGTCCTGCGAACAGCGTCGCTTGGCGCTAGATACTCCTGCGAAGCTGCATCTCCGCCCAATCGTCCTTGGAGATGAGCACCTGACGCGGCTTGGAGCCTTCGTTCGGGCCGACGATGCCGCGTTCCTCCATCTGATCGACCAGACGGGCAGCGCGCGAATAGCCCAGCTTGAGCCTGCGTTGCAGCATGGAGGTAGAGGCCTGACCGGCCTCGGTGACGATGGTAATGGCCTGCGGCAGCAGCTCATCCTCATCCTCAGCGGCGTTGTAGACGCCCTCGCCGGCGCTTTCCTCCGCCCTGCGCTCCATCTGATCCATGATTTCCTGCGAGTACTCCGCGCCGTCCGAGTTGGCCTTGACCGTTTCGATGACGCGTTCAATCTCCTCCGTGCTGACAAAGCAGCCCTGAATACGCGTCGGCTTGTTCATGCCGATCGGGGAGTACAGCATATCGCCCTTGCCGATCAGCTTTTCCGCGCCCTGGGTGTCCAGGATGATGCGCGATTCGACCTGCGAGGCGACGGCGAACGCGATGCGCGACGGGATGTTGGACTTCATAATACCCGTGATGACATCCGCGCTCGGACGCTGTGTGGCGACGACCAGATGCATACCGGCGGCGCGCGCCTTCTGCGCGATGCGGCAGATGGAGGTCTCAACCTCCTTGGCAGCCACCATCATCAGGTCAGCCAGCTCGTCGATGACGATGACGATCTGCGGCAGCGGCTCCGGACGGCGTCCCGGCGGCGGCAGCTCCTCCTCCGGAAGCTGTGCCAGACGCTGCTGCTCGCGCTGCGCCAGTATGTTGTAATCCGACAGATTGCGCGTGCCGGTCGCGGCAAACAGCGCATAGCGCCGCTCCATCTCACCGACCGCCCAGCTGAGCGCGCCGGAGGCCTTTTTCGGGTCGGTCACGACGGGGACGAGCAGATGCGGGATGCCGTTGTAATTGCCCAGCTCGACCATCTTCGGGTCGATCATGATGAGCCGCACATCGTTGGGCGACGATTTGTACAGCAGCGAAATCAAAATGGAGTTGATGCACACCGATTTGCCCGAGCCGGTCGTACCGGCGATGAGCAGATGAGGCATTTTTGCCAGATCGATGACCTGTGCCGTGCCGGTAATATCCTTGCCCAGCGCGACCGCCAGCCTGGCAGGCGTCTGCTCAAAGGCGGGGGAGGCGAGGACATCGCGCAGCATGACCATCTGAACCGCCTTGTTGGGCACCTCGATGCCGATGGCGATTTTATCCGGTATCGGCGCGATGC
This sequence comes from uncultured Butyricicoccus sp., assembly GCA_964513445.1. GTDB lineage: Bacteria > Bacillota > Clostridia > Oscillospirales > Butyricicoccaceae > Butyricicoccus_A. The sequence continues at coordinate 7,286 of CAZEMM010000043.1, read as the reverse complement.
GCACGGAATCCGCGCCGAGCGACAGCGCGATGTCATCCGACAGCGAGGTGATGCGCGAGAATTTCACACCGCGCTCCATCTGCACCTCATAGCGCGTGACCGACGGGCCGCGTACAATGTTGATGATCTCAACGTCAATGCCAAAGGAGGCCAGCGTATCCACCAGCCGTTCTGAATTTTCCTTCAGCTCGGCGCGCACACCGGCGGAGGAAACGCGCGGCGCGCTTTTGAGCAGGCCGATGGACGGGTACTGGTAATCCGGCGTCGGCGCGGTCAGCGCGCTGTCGATGTCGCGCTGCATCTGCTCGTTCACTGCCTGCTTGGACGGCTCCGGCTGCTCCCATGGCGGGATATCGTCCGCCCAGACGGGCGCATCCGACGGGAGCGGCGTCAGCTCCGCTTCCTCGTCCGGCTCCGTGGCCGGGACGGGCAGATCGCCCGGCTCCGGCGGGATGACCTCCTTCAGCCGCTTGCGCGACGCCATACGCTGGGTATAGCGCTCACGGGAGGCTGTAATTTCCGCCGCTTGCTCCTGGGCGTCGGCGGCTGCCTGCTGCATTTCCTGCCGCGCTGCCTCGTCCTGCTTTTGCCGCTCGCGGCGGATCCGCCTCGAGCGCTCCGCTTTTTCCTGCTGCGCTTTGAGCTGTTTGGCCTTGCGGCGCGCTCTGCGGTCGCGAAGAAATGCGAAAAAGCTGCGCGATTTGGTTTTTTCACGCACCGCCGCGGGCGTAACCGTCATGTCGTCCTCCTGGAGCGCCTCAACGTCTTCCGCAAAGAAGGCGGACAGGCCGCGCACCAGACGCAGCGGCGTTGTGCCTGCGATGAGGAAGAAATCGATCAGCAGCAGCAGCAGCAAGATGAGCTTGGCGCCGAAAGCGGATACCAGCAGTGACAGGACGGACGCCAGCAGGCCGCCCAGCACGCCGCCGCTGCCCAGGGACTGCCCGTCTTGCCACAGCTGAGAAACCGTGTCGAAGGACAGCTCCAGCGGTGCGAGACGAATGCACTGTACCAGCGCGCCCAGCAGCACGGGCGCCAGCAGAATGCCGGCAACGCGCAGACGGATGGCCGGCGGGTCGCACAAAATAAAGATACCGGCAATGCACAGGGCGATACAGCATGGATATGTGCCCCAGCCGATCAGACCGCCGAACAGCTCCAGCAGACCGCCCAGCAGCAGTCCGTCAAAGCGGAACAGCGCCAGCGCGAGCATAAGCGCAAGCACCAGAAAGACAGTGGCAATGAGATAGCTGTTCGCCAGCGGCTGCCGCGTCTGCTTTTTGCGGGCGGAGGTGGTTCGGCTGCCTTTCGTGCCGCGGGAGGCGGCTGTCGTTTTTTTTCGTCCGGAAGAGGCGCGGCTCGTTCCGGACGCAGTCGTTTTTTTCTTTGTTGCCAAAAAATGACACATCCTTTTTTTACGTTTTCCGGCGCGGCTTGACCGCATCCGGACTCTTGGCAATACAAAAGCTCGCCTTATGTTACAAGCGGGGACGAAAACCCACCGCACATCATACGAATTCAAAATAATAGTATCACAAATCTGAAAAAAAAGCCACATTGCCGTTGCTTTTTTCAAAACAGTATTTTATATTATAAGGTGACATAAAGGTTGTCAAAAAAATTTACACACGAGGGCGGTTGTTCATACTTTTGTAATACGCTCTTGATATACTTTTCAGAAAGGACGCAGTCGATTTGAATATTGCCCTCATATTGAGCTATGACGGTGCGGCCTATCATGGCTGGCAGACACAGAAAAACGCAGTTACGATTCAGCAGACGCTGACCGATGCGCTGTGCGCGCTGCTAGGGCGGGCCGTACGGATTTCAGGCGTCGGGCGCACGGACGCCGGCGTGCATGCGCGCCGCTATGTCGCCAATTTTCATGCCGACTGCACGATACCGATGGAGCGGCTTCCGCTTGCCGTCAATTCCCGGCTTCCGGCAGATATTGCGGTGAGCGGCGCGGCGGTCGTACCGGAGGACTTTGACGCACGCTTTTGCTGTACGCGAAAGGAATATACCTATCTCATCTGTCCCGGCGTTATCCGCGACCCGTTTGCGGTCAGCCGCAGCTATTTTTATCCGTATGCGCTGGATGTTGCCGCCATGCAGCAGGCGGCGCAGTATTTTATCGGACGGCAGGATTTCGCGGCGGTGCGTTCGATGGGAACACCGGTGAAATCCACGGTGCGCGAGATCTTTACCTGCTCGGTCGACGCGGCCGGCCGGTTTGTGCGCATCCGTGTGAGCGCGGACGGCTTTTTGTACAACATGGCACGCGCCATTTCCGGCACACTGCTGTATGCCGGACAGCATAAATTCCCGCCGGAGGATATCCGCCGTATTCTGGCCAGCTGCGATCGGGAGCAGGCGGGGCCGACGCTTCCGCCGCAGGGCCTGTATATGACGCGGTTATGGTATGAAAATACGCCGGAGCTGGACGGATTTGGCCTGTCTGAGCCGGCAGATCTGTCAGGAGGAGTGCTATGACAAACAATCGGTCATACCCGCGCCGTCCGTCGCGGCATGATTACGAGGCGCGCCACAGCACCAATCCTGCGCTGCGCACGCTGTATACCGTGCGCCACTATACCGGCTGGGCGCTGGTGATCGTGTCCGCCCTCTTTTTGGTGCTTAATCTGGAGCTGTTTACACCGACCAGCCTGCGCAACATCCGCTCGTCGCTGCTGGCGGCGTCTGAGGTGTCGGCGGGCGATACGACGGTGATCTCTTATCCCACCGGCTCGACCAAGAGCATACATCCGTTTGGAAACGGACTTGCCATCTGCGCGGACAAAACGCTCAGCTTTGAGCTGCCGAGCAATTATAATCAGATGGAAATGACCCTGTCGTATGCCAATCCGGTCATGCGCGCGTCGGAGCAGTATCTGCTGGTGTTTGACCGCGGCGCGTATCGCTTTACCGTAACCAATACGCTTTCCGAGCTGTATTCCCAGACGATGAAATCACCGGTCACCAACGCGGATATTGCCGACAACGGCAGCGTTGCGATCGTTACGGACGAGGCGGGGTATAAAAGCGCCGTGTCCGTGTATAACATTGACAATGAGCAGCTGTATAAATGGTCGTCGCCCGACTATTATATTATGTCGGCGGCGTTGTCCTCGGATGGGCAGCGGCTCGCGCTGTTCTGCTTCAAGCAGGATGGCCTTGCGCTCACCTCCAGGCTGTTTTTCACCAGCATCAATTCCTCTGAGGGACCGGAGGAAGGTGTGGATATGGGCAGCTCGCTCGCGCTGAGCATGAAATTTCTGGGCAGCAATACGGTGTGCGCCGTGTGCGACAACAGCACCTATATCGTCTCGCGCAGCGGACAGATCAAGTACCAGAAGGAATACGCGGCGGATGCGCTCATCGCATATGACCTGTCGGACGACTGCGTCGCGCTGGCGACGGAATCATATGCACAGAACAGCAGGGCGGATGTTGTGCTGGTCAATGTGCGCGGCACCGCCTCGCGCGAGCCGCTCAGCCTGGCGGCGGAGCCGGATTCTATCAGCTATAATGACGGACGGCTGGCTGTGCTTACAGGTGACGAGGTGACGTTTTATTCCAAGAGCCTGCGCCTGATTAATGTACAGGACGGCTTGTCCGGCGCGACGCGCGTGTATATGCGCGCAGGCGGCACGGCCATTGCGCTGTTCTCCAGCCATGCCCGTGTGCTGACCATTGGCAACCCGCTCAATGATCTTACGCTCGACGGCTGATATGCCGCGGGCAGTTCGGAAAGGACGGAAGGTTTATGAATACGGTTGATTGGATTATCCTGATTGCCATTGCGCTGTATGCCCTGTTTGGCTGGCGCCGAGGCTTTCTTGCCACAGTCGTATATACAATCGGCTCTCTCGTCTCGTTTTGGGGCGCGGCTTCCATTGCATCGCGCCTGAAAGGGACAGTCGGCGCGTGGATCGCACCGCATTTGTCCGAACCCATTGCGCAGTCGTTTGCGCAGCAGGAGACCGCCTCCGGCATGTGGGACAGCGTGTCCGGTTACTCGCAGAATATATTGGAGCAGGGCGGCCTGACGCTGGGTGTGCTGGAGACGAGCCAGAATCCGCAGCAGCAGCTGGCAAATGCCATTGCCTCCTGCGTCGGCGATGCGATCGCCTATCTGATTGTCTTTCTGTGCGCGTTTGTTCTCATCAAGTGCATCGTGCGCGTTGTCGCCTCCGCCCTCGGCATTTTTACCCATCTGCCGATTTTGCACACGTTTGACGCGCTGCTCGGCGGCCTGCTGGGTGCGGCGACCGGACTGGTGCTGTGTACCTGCGTGCTGTGGGTGCTTAAGCTGACTGTCCCCGCCATGTATTCGGACTATGGCGCGCTGTCTCCCGCTGAGATGGAGAAATCCGCCATCGCCCGCCATCTGGTCGGCTGGAACGACGACGGTCTGTCTCTATTTGAAGAAACTGCATAGCTTTGGCCAAATACCCCAATTTGGCTGGAAGCCTGTGATAAAGAAGAAAGGAAACACACCCCATATGCATATGCCATTATGTTCACGCTGTCACAAAAACGTGGCAGTGGTTTTCATCTCCAAGCTGGAGCAAGGTGGAGCGACCAATGAAGGTTATTGCCTCAAATGTGCCCGCGAGCTGGGACTCAAGCCGATCGACGGCTTGATGCAGCAGATGGGCATTACCGACGAGGATCTCGATCAACTGACAGATGAAATGTCCAACATGCAGGCGCTGTCCGTCTTGGAGGACGGGGATGACGACGACATGGATGATACGGAAGAGCTGAGCGCGCAGCAGGAGGCGGATGACGCCTTCGATTTTGGCCGCACGCATACCTTCCCTTTTCTGGAAAAGATGTTTGCGCAAAACAGCGATACATCTGCCCGTCCGCAGCAGCCGCAGAGCGAAACCGACGACGATCGCCGCCAGAAGAAAAAAGAAGCGAAAAAACGGAAAAATCTGTCCGCGTACTGCACCGATCTGACTGCCCGCGCCCGTCAGGGGCAGTTGGACACGATCATCGGCCGCGAGAGCGAGACGGAGCGCGTGATTCAGATATTAAACCGGCGGCAGAAAAACAATCCGTGCCTGATTGGCGAGCCGGGCGTCGGCAAGACGGCGGTCGCGGAGGGCTTGGCTATCCGCATCGCGAAGGGCGATGTGCCGTATAAGCTGCGTCAGAAGGAGGTACATCTGCTCGATCTGACTGCGCTTGTCGCGGGCACGCAGTTCCGCGGCCAGTTTGAGGGCCGTATGAAGGGGCTGATTAACGAGGTCAAGGCGCTTGGCAATATCATACTGGTCATTGACGAGGTGCACAACATCGTCGGCGCAGGCGACGCGGAGGGCTCGATGAACGCGGCCAATATCCTCAAGCCCGCGCTGTCCCGCGGGGAGATTCAGGTCATCGGTGCGACCACGTTTTCGGAATACCGCAAATATATTGAAAAGGATGCGGCGCTGGAACGCCGCTTCCAGCCGGTCACCATCAACGAGCCGTCCATTGAGGACACGGCGGAAATTTTAAAGGGCGTGCGCGGCTATTATGAGGCGTTTCATGGCGTGCGCATCTCAGAGGCGATGTGCCAGCAGGCCGCCGCGCTGTCGGAGCGCTATATCACCGACCGCTATCTGCCGGATAAGGCGATTGACCTGATCGACGAGGCGTGCTCCCGCCTGAATCTGGATGATCCGGCGGCGGGGGAAAAGCCTGCGCTGAACGACCAGCTGAATGAGATCCATACACAGCAGGAGGAGCTGCTGCAGCTGCCGCAGAACAATGAGGTCTATGAAAAAATGGCGCAGCTGAAGAGCCTGGAGCTGCAAACACAGGATAAGCTCGCAGAGCTCGAAAAGATACCTGCGCCCGAGCTGACCACGGCGCAGCTGGCGTCCGTCATCGAGCTTTGGACGGGCGTACCGGCCTCCAAGGTCTGCGAGCAGGAGTTTACCCGCTTGATCGGGCTGGAGGAGCGTCTGCATCGCCGTGTTGTCGGTCAGGAGAAGGCGGTCACAGCCGTGGCGCACGCGGTGCGCCGCTCGCGCGCGGGCATCAGCCCGAAGCACAAGCCGATCTCGTTTCTGTTTGTCGGCCCGACCGGCGTCGGCAAGACCGAACTGGTCAAGGCGCTGGCGGAGGATCTGTTTGACACGCCGGAGGCGCTCATTCGTCTGGATATGTCGGAATATATGGAAAAGCACACGGTTTCCCGTCTGATCGGCTCGCCTCCGGGCTATGTCGGTTTTGACGAGGCGGGACAGCTGACAGAAAAGCTGCGCCGCCGCCCGTATTCCGTCGTGCTGTTCGACGAGATCGAAAAGGCACATCCGGATGTGCTCAATATCCTGCTGCAGGTGCTGGACGACGGTCGCATTACCGATGCGCAGGGACGCACTGTGTCCTTTGAGCACGCGATTATCATCATGACGTCCAACGCCGGCTCAGACCGCTCCGGCGGCTCGCTGGGCTTTGGCAAGACGGTATCCGAACAGGATGAGGCGCGCGCGCTCAAGGCGCTGGAGGAGATCATGCGTCCGGAGTTCTTAAACCGCATTGATGATGTGATTTCGTTCGATCATCTCACGCGCGAGGATTTCCGCGGCATCGCGGCCATTATGCTGGATCAGCTCAAGGCTTCGCTCGCGGACAACGGCGTGCGTCTGAGCTGGGATGACACGCTGGTGGATTATCTCATCGACGATTCATTCTCCGTCAGATTCGGCGCGCGCAACCTGCGCCGCAGCCTTGAAAAGCATGTGGAGGATGAGCTTGCAAGCCGCTTCATTGCGGCGTGGGAGCACCCGCTCACCGGCGCGCACGTCACAGCGAATGCAGACGGCGTCAATATTCAGACCATATAACGGATTTATAACGCGCGCTGCCGCTCTCGGGCGGCGGCGCGTCGTCAAAAAATGAGCCATTCGTATTGTGAGGGAGACAAAATGCAGATCTGGCAGATCGTTGCCGCCATAGTGTTTGTCGTGGTTTTGATTCCGACAATCCGGCTGATGAATCGGGTCAAAGAGACGAAGGATAAGCAGGAAAAGCAGAAGCAGGAACGGCAGCTGAAGTGGTGTACACGGGCGCTGATCGTCGTTTTTCTGGTGGTGCTGTGTATCACCATGGTCGGGCACTACACGAAATGATCCGCGCTGCGCTCACAGGGGGATCCTGTTCGTGAAAAAAACTAAAAATAGCACTTGACATTCGTAGGACACATTGGTATACTTAATAAGCATTGTGAAAACCTGCGGGTGTAGTTCAATGGTAGAATGTCAGCCTTCCAAGCTGAACACGTGGGT
>CAZEMM010000042.1:0-16559 GCA_964513445.1 uncultured Butyricicoccus sp. | reverse complement strand
GATTCATCTGGATAAAGCGGGATGCGTTCCAGATCTTATTGCAGAAATTGCGGCTCGCCTCGACGCGATCCTTGGAATAACGCATGTCATTTCCGGGCGAATTGCCGGTTGCCAGCGTAAAGCGCAGCGCATCCGCGCCATACTGCTTGATGACCTCCAGCGGGTCGATGCCGTTACCCAGCGACTTGGACATCTTCCGTCCCTGCTCGTCGCGCACAAGCCCATGGATATACACCGTTTTAAACGGCACCTGCTTCATATGCTCCATGCCGGAGAAGATCATACGGGCAACCCAGAAGAAAATAATATCATAGCCGGTGACCAGCGTATCCGTCGGGTAGAAATATTCAAGCTCCTTTGTGCTGTCCGGCCAGCCCAGCGTGGAGAACGGCCACAGTGCGGAGGAGAACCAGGTATCCAGCACGTCCTCTTCTTGACGCATGTGTGTGCTGCCGCATTTTGGGCAAACCGTGACGTCCTGCTTGGCAACGACCATTTCACCGCAATCTTCGCAATAATAGGCCGGAATACGGTGCCCCCACCACAGCTGACGGGAAATACACCAGTCGTGTACATTTTCCATCCAGCGAATGTACGTCTTACTGAAGCGGTCAGGAACAAACTTGATCTCGCCATCCTCGACGACGCGGATGGCATCCTTTGCCAGCGGCGCCATCTTGACAAACCACTGCGCGGAGGTCATCGGCTCAACGGTTGTGCCGCAGCGATAGCATGTGCCGACGTTGTGCGTGTGATCCTCAATTTTGACCAGACGGCCATCAGCCTCCAAATCCGCCAGCACGGCCTCACGGCAGGCATAGCGATCCATGCCCTGATATTTGCCGCCGTTTTCGTTGACAGTCGCGTCCTCATTAAAGACCAGAATCTGCTCCAGATCGTGCCGCTGGCCCATGTCAAAGTCATTCGGGTCATGGCACGGCGTCGTTTTGACACAGCCGGTGCCGAAATCCTTATCAACATAGTCGTCCGCAAAGATCGGGATCTCTCGGCCGATAATCGGCAGAATCGCCATTTTCCCAATGAGGTGCTGGTAACGCTCGTCATTCGGATTGACTGCGACGCCGGTATCGCCCATAAAGGTTTCCGGACGCGTGGTTGCAACCACAATGCTCTCGTCGGAATCCTTGATATCGTAGCGGATATACCACAGCTTGCCCGGCTGCGTCTCGTACTCGACCTCGGCGTCCGACAGCGCGGTCGCACAGTGCGGGCACCAGTTTATAATGCGGCTTCCCTTATAGATCAGTCCCTTGTCGTACAGGTTGACAAAAACCTCCTTGACCGCCTTCGAGCAGCCCTCATCCATCGTGAAGCGCTCACGGCGCCAGTCGCAGGAGGAGCCGAGCTTTTTCAGCTGCTGGATAATGCGGTTTCCATACTGGTTCTTCCAGTCCCACACGCGCTCCAGAAACTTCTCGCGGCCCAGATCATAGCGGGTCAGTCCCTCCTCCTTGCGGAGGTTTTCCTCGACCTTGATCTGCGTCGCAATGCCCGCATGGTCGGTGCCCGGCATCCACAGTGCGGAATAGCCCTGCATGCGCTTGGTGCGAATGAGGATATCCTGCAGCGTCTCATCGAACGCATGACCCATATGCAGCTGACCGGTGACATTCGGTGGCGGAATAACGATGGTAAATGGCTTCTTGGTTTTGTCGACTTCTGCGTTAAAATATCCGTTTTGCTCCCACATCTGGTACAGCTTGTCCTCTGTGGCGCTGGGGTCATAGGTTTTTGGCAATTCGTTGGTCACGAACATTGCCTCCTTTCTACACGGTTGAGCGTCGGTTTCGTACGTATCCGGGCAATAAAAAAGCCCTCGTCCAACATCAGGACGAAGACTGCTGCTCCGTGGTACCACCCAAAATTCGCGCAGGGGAAATGCGCGCACTTTTTTGCCGGATAACGGCGGCAGACCGAACGCACCTACTTTGTTTCAATGCGCTGACTCAAAAGCGACCTTCCATCCCTTCCCGCGGGGCCTTGCACCGTCCGGCCTCTCTCTGCAGGCAGGCTTGGGGATGTACTCCTCTTTTTCAACGTCGTTCGCTCAATTTTTTATGATTTGATTGTTTTATTATAGTAGCTTGCGGCATCGTTGTCAAGAATTCCTCTTGATTTTTGTTGTGCGATATGATATAAAATAATAGTATATTGAATTGCAAACGGCATAAGCAATGAACGGGAAAAGTAATCAACGCCCTCTGCGGCATCAGAGAAGGACAGTCAGCGGCTGAAAGCTGTCCGCCGAAACGGTATGATGAAGTTCGCCCGGGAGCTCCGGCGACCAAAAGCGCCGGCGGGAGACTCCGTTACCAGTCCTAAGAGCCGGTGAAGCACATTCTCCGGAATTCGGGTGGTACCGCGGAAGTCTTTTGTACCTTTCGTCCCTGTACGTGGGAGCGAAGGGTTTTTTTATGCACTAAAATCTGCAAGGAGTTGTTTGATCTGATGAAAGAAAAATTACAATCCATTCGGGAGGTTGCGCAGCAGGCAATGGCTGCATGCAAGGATGCGCGTGAGCTTGATGCCATCCGCGTAAAATACCTTGGGAAAAAGGGCGAAGTCACCGCGCTGATGAAAAGCATGCGCGATCTCGCGCCTGAGGAGCGCCCCGCGTTCGGCCAGATGGTGAATGAGCTCCGCTCTGCCATTGAGACCGGGCTTGCCGAGCAAAAATCCCTCATTGAGGCGGCTGCGCTGGAGGCGCGGCTGAAGAGCGAGACCATTGACGTCACCATGCCGGGTGAAGAGGTCGTCATCGGCAAAAAGCACCCAATCACGACGGTGCTCGATGAGATCAAGGATATCTTTATCGGAATGGGCTTCGGCATTGGCGAAGGCCCGGAGGTTGAAACCGATTGGTACAACTTTGAGGCACTGAACATCCCTAAAGATCATCCGGCGCGCGATACGCAGGATACCTTCTATATCTCGGATAACGTCGTCCTGCGCACGCAGACCTCGCCAATCCAAATTCGCACGATGGAAAAGAAAAAGCCGCCGATCCGCATCATCGCGCCCGGCCGCGTATTTCGCTCCGATGCCGTCGATGCGACGCATTCTCCGGTATTCCATCAGATCGAGGGTCTGGTGGTCGATAAGGGCATCCGCATGTCCGACCTCAAGGGCATTTTGGAGATGTTTGCCAAGCAGCTGTATGGCGAGGACACCGTTGTACGCTTCCGTCCGCATCATTTTCCGTTCACCGAGCCGTCCGCAGAGATGGACATGCAATGCTTCCAGTGCCATGGCGCGGGGTGCCCGCTGTGTAAAAACGAGGGTTGGATTGAAATTCTCGGCTGCGGAATGGTTCATCCAAAGGTACTTGAGGTATGCGATATCGACCCGAATGAGTATTCCGGCTATGCCTTTGGCATGGGGCTGGAGCGCGTCGTTATGAGCCGGTATAAGATAACAGATATCCGTATGTTCTTTGAGAATGACGTGCGCTTTCTGCACCAGTTCTAAGTGATTTTTTGGAATAAACTGACTTTGGAGGAATGAAACCATGAAGCTGCCAATGAGCTGGCTTTCCGAATTTGTAGATATGAATGGCATCTCCAACAAGGAATATGCCGATAAAATGACCATGTCCGGTTCCAAGGTCGAGGAGGTTGTCTACCTCGGCGAGGAGTTTAAAAATGTTGTAACCGGCAAAATTCTGTCCAACGAGCCACATCCGGATTCCGACCATCTGGTCATCTGCCAGGTTGAGGTTGGCAGGGATGAGCCGATTCAGATCGTCACCGGCGCGCCGAATGCGCATGTCGGGAGCATCGTCCCGGTCGCGCTGCACAAGTCCATGCTGCCGGGCGGCGTCAAGATCACCAAGGGCAAGCTGCGCGGCGTTGTATCCAACGGTATGATGTGCTCACACGAGGAGCTTGGACTGACGCTCAACGAGATACCGTACGGCGACCCAAACGGCCTGCTTCTCATGCCCGCTGATACACCGGTCGGCGTTGATATCCGCACGGTCATCGGTTTGGACGAATATGTGACCGATTTTGAAATCACATCCAATCGTCCGGACTGCCTGAGCATCATCGGTCTGGCGCGTGAGACCGCCGCGACATTCCAGCGCGAGCTGAAGCTGCATGCACCTGTCGTCAAGGGAGTCGGCGGCGATATCAACGCATCGCTGTCGGTTGCCGTCGAGGAGCCGGAGTTATGCCCGCGCTATACCGCGCGTCTGGTAAAAAATATTAAAATTGAGCCGTCCCCTGCTTGGATGCGCGAGCGTCTGCACGCTGCCGGTGTGCGTCCCATCAATAACATCGTCGACATCACCAATTATGTTATGCTGGAATATGGTCAGCCGATGCACGCGTTTGATTATGCGTGCCTGAAGGACGGAAAGATCATCGTGCGCCGCCCAAAGGATGGAGAGTTCATTCAGACGTTAGACGGAGAAAACCATTATCTGGACAACGATATGATTTGCATCGCTGACGGCACGGATGCGACGGCTGTCGCGGGCGTCATGGGCGGTTTTGAAAGCGAAATCACGGATAAGACACAGACGGTCGTATTCGAGTCCGCCAACTTTCACGGCGCGACGGTTCGCGTTACCGCACAGAAGCTGGGCATGCGCACGGAGGCATCCGGCCGCTTTGAAAAGGGGCTTGACCCGCGCATGACAGTAGACGCTGTAAACCGCGCGTGTGAACTGGTCGAGCTGCTGGGTGCCGGCGAGGTTGTCGACGGCATCATTGATGTCGATGCAACCAGCGATGTCAACAAGCGTTTGCCGCTCGAATGCGACAAAATGAATGCCTTGCTCGGTGTCCAGCTGAGCCGTGATGAGATCGCCGCATATTTGAACCGCTTGGGCTTTGTTATCGAGGGCGACGAGGTTGTTGTCCCGTTCTATCGCACGGATATTGCGCGCATGTGCGATCTGGCGGAGGAAGTCGCGCGTATGTACGGCTATGACAACATTCCGACCACGCAGTTTGGCGGTGCGGCTGCCGGCGGCCTGACTCTGGTACAGCAGTTCAGCAGAGATGTTGGCGCGCTGGCGCGCGCCTGCGGCTTTGATGAAGCACTCACGCTCTCGTTTGGTAGCCCGAAGATGTATGACAGCATCGGTCTGCCGCAGGACAGTGACAAGCGCATTTCTGTAAAAATCCTCAATCCTCTGGGTGAGGACTTCAGTGTGATGCGCACCACCTCCCTGCCGTCACTGCTCGAGTGCCTGATGCACAACCTCAATCACCGCAATGCCACGGCTAGTCTGTATGAAATCGCGGCGATCTATCAGCCAAAGATTGTAGATGGCGCAGCGGATGCGGACACGTTGCCGGAAGAGCCGCGCATTCTGACTATGTGCACCTATGGCAGGCTGAGTTTCTTCCAGTTCAAGGGTGTGATCGAGCGCATTCTGCGTGACAGCGGCATACAGGATATTTCCTTTGAGCCGATTACGGACAATCCATCCTATCACCCGGGACGCTGTGCACGCATCCTGTCCGGAGAAACCGAACTGGGTGTATTCGGCACGATTCACCCGATTATTGCCAAGAATTACGGTGCCGGCAACAGCGAGGTGCTCGCGGCAGAGATCAGCATGGAGCAGATGTATGCGCATGCGGACAGCGTCAAGCTGTATCAGCCGCTGCCAAAGTATCCGGCTTCCACGCGTGATATCGCGGTACTGTGTGACGAACAGCTGCCGGTTGCGCACATGGAAAAGGCGATTGCAAAGGCGGTCGGCAGCATTTTGGAAAAGGTTTCGCTGTTCGATGTCTATCAGGGCGACCAGGTGCCAGAGGGCAAAAAGAGCGTCGCCTACTCGCTTAAGATGCGTTGTGCAGACCGTACATTGACGGACGAGGAATGCGACAGCGCGATGAAAAAAGCGATTTCTGCGCTGGAAAAGCAATTTAATGCAAAACTGCGGCAGTGAGACCCAGTCTCATCTGTCCAGAACAAGGCGCGCGGATCAAAGACCCAGATGATGTATCATTTTCTCCTTGTCTGGCAAACCAAATTATACAAAGCGCACCCTTTTTTCAGGTCTCCTACAAGGGCTCCGAGGTCCTTGCAGGAGACCTATTTGCTGGAGTTTCGGAGCTGGTGAATGCTGTAGCCCAACTTATCGTCCAACTTTGCCTCCAAGCTATTCTCCATGAATTCGACGATGGTCTCCTTAAACAGGCTCTGGATGTCGTCCATGCTGCTGCTGTCTGCCACTTGCAGCAGCTCGCGGATCTTTTCCCTCCGCGCATTTTCTTCTGGGGTGCGATTTCTTCTTGCTATAATTGAAACCTCCATCTTGGTGCTTCTATTCTACACCTTGACGGAGGTTTAAACAATTTTGGGGACGGTCTTCAATATGGCGGATAAAGACCGGCACAGGCGGCGTTTCCCGCCTGTGCATACAGGTTCTTATTACATCAGCTTACGGAATAGCATCTTGAAATCGTCAATGCTTGCATCCTTCGGGTTTCCCGGAGCGCAAGCATCCGCAGCTGCGGACTCCGCAAGGAACTGCAGATCCTCTTCCTTCATCGCATCCAGTTTGGTCGGGATGCCGACATCATTGGACAACTGACGAACTGCATCAATGGCCGCTTTTCGGTAAGTCGCCTGATCCATGCCTGTAGTGTCCACACCCATTGCCTGTGCGATATACTTAAACCTCTCGCCAGTACATTCCTGATTAAACTCCATCACGATCGGCAGCATCATAGCGCAGGCAACGCCATGCGGCGTATCATAAACTGCGCCCAGTGTATGAGCCATGGAATGCGCAATACCCAGACCGACATTGGAGAAAGCCATACCGGTCACGTACTGACCCAGTGCCATGCCTTCTCTGCCTTCCTGTGTATTCTGAACCGCACCGCGCAGATTAGCCGAAATCAGCTTGATTGCTTCGAGGTTCAGGCAGTCAGCCAATTCCCATGCACCCTTCGTGGTATATCCTTCAATTGCATGTGTCAGTGCATCCATACCGGTTGCAGCAGTCAGACCCTTTGGCATAGAGGACATCATGTCCGGATCAACAACAGCGATATTCGGAATATCGTTGGTATCAACACAAACAAACTTGCGCTTCTTTTCTACATCGGTAATCACATAGTTGATCGTTGCTTCTGCCGCCGTACCGGCAGTAGTCGGAACAGCAATGGTAAAAACAGTTGGATTTTTGGTCGGAGCAACGCCTTCCAGAGAACGAACATCCGCAAATTCCGGATTGTTGATGATAATACCGATCGCCTTGCCGGTGTCCATAGAGGAACCGCCGCCAATGGTAATCATATAATCCGCTCCGGACTTCTTGTAGGCTTCTACGCCTGCCAACACATTCTCAATGGTTGGATTCGGCTTGATATCGGAATAAATCTCGTAGGCCTGATGGTTTGCATCCAGCAGATCAGTCACCTTCTTTGTGACATTGAACTTGACCAGATCCGGATCGGAAGCAATAAACGCCTTTTTCAGCCCCTTACTGCTGATAATGTTCGGGATCTCCTGAATTGCGCCCTTTCCATGATATGAAATACCATTGAGTACAAAACGATTTACAGCCATAATAATTTTCCTTCTATTAAAAAAATATTTCACGTTATACAGATAAGCATTCCAATCTTCCTCGCCTGATCTCCGGCAATGCGGCCCAATGAACCGCATTGCGCAGGATCAAACGAATTTCTGGTAGGAAATAGGAAGGATCTGTTTCGTGACCTGGCTGGAAATAAAAGATCCTGCCATAGCCTCTGTTCCAGCAGCAGCCGGAACGGAACACTTCTCCTCCGCCGAAGCTGCTGATAAATACAACATCGTCCGGTTTTGGTATATCGAAAAATTCACCGTACATTTCCTCATGTGCAAGCCATATGCAATCAGATACGCCTCTGGCAATCGGATGAGATGGGTTTACATTCCATACTCTGCTACAGTCGCCTTCCCGCCAGCGCAGGGTACAGCTGGTGCCGAGCAGCATCTGCATCGGTTTGCACATATGCGCGGAATGAAGGAATATTATACCCATTCCTTTGAGTACATGCTCTTGTACTTTCTTCACAATGAAATCCGATACTTGTTCCTGTGCGATATGTGACCACCAAACTAAAACATCTGTGTCCTGTAAAACTTCATCTGTCAGACCGCATTCCGACATTTCGAGTGTTGCTATATGTCTGACCTCCAGCGCAGCATCCTCTGCAAAGATGTCTCTGAGCGTATCGTGAATCGCACCGCCATGATGTACCTCACGGATTTCCTTTGCACGCTGCTGCATTTCTGCAATGCCTTCTTTACTCCAGTCGTGCATAAAATCAAATCGCTTGGAATTCATCTGCTCCTGCACAAATTCATTCCATATCGTTACCTTAATCATATTTTTCCTATAGATATAATTTAAATATTAAGCAGAAAGCAGGTGGCAGCAAGCACTGCCACCTGCCACATTGTACTCATTCAGACAACAATCCGTTTCAAGATTCGATTGTCCGCTCCGTTTTATCACTGCTGTGCAGCAGAACGCTTTGCCTCCAGTCTTTCCAGAATCTCCGCGGATCTCTTTTCATTCAGCGGATAAATCCAAAGCGGAATCAGGCAGAGCAGGAACATAACGCCAAATACCAGATTGACTACTAAGTTGATGCCATTAAGAGCAGCTGCGGTCTGCTGTGCATTCGCAACATAACCAACCGCACCCATTACCAGAAGCGCACCGGATACGCCGAATGCGGAACCGAACTTGGTAGACAGTGAAACCGTTGCATAGGACGTGCCGTCGGAACGAACGCCGGTTCTATCCTCCTGATAGTTGATTGCGTCCGGAATCATTGCCATCGGAATCGGGAATGAGAAACAGAAGAAACCATACAGGCAATGCAGAACCAGCAGAGCGGTAATGTTTTCCCAGCCAACAAAGTAGATCGCAATCAGAGACAGACCTGCGCCGATATAGCCGATGGTGGCCATCTTCTGCTTGCCAATCTTAACCATGAAGTTCTTGGTGCAGAAGATACCGATAACGGTAAACAGGGACGGCAGGGACATGAATGCGGAAATCAGGTCGTAGCGCTGTACATTGTTGATCAGATAATAAATAACAACGCCCATACGTCCGAAGAATGCAGTCATAGCCAGCAGCTGGATAACAAAGATCAGCATCAGCGGGCCATTGGTCACAACGGACTTAATACTGGTAGATACCGGGACCCTCGTTGCGTTTGCAGCCGGACGAATGACTTCCTGACACTGCTTGTACAGGAAGAAGAACAGCGGAACAGCGCAAATTGCGAATATAATCGCGCACTTGGTATATGCCCCTGCGGTGTACTGCTCGCTGCCGGAAAATTTCAGCAGCAGCGGCGGCGTGATTGCGTTGAGCAGCACTGAACTCAGGTTGGTGCCCATCATTCTGTAGCTGTTCAGCTGCGCAATGTCATCCGGATCTGTAGTCATGACAGTGGACAGCGAGCCGTAGGACAGGTTTACAACGGTGTACATCATGCCGCAGGCAATGTAAGTCACTGCCGCATAGATGATAGCGGTGTTGCCTTCACCGAATGTAGTAAATGCGAGGACAGACAGAACTGCCAGAATCGGAGATCCAAACAAAATATATGGTCTGAACCGTCCTCTCTTAGTATTGGTGCGCTCTGCGATCGCGCCGAACATCGGGTCGTTGACACCATCCCAGATTTTTGCAATCAGCATAATGGCGGATGCCGCAGCCGGAGCCATACCGACTACGTCCGTATAGAACAGGCTGAGATAACTGCCAATGAAGGTCCAGCACAGGTTGCTCGCAAAGTCGCCGCAGCCATAGGCCAGCAGTGTTAGCTTAGATAATTTTTTTGTATTTTCCATTTCCTTTTCCTCCAAGTGTAGATATACCTTGACAGGGAATAGAATTAAGCATAGAATAGTATCGAATCATGGATATTTTATCCTAATTTAGGGCATAGTCAATATTCGCAGTATTGGCTGTGCCTTTTTCTTTCCCTATTGGCTTTCCGATAAGCCGGAGTCTCTTTTTTACTTTTCACACGAGGCAAGCAGCTTCTTTACCATCGCCACATGACGGGATGTCTGCTCAACTGCCGGATAACCGCCTTCATCCTCAAATTCGGAGACAATATAGCCTTCATAGTCGGAATCAGCAATAACCGGAATGATCTCTTCATACGGAATAGACGCTTCCTGCAGGTCCTCATCAATGTAATGGAACTTGCCGTGCATCTCGAAGCAGTACGGCATGATCTTCTTCAGCCCCTCCAGTTCTTCTGTGCAGGTCTTGCGGAACTGTACAAAACCATACATACTGCTCAGGGTGCCGAACAGAACCGGACACTTCTGCATTTCCGGCATCATGATGTTTGTAGCCTCATCCTGCGAAACATTGTCGTAACGCAGCTGCGCCATCTTGTTCAAAACTGCTTCAGAAGCGCCCGCCGCCAAAGCGCGATCCCAGTACGGCTTGTTCGGTTTTGTAGCAAAGCAGCCAAAATCCGGAATAAAGCCAATGTACTTGCTTCCAGTCTCCTCAATGACCTTAACGTAGTCCAAAATCGGCTGAGTCTTCGGAGTCTCCGGGTTGTGAATTTCGATGCCAACCTTTACGTTGTACGCTTCAGCAACCGGAGCGATGCGAGCCAGACCGCTCGGAGAAAGCAGGTATTGCTCCCGCATAACGGCGCAGCCCAGCTTATTCGCAGATACGATATCGGTGATTGCGCGTGCAACCATTTCATCCTCTGTCAGGTCACGGTCGCGGAGCATACCGCGATCCATGTTTGCGGAATAACAGATCGGACCGATGCCGTACCTTTCCTTGCACATTTCAACAAATGCGATAAATCCATTCGATATGTACGGATACGATGGAATCATCTGAGACGCAACAATCTCATAGCCCTCAGCGCCCATTTCGGCTGCCGTGCGGATAACACCTTCCAGATCAAGTTCACCCTTCAGGTACGGAGTACCCAGAGAGAACAGTGTGATACCAGTTTTAATCTTTGCCATAATCGTTCCCTCCTTAATCGGTAATCGGCAGAATCTTGCTGCCGCAGCTGTCAACAGGCATATACTGATGATCCGGCCCGATCGGCATATACGGAGAATGGAACATCAGCGTTACGTCAATCTTATGCTCGCCGTCGGGCAGGCCCCCCGGATAGAATACACGAATGGTAGCCGGTTCAATTGCCTGCCAGAACTCAGTATAGCATTTATCAAATTCGCACGGACTGAATTCCTTGCCATTGATACAGAACTTGATGTTGTCGACCGGTACCTCAAAGTCATCAACCTTGATGCTGAACTCGTCAATAACGGACAGAAAATGTCCACGGTAGTAGCTTAGCCTGATATCAAACTGGTACCCCATGCGTTTGCCATTTACATAATAATGCTTCAGGCTGTCACTTACAATTACGTCTACAAAATTCATGCGCATTGCAAAAGCCATAATTATTCCTCCAATCTGTGGGAGGACTTACTCCTCCCCGTGTACGCTGTAAATCAAAGCTCGAATTAGAACTTGATTTCCTTGTTTTCCTTTGCAGACTGGTAAATCGCATCCAGAATCTTGGTAACGGCCAGAGCTTCCTCCGGCTTAACCAACGGCTCGGTGTCATTCTGGACTGCTTCCAGCCACTGTCGTGCATCAATGGTGCCCTCTTCACCACCGCCGCCGCCGAAGTAAGCGACGCCGCCGATCGGAGACAGCTTTTCTTCCATCAGCTGACCGTTGCGCGCGCGGTTGTAGATCAGTTCATTCTTAGAGTGGCTCATACCGGAATGGATCTCAGCGCCAGCTTCAGTACCGCACAGCGTGGTGGACGCTTCACGGGACTCCAGAATATTCAAAGCCCAGCTTGCTTCCAGATGTATAGATGCGCCGTTCTTCATCTTAATATAGCCAACTGCGGAGTCTTCAACTTCATAGGTTTTTGGATCCCACGGCCCGAACAGATTGCCCTCGTATCCATTTTCCTTGGTACCCAGCTTGTAAAATACAGAACCGGTTACGCTGTCGATGTCATAGTTCCCCATGCACCACAGCGTGATATCCAGCGCGTGGGTGCCAATATCGATCAACGGACCGCCGCCCTGTGCAGCCTTATCCATGAATACGCCCCAGGTCGGAACACCGCGACGGCGTACCGCGTGCGCCTTGCCATAGTAGATGTCGCCCAGGTCACCTGCCTCACATGCTGCGTGCAGATTCTGAACCTCCGGACGGAAACGGTTCTGATATCCTACGGTGAACTTCTTGCCGGACTTTTTCCAGGCCTCAACCATCTTCTCGGCCTCAACGGTACTGTGCGACATTGGCTTCTCGCAGTATACATGCTTGTCAGCCTCAAATGCCGCAATCGTGATTTCACTGTGCGATACGTTCGGCGTGCATACATGCACCACCTCAACGTTTGGGTCAGCCAGCAGCTCACGGTAATCAGCATATACCTTTGCACCCTCTGCGCCGAATTCAGCGGCAGCTTTCTCCGCGCGCTCTACCCGAATGTCGCAAAATGCAACGATTTCATTCAGATCAGAGGTGGCTTTCAGTGCCGGGAAATGCTTCTGGTTAGCGATTCCACCGCAGCCAATCACACCAATTTTCAGTTTGCTCATTATTATTTCCTCCTTGTATTATAGAGTAGTAGTTTTTAAGAAAACTCTCTTTTCTTCTATGATTCTATTTTAGCAAATACAATCCTTCCCCGCTTTTCTTCACCTAACCGAAACTGGCTGTATTTTGACCTGTTTGCATTTGTATCATTTTTCGCTTTTTGGGAAAGGTCAAAATATACATATGAATTTTTGACTTCTCTTTTTTTACGGTTCGTTTTATCATGTGATTTTTATCTTGAGGTGAAATACAATTATTTTCTTTGTCAATTCTGTGGCTTCGTTCCCTCGTTATTTAGATTCTTATATTTATATTGCACAATTTACTTCTCCGACATTTCATGGAAGCGACACCTGCCTGTCATTATTCCAGTACCATTCTCACGCCGCCATAGATACCCGCATTGTTGCTCAGCGTTGCGAGCTTAAATTCCGTCTCGCGGGATGCATGGAACGCAAATCTTCTAAAATACTTGCGAATTGCATTCAGGATAATATCTCCCGCCTTTGCCATGCCGCCGCCGATGACGAACGCTTCCGGATTCACCACGATGGAAATACACGCCATTGCCTTCCCCAGCAGATATCCGACCTGATCGACCATTTCCAGCGCAACTGCGTCGCCGTTCTTTGCTGCATCAAAAATCTCCTTGGACGTGATTTGTTCGACAGATTTCAACACGGTTTCCGCATCCGGATGCGCTGTCAGATAGCGGTTGGTAATCCGTACAATGCCGTTTGCGGATGCATACTGCTCCAGACAGCCGCGTTTGCCGCAGCCGCAGCATTCCGGATCATCATCATACATCGGGATATGTCCGATTTCACCTGCCGCGCCGTTGATGCCTGCCAAAATTTTGCCGCCGATGATGACGCCGCCGCCGACACCGGTTCCCAGCGTTACCATTACGATATCCTGATATCCCTTGCCGCCGCCCTGCCACATTTCGCCAAGCGCTGCGACATTCGCGTCATTGCCGGCCTTGACCTTCAGATCGGTCAGTTTGCCCAGTCTGTCTTCTACGTTGAATATGCCCCAGCCGAGATTCACGCACTTTAAAACCGTTCCATCCGGTCCGATCGGTCCCGGAACACCCATTCCGATTCCTTCCACATCCAGCTTGGAAATATTTTTTTCTGTCAGCTTTGCCTCAACCGCTGCCGCGATATCCGGCAAAATCGCTTCTCCTTCATGTTCTGTGCGAGTCGGGATTTCCCAGGTATCCAGCAGCTCGCCTGTGGTGGTAAACAGACCCATCTTAATGGTGGTTCCGCCAATATCTACGCCAAATGCATATGTTTTCATTTCAGACTCCTCCCTATTTATATCACTCACTTTTTTCTCTCTTTGTTCTTACCGCTTCGTCCCCGATTTTTGAAGTGAGCAGCTCTGGCCTTTCCGTCAAAGCTGCTCACTGGAATAGAGAATAGATAGAGATTACATGAATGTTTCAGATATCAGATAACAAAGTTTCTCAGATACCGTGCGCTGAGTACAACAGACTTCTTCATGTCCTCCACGGAGCCTTCAAAGAATTTGTCTTCGATTTCAATGCAGGTATAGCCGTTGTAACCGATATCGGTCAGGGTGGATACATATTTGCCCCAATCAACATCGCCCAGCCCCGGCAGCTTCGGAGACATGAAATCCAGCGGATAAGCCATAATGCCGCACTGCTGCAGGCGATCCGGATAAATCTTGATATCCTTGTAATGGACATGGAAGATCTTATCCTTGAACTCATACATCGGCTGGATGTAATCGATCATCTGCCATACAAAATGGGACGGATCGTAGTTCAGACCCAGATTATCGCTCGGCAGAATCTCGAATACCTTTCTCCAGATAGCCGGTGTGGTCATCAGATTCTGTCCGCCCGGCCACTGATCCGGACCAAACAGCATCGGGCAGTTCTCAATCGCAATCTTAACGCCCAGTTCCTCCGCCAATGCAATGATCGGCGGCCAGATTTCCTTCACCAGTTCAAGATTTTCTTCAACCGTTTTCGTCTGATCTCTGCCGATGAAGGTCGTAACCATATTGACGCCCAGCTTTGCGGATGCCCGAATCAGCTTCTTGATATGCGCAACAGCTGCCGCTCTTTTTTCCAGATCGCTGTCCATGGTATTCGGATAATATGCCAGAGAGGAAATCTTTACATTCTTGTCCGCTGCGTAATCCACAATATGCTTTGCGTATACGTCATCCTCCAGTACCTGATCCGCGTTGATATGGCTTACGCCTGCGTAACGGCGCTCTGCCTTGCCTGCCGGCCAGCAGGCGACTTCTACGCATTCCAGACCGGTTTCGGATACGAAATCGATCATTTCCTCATAATTCATCGTATCAGCAATTGCACTGACAAGTCCTAATAACATAACTCATACTCCTTTTCGCGTTGCCGTCTTTTTCTTTTATTCAAACAGGATTGCTTCGCCGGATTTCGCAGACTGCCATGCGGCTTCCATCACAGACAGTACACGGCGTACCTCTGCAATCTTAATAACAGACTCTGCCTTGCCGTTTAGAACGTCATCTATGTTCTTGTAAAAATCCGTCCAATCTGTCTGGATCTGCGGCAGAGGCTCGGTTACGATGCCTCCGGGTGGTACCGGTGCAAACTGACGTGTCGGGCCTGCCTCAGTCTCTGTAATCTGCGGCGGCAGTTTTTCAAGCATCTTACCGGTGCGGTAGATATTGCCGTCACAACCAAAGGTCTTAACAACCATGGTTCCCTTATCGCCCGCAGCAATCCATCTCGGCTGATATTCGAGAAAATAGGTGGACAACTCGATATGAGCAGTAATACCATTGTCCATCTTCATAATGATCTTAAAGTAATCGTCTACCTCTTCATGCAAAACATTCTTGATATCTGCATAAATGGATTTGATCTTAACGCCCGGCATCATGAACAGAATCTGATCGATCAGATGCACGCCCCAATCATAGATCATGCCGCCTCCATATTTCTTATACAGATGCCACTCATGCATATATCCGTTGCCCGAATGCAGCTTGGATTCAATGGTGAAGATATTGCCCAGCATACCATCGTCATATGCCTTCTTGACAGTCAGCATATCTCTGTCCCAACGACGGTTCTGATGAGAAGTAAAGAATACACCTGCTTTCTTGCAGGCTGCATCCATCTCATCCAGTTCCCGTACATTCAGCGCCGCCGGCTTTTCGGTAATTACGTTCTTTCCGGCCTCTGCAGCCTTGATACACATGTCCTTATGCAGATGATTTGGAACGGTTAAAACAACGGTATTCACCTCTGTATCTGCCAGCAGTTCTTCTGCTGTTTTGTACAGCTTATAACCCATTTCAACTGCTTCCTGCTGCTTCACTTCATCATTATCACACACAGCTACGATTTCAACACCTGCACGTGGGGCGTTCTGCGCGTGCCACTTGCCCATGCCGCCAAATCCGATAATACCAAGCTTGATTTTCATTGTATTCTCCTCCTAATCTGCAAGTATAGAATTTCAGTCCCCAACAGCCAGTTGGGTCTTTGTCCTCTTGTTGCTTTCATTTTCTTGTATTGCCATCTGTCTTTTTTCACTGTAGTTATATTATATTTGATTTATTTTGGTTTCACTTCCTTCATTTTGCAGTACTTCGTGCAGTATCTTGACCACTTTCCTCAGATCTTTTCCTGTGCAGCTTGCATGAGGTCAAATATGACATGCGAAAATTTGACCTTTCTTTTTCGCTGAACCGCTTCCTTGTTTTTTCCTTCATGTTTCGTTCAAACATGCAAAAGCCTCCGAAAAGGCGCTTTTCTTTACACCTTTTCGGAGGCTTACTATATTTGGGGGAGATGTTTTCGGTTGTTAAGGCAGTTCTATGCTGCATCAATATTATTGTGATTTTTATGGGTCAGTCCTTAAATCTATGTGATTTAGGGTTGCGAGTATAGCCGGTTCGG
>CAZEMM010000041.1:0-17014 GCA_964513445.1 uncultured Butyricicoccus sp. | reverse complement strand
TGATTTCGCAAAAGCAATGCAACTGCTTCTATTCAAGTGGGGAAACCGGTGCGCCTACCCATCCGATTTGTCGATCAGTGGAATAAAAAGTTAGAACCCAATTTATGTAAAATCTTTTCAAGTATTTAGGAGGATAAACAACTATGCGTGCTATGTTAACCGCAGTCGGACAGGATCATGTGGGTGTCATCGCCCGTATTTCCAATACCCTGTCGCAGCATAACGTCAACATTGTGGATGTCAGCCAGAACATTATGGGAGGCAACCTGTTCGCCATGCTGATGCTGGTGGAGCTGGACGGCTGTGATATCAGCTTTCCCGCCCTGACCACTGAGCTGGAGGCGGACGGCCTCGCGCTTGGCATGAAGGTGCATCTGATGCATGAGGATATTTTTAACGCCATGCATCGCATCTGAGAGGAGCTGAATCCCTATGTTAAACAGTTTTGATATTTTAGAAACCATCAAGATGATCGATGATGAGCATTTGGACATTCGTACCATCACGATGGGCATTTCCCTGCTCGACTGCATCTCCGAGGAGTTGGACACGGCCTGCAATAAGATCTATGACAAAATCTGCCGAAAGGCGGAGCGTCTCGTAGAAACGGGCGAGCAGATTGAATCCGAGCTGGGTATTCCGATCATTAACAAGCGCATTTCTGTTACTCCAATCGCGCTAATCGGCGGCGCGACCGACGCGGACAGCTATGTTCCGTTGGCAAAGACGTTAAACCGCGCGGCACAGACCTGCGGCGTCAACTTTATCGGCGGCTTTTCCGCACTGGTGCAAAAGGGCTTCGCCAAGGGCGACGAAATTCTCATCCGCTCGATACCCGAGGCGCTGGCGTCGACTGAACTGGTATGCTCCAGTGTCAACGTCGCCTCCACCAAGGCGGGCATCAATATGGACGCGGTGCGCATGATGGGAGAGGTCATCCGCAAAACAGCGGAGCTGACCGCAGAGCAGCAGTGCATCGGCGCAGGCAAGCTGGTCGTATTTGCCAACGCCGTCGAGGACAACCCGTTTATGGCGGGCGCGTTCCACGGTGTCGGCGAAGCGGATTGTGTGCTCAATGTCGGCGTATCCGGTCCGGGCGTCGTCCATTCCGCCATCCGCCGCGCGGGCGATTGCTCCATGAACGAGGTCGCGGACATCATCAAAAGACCGCGTTCAAGATCACCCGTATGGGTCAGCTGGTCGGCTCGGTCGCCTCACAGCGTCTGGGCGTCAAGGCCGGCATCGTCGATCTGTCGCTCGCGCCAACGCCGGCTGTCGGTGACTCCGTGGCGCGTATTTTGGAGGAGGTCGGTCTGGAATGCTGCGGCACACACGGCACGACGGCAATTCTTGCGATGCTCAACGACGCAGTCAAAAAAGGCGGCGTCATGGCGTCCGCATCGGTCGGCGGCCTGTCCGGCGCATTCATCCCGGTATCGGAGGATGAAGGCATGATTCACGCGGTGAGCACGGGCGCACTGTGTCTGGACAAGCTGGAGGCGATGACCGCGGTATGCTCGGTCGGCCTGGACATGATCGCGATCCCGGGCGACACGCCGGTGGAAACCATTTCCGCGATTATTGCGGACGAGGCGGCGATTGGCGTCGTCAACACCAAGACCACTGCGGTTCGTCTGATTCCGGCCATCGGCAAGTCAGTCGGCGACGATCTGGAGTTCGGCGGTCTGCTCGGCTCCGCACCCGTCATGCCGGTGCATGAATTCTCCTCCGCGCGATTCATTCACCGCGGCGGCCGCATTCCGGCGCCGATGCACTCGCTTAAGAACTGAGGCGAACCGCTATGCGCCGTCTTCTTCGCCGTCTGCGCGCGGGCTATACCGCCGGCATGTTTGCCATGGTCGGTCTGCTCGCGCTGCTTGGACGCACATCAAAAAAACCGAACAGAAGGGGCTGAATGCCCTCAACTGTCATATCCGGTCTGAGAGATGTCATTTTTGACGCATATGTCGCCAAAACTGCCGGAACACAACATGTGAATACATTCAGAACGCAACAAAACCCTAATCCCTGTGCGAGAGATTAGGGTTTTTTCTACAGTCCAGGCACGCCTGCGATTGCTGTCCGGCGTGCTCTTGCGGTTAGTTTTCCACCACGCTGTCGAGATACATCGCGATGCGGTCATATTCCTCCGGCTGAATCTCCTCCGGACCTGGCTCGGGGTTCACGCCCCAGCCGTCATCGCGCAGCTCCTTGTCCAATGTAATGCCGGTCAGTTTGCCGCGCTCCACTATAATCTCAATGGAGACGGTGTAATCCGCCGTGTTAAATTCCGTGGTATAGATGGATGCCTTGCCGAACTTCCCCATCATGCGAAAGTTGCGAAACAGGCGTTCCTCATCAACGCCGCGGCCGCAATAGGTTTTTAAAATCGTCTGTTCTGTCATAACTGCCTCCGATCCCCGTGCTCACAGCGTCGCCGCCATGACGGCCTTGATGGTATGCATGCGGTTTTCCGCCTCGTCAAATACAATGGACTGCGGGCCTTCAAAGACCTCGTCGCTGACCTCCATGGCATCGCGGCCAAAGCGCTCGCCCATCTCTCTGCCTATCGTGGTCCTGCGGTCATGGAACGCCGGCAGACAGTGCATAAAGACCGCCTGCCCGCCCGCATTGTCCATCAGCCTCTGATTGACCTGATACGGCGACAACGCATCGATGCGCTGCTGCCACACCTCAACCGGCTCACCCATCGAAACCCAGACGTCGGTATACAGGACATCCGCGCCGCGCGTCGCCTCCATCGGATCCTCGCAGAACCGCAGCGTCGCGCCGGTCTGCGCGGCAATGCCCTCGCAGGTTTCGATCAGCGCGGCATCCGGGAAATATTCCTTCGGCGCGCAGGCGGTGAAATGCATACCCATTTTTGCGCAGCCAACCATGAGGGAATTGCCCATATTGTACCGCGCATCGCCCAGATAGACAAGATGAATATCCTTTAAGCGGCCGAACCGTTCACGAATGGTGAGGAAATCCGCCAAAATCTGCGTCGGATGGAATTCATTGGTCAGACCGTTCCACACCGGCACGCCGGCATATCGCGCCAGCTCCTCGACGATGTCCTGGCCGAAGCCGCGGTATTCAATGCCGTCAAACATCCGGCCAAGCACGCGCGCCGTATCCGCGATGCTCTCCTTTTTGCCGATCTGCGAGCCGGACGGGTCAAGGTATGTCACCTGCATGCCGAGATCATGCGCCGCGACCTCAAAGCTGCATCGGGTGCGCGTGCTGGTTTTTTCAAAAATCAACGCGATGTTTTTGCCGCGGAATGTGTCGTGTGCAATACCGGCCTTCTTTTTCGCCTTCAGCTGCGCGGCAAGATCGATCAGACCCTCGATTTCCGCCGGCGTAAAATCCAATAATTTTAAAAAGTGTCTGCCCTTTAAATTCATAGCTGCCTCCTGTCTGTACATTCGCCCAGCCGCACGGGCGGCAGGCTTTTTTTCATTATAGCAGACAACAGCAAAAATGAAAAGCGAGAATATACCGGACAGCGGCGGTCGGGCAGGATAGGCTTACGGATAGAGCTGCTCCTCCAATATCGCGTTGGTCGTGATAAACTGGCAGCTGGAATTGGCCCATTTGACCGCAGTCGAGATATCGTCAACCGTCCAAACCATCAGAGGCACATTGCTGCGCAGGAAGCTTGCGCAGCGCTCGGCGGTCAAACCGCCATGGTATACGCTGAGGTATACAGTGTTTTTCCCGTTTTGCAATGACTTCGCCGTCTGGATCGCCTGATCGGAGACCTTGTTCGGCAAAAAGGCAAGCGTCGCACCCGGCAGCTGCTGCGACAGCTTGACCAAATCCGCTGAATAGAAGCTGATCCAAAGAATATTCCCCGTGATGCCATATTCATTCGCAATGGAAACCAGCTGCTCGATCTGTGCGTCGTTAAATTGCGACTTCAATTCAACCACCGGCGTCATGCCGCTGCGCGCGCACAGATCAAGATACTCCGCATAGGTCGGGATTACTGCGGGAAATTCCGCGTTGCCGAAATCAAATTGCTGAAGCTGCTCATAGGTATAGCTGTTGACCGCGCCGCTGCCGTTGCTCGTGCGGTCAATCGTTTCGTCATGCAGACAAACCGGCACGCTGTCCTTGGTAAACAGCACATCGGTTTCCGCATAGGCATATCCCATCTGCGCAGCAAGCGCAAATGCCGGCAGGGTATTTTCCGGTCCCCTCGCGCTGTAGCCGCGATGGGCAATCAGCGGGACACGCTGCGCATCCGGCGTCTGCGCTGAAACAGCGTCGAAATAATTACACAGCATGACGGCGCATTCCGCACGCGACGCGTTGGCCCGCGGGTTGAATTTGTTGCCCGGCACGCCGTTGACGACGCCGGAGCAATACAGCGTATACACCGCATCTAATGCAAAATCGGCACACTGGTTCGTATCCGCAAACATCTTTCCGGCGCGCACACGCGGCAGGACATGACCGATATAATTGGAATACCGGACAAACATCACGGCGATTTCCTGTCGCGTAATGGCGCGGTTCGGCTGAAACGCGGTGGGCGATACGCCATTTACAATGCCGTTGGCAGCCGCCCACTGTACTGCCGCAGAATACCATGTGCCGGTGGGAACATCCGAAAACGCCGTGCCGGTATACGCGGACAGCTCCGCACCGTTTAAACGGGCAAGCACCGTGACAAACATGGCGCGCGTCATGCCGCTGTTGGGAGAAAATTTCGTGCCGCCGACGCCGTACATCCAGCCGGCATCCGCGCAGCGCACAATGCTGTCATGCGCCCAGTTGTTGGGAACATCGGTAAAGGCCCCCGCCGCCTGCGCCTGCATGTGCAGACACGGCGCCAGAAGCGCCGCGCTCATTACAAGCGCAAGCAGCTTATTTCGAAATGGTTTCATCAAAAGAGGACTTCCTTTCTATGCTCATATTATGTTCCTGAGAAAATATCCTTTCTCGTCAGTGTATCAACTGTAATGCCGACGGTGCAGGTATTGAGATTCTGTATGGCAAGCTGCCGGTCCGCAATCGTCCAAAGCTGCAAATAGACGCGGCTGCGAATGCACAATGCCCGCGCCTTGTTGGTGACATTTTCATGCTTTGCGGACAGATAGACGTTATTTTGCTCGGTTTTCAGCTGTTTGGTTTTTTCAATCTCCTGTTCTGTGATCTTTATACTCAAATAGCTCATCTCTGCGGACGGATACAGCCGCTGGATGCGCTGTAAATTGGTATAGTCAAAGCTGATCCAGGTCACATGCTCCGTCATATCATATTTCCCGACGATCGCAAACAGCTGATTAATCTGCGCATCCGTCATGCTGCCCTTCAGCTCCACAACGGGATGGATATAATTTTTCGCGCAGAACTGGATAAACTGCTCAAAGGTCGTAATGCGCACATCGTGATACTGCGGCGACATCTCGCTAAAATCAAACGCAAGCAGCTGCTCAAGGGTCAGCTTGGGGATCGCGCCGCTGCCGTTGCTCGTGCGGTCTACCGTGTCGTCATGACTCAGCACCGCAACGTTATCCTTGGTAAACCGCACATCGGTTTCGATATACAAATACTTCATCTGTCTGGACATGATGAACGCCGGCAGCGTATTTTCCGGCGCGTCTACCCAATAGCCCTTGTGGCTGATGACAACGCCCTCCTCCTGCTCGGAAAGCGTCATGGTGCAGGCGTCACAATATCGGCACAGGATTTCCGCGCATTCCGCACGCGTCAATTCAGCCTTGGGATAAACTGTGTCGTTCGTCCCGATGACATCGGCGCGGTATAACGTGTAGACCGCGTCCAGTGCGCCATCGGAGCAATCCGCTACATCGGTAAAGATCGCGTTCCTGCCGCGGATATGCGGCAATACGACCTGCATTTCGTTGGCAAGTCGCACCAGGGATACCGCCAGCTGCTCACGTGTGACCGGATCGTCCGGCGAAAAGGTCTTTTCGGAGGTTTTGTCTATGATTTTGGTTTTTGCGGCCCATGCAATGGCGCGCGCCGACGCGGAACCGGCCGGCACATCGGTAAACGCACTGTTTGCCCCGGGCAGCTCCGCAGACGCGTAGTTCGCCAAAACCACCGCCAGCATTTCGCGCGTGAGCGGCGCGTCCGGGTAAAACTGCGTACCGTCTCCGGAAAACCATTGCTGCTCTACCGCGCGTTCTATGTATTCCTTCGCCGGGTGGCCGTCGCAATCGGAAAAAAGCGCGGCGGCAGGCCGGATACAGGCTGTGATGCAAAGCAGGAGACAGCACAGCAGTCGAATTGGATTTCGCCGCATAGCATAACCTCCCGGGCAATGGATTTAACAGGCTGCGTGCATGCAAAAACGCCTCGACCCGTTATTATCTACCTAGTATAGCCGCTTTTGCCTGCAATTGCAAATTATATCTCATTTTGCCGCAAATATTTTGCAGAAATCCGCCGCATATGGTATAAATTGATGGCGGTTTATTCATACTATTCTTATCCAAAGCCAGCAACGTACGGCAAGATAAACAGATCGAAAAAATGGAGGCGTGCATATGAAGGCAACGGGTATCGTCCGGCGCATCGATGATCTCGGACGTGTTGTAATTCCGAAGGAAATACGAAGAACCATGCGTATTCGCGAGGGAGATCCGCTGGAAATTTATACAGACCGCAACGGCGAGGTCATATTTAAAAAATATTCTCCTATGGGAGAACTGAGTACGTTTGTCAGCCAGCTATGCGATTCGGTCAGCAAGACGACCGGTACAATCTGTGTCATCTGTGACCGTGATTCCGTCATCGCGGTCTCCGGCAACGCGAAAAAGGATGTGTATGAACGCAGTATCAGCGCGGAGCTTGAGCGCGTCATGGAGCAGCGGCAAATCGTCAGAGCGGCCGATACGCCGCTGATGCTGACGGATGACGCGCGCTACCGCGTGTCAATTGCCGCGCCGGTTATTGCCGGCGGCGATGTATCCGGCTGCGTCGCGCTGCTGCGGGACGAGCAGCACCCGCAGGCGGGCGAGGTGGAAACCAAGCTGCTGCAAACAGCGGCCAATTTCCTTAGCCAGCAGATGACCATGTAGGGAAAAACAGACCGTCCGCTCCGGGCGATGCGCTCTCCCATCGCCGTCTACATGAAAATTTTTTCGGAAAAGTGTTGACATATCAGTATGGATATGCTATTCTATGTAAGTGCTTAATTGAGAGCGCCCTGAAATTGATATCGCGGAGTGGAGCAGTTCGGTAGCTCGTCGGGCTCATAACCCGAAGGTCGTAGGTTCAAATCCTGCCTCCGCAACCAAAATAGTTACCTGACTTGATACAATTTCAAGTCAGGTAATTCTTTTTCTAGTTGGAATTATGCCTGCAATCAGGTAAAATTCCGGCTTTTTTGCTATATGCGTGTATGCGGCCAAGAAGGCAGCATCCCCCAAGTGGGTCTTTATAGGCTAAATAGGTAATTCCTATCGTTCAAAGACCGGCTATCTTTCACAGGATTGTTAAGGTTAGGCGGTTTTGATGATAGAATAGATTATAAGAATGCAAAGCGGGCAATAGCG
The DNA here is from genome assembly GCA_964513445.1 of uncultured Butyricicoccus sp. Lineage (GTDB taxonomy): Bacteria > Bacillota > Clostridia > Oscillospirales > Butyricicoccaceae > Butyricicoccus_A. Next base: position 9,476 of record CAZEMM010000041.1, on the reverse strand, counting down.
CATCCGCTTTAAATATATTTACATCGCAAGGACTTTCCATTGAAAGGGGGAGCGTTGCAAAGTGAAATTATATTACCGGAGGACGCACCCGTCCGCGTGACCAGCGCCCAGCTTGAGGAACTGGACTACAGGAAACTGTACGAAGCGTATTCTTCCAGAGGAAGAAAATCGGTCACCGACCCGCGAGTGATGTTCAAGGTAATGGCATACGGATACCAATGCGGTATCTACTCCAGCCGCAAATTGGAAGATGCTTGCAGATACCGGGTAGACTTTATATGGCTTTTGGAGAACGAGAAAGCACCGGATCACACGACTCTTTCCCGGTTCCGTACCGGCAGATGCGCGGAAGCAATAGAGGATTTATTCTACCAGTATATTCAGCTGCTGGAGGAGCAGGGAGAAGTAGACCACAAGAGCGTGTTTATAGACGGCACAAAAATCGAAAGCCGTGCGGGAAGATATACATTAGAAGTAAAGAATGGCACCCCTGTAACCCGGGCATGGTATCGGTGCGAGAACTGTGAAAATTGTCCACAGAGGGGAAAGTGCTGCCGAAAGCAGGACATTAACGCGCCGAAAGAAGTGATTCTAAAGGAGACCTTCTGGGAAAAGCGGCAAAAGTCGTTGAATAATATCACCAGTGAGAGGGGGATCCACCTGCGAACAAACCGCTCGATCCAGGTAGAGGGAGCATTTGGACTGATTAAGAATGACTTTGGCTTCCGTAGATTTTTAACCACTGGGAAGAAAAACGTGCGGATAGAGCTGCTGTTCCTGGCTCCGGGCTTTAATCTCAAAAAGCGATGAGAAACCTCAGGGCTGGCTTTGCCATACCCAAAACACGCAAAAAACTTTCATAATTCCGATATGGATACGCCCAAATCGCCCTATTGACATGAAAAAGGACTGCTGCAAAAACGAATTTTGCAACAGTCCCATTTTTTTGCAACTTTTCAGAGTTGTTTAAATTGGTGCATTTTAAATTGCCCAAGAACTGTTCAAGGTTGAACAATGGATTTGGACGGATTTGCACCGAAAATATAAATTCATGGAGAATGAAATAAATATATTGACATAGAGGAATTTTTTGTTATACTGGTTTGTAACAGAAGGGGAGGAAAATAGCCGAAAGGAGCGGAAAAGATCATCCTTTTCCGCTCCCCGGCCGCAAAATTTATTTCATTGTCCATATTTCAACCCGCATTGTATTACACAATGACAATCTAATTTTAAAGGATAAGAAAAATTTTTGCAACTATAAAAATTTTATGAAAAGGAGCAGTGATAATGGCAGTACGTATTGAAGTTTGGGGACCGTATGCGCTGTTTACAAGACCAGAGATGAAGGTTGAAAGGGTGTCCTATGACATTATGACACCATCTGCGGCGCGAGGCATTCTGGAGGCAGTGTTTTGGCACCCAGGGATGAAATGGATCGTGGACAGGATTATCGTCTGTAATTCAATCCACTTTTTGAACCTTCGGCGAAATGAAGTTAAGTCTACGGTTAGTGCACGTTCCGCACGAACGGTTATGGAGCGTGGTACAGGCGACCTCTATCTTTCTACATCGGAGGACATCCAACAACGAGCATCAACATTGTTAAAAAATGTTAAATATGTGATTGAAGCGCACTTTGAAATGACCAGTAAGGCGGCAGAAGGCGACAATCCGGGGAAATTTCAGGATATTACCAAACGACGCCTAAAAAGGGGCCAATGCTATCACCAGCCCTATTTTGGATGCAGGGAATTTCCGGTACAGTTTCGGGAGTGTCATCAGATTCCATCGTGCCCGGATGATCTGAAAGGACGGCTTGATTTAGGATATATGCTGTACGACATGGATTTCAGCGATCCTCAGGAGATTCGGCCACTGTTTTTCCGAGCCGTTCTGGAGGATGGTGTTCTTATTGTTCCTCCGCGTGACAGCGAGGAGGTGAAGGGATGAGCAGCGAATTGGATCGAAACGCCAGAGCGCCGCTTCAGTCGCTGGTGCAATTATATGAAGACTTGGCAGCGCGGAATAAGATTGCACAGCCGGGATGGGGACCAGCAAAAATCTCATACGCAATTGATCTGAATGCAGACGGCACGATCAATCAGATTATTTCCGTAAAAACCGAGCAGATGAAAGGAAAAAAGATCGCGCTGCAGCCTCAAATCATGCAGGTTCCGGAACCGGTAAAGCGAAGCAGCGGAGTAAAACCAAATTTTCTTTGCGATAATGCGGGATATTTATTCGGATGCAGCAGCAAGGGAAAACCAGAACGAGATTTCGCTTGCTTTGAAGCCTGTCGCACGTTGCACCAGGAACTGTTGGGGCCGATGAACCATCCGGCAGCGAAAGCAGTACGGGCTTTTTTTACCAACTGGAACCCGGCGGAAGCACGCAGTCACCCTGCAATCCGGGACAATCAGGATGATATTTTGGGAAGCGCCAACTTTGTATTCCGATTTGACGGAATGTATGTCCATGAAATCCCAGAAATTCGAAGTCTATGGATGAATCATTATAACAATGCATCAAATGGCGCGAAACAGATTTGCCTTATAACAGGAAATTTGGCACAGACAGCCAAACTGCATCCTTCCATTAAAGGTATTCGGAACGCACAATCCAGCGGCGCATCCCTGGTATCCTATAATGCTCCAGCGTTCTGCTCCTATGGCAAGGAGCAGGGGATGAATGCACCGACTAGTGAATATGCGGCCTTTGCTTATGGAGCAGCGCTGAATTATCTGATTGCCGATTTTGAGCATGTGCATTACATTGGCGACACAGCCCTGCTGTGCTGGGCAGCCGGCGCAGAGACAGCGTATCAGAATATTTTCGGAGATATACTTTGCGGAGACAGCTTTTACGAGGAAACGGATTATCAAAGCATGGCAAAGGATATTGCGTCAGGCCGTCCATTTTCTTTTCAGGAGAGTATGATTGATCCCAATTGTCCCTTTTATGTATTGGGAATTGCGCCGAATGCAGCACGTTTATCGATTCGGGTGTTCATGTGCAACACTTTTGGCAAGCTGTTGCAGAATATTCTGGATCATCAGGAGCGACTGAATATTGTACGCCCATCCTTTGACAAGAAGGAAAACCTATCGTTGTGGCGGCTGCTGAATGAGACAGTGAATCAAAATTCCAGAGACAAAAAGCCGTCGCCAGTCCTTGCAGGAGAATTGCTTCGGGCGATTCTGAACAATTCACGCTATCCGGCTTCCTTACTAAATAATATCGTTCTCCGCATTCGGGCAGATCATCAGATAACGCGGGGACGTGCGGCAGTGATTAAGGCATATTATCTGAAAAATAAACATCCAGATGTACCAGAGGAGGTTTTACAGGTGGCATTGAATCCAAACAGTACGAATACAGCATATAATCTTGGCAGACTGTTCTCTGTATTAGAGGATATTCAGTCTGCGGCGAATCCGGAGATCAACGCAACGATTCGAGACAGATACTTTAATTCAGCATCAGCTACACCGGCGCATGTTTTCCCCATCCTTTCGAATCTGGCACAGAAGCATTTGAAAAAGCTCAGCCCCAAACGGCAAATCTATTTTGAAAAGCAGCTTCAGGACATCATCGGGAAACTGAGAGAGGAATTTCCGACCCGCTTGACATTGCCGCAGCAGGGTTCGTTCCAGTTGGGTTATTATCATCAGACACAGGCTCGTTTTACGGGAAAGAGCAAGGAGGGCGCAGAAAATGAGTGAAGCAATCAAAAATCGTTATGATTTCGTGGTATTATTCGATGTGGAAAATGGCAATCCAAATGGCGATCCGGATGCGGGCAATATGCCGCGTGTCGATCCGGAAACCGGATTGGGAATCGTGACGGATGTTTGCTTAAAACGCAAAATTCGTAATTATGTCGAGACGGTAAAAGAGGACAGCACAGGCTACCGCATTTATATTAAAGATGATGTACCGTTAAATCGCAGTGACGCAGAGGCATATGCACAGTTAAATGTAGATGAGAAAACCGTCAAGACAAAGAAAAAAGAAGACCCGGAACTGGACAATAAGATTCGTGACTGGATGTGCAGCAATTTTTATGACATCCGTACGTTTGGCGCCGTAATGACAACCTTTGTCAAGGCTGCCTTGAATTGCGGTCAGATCAGAGGGCCGGTACAGCTCGGCTTTGCACGCAGCATAGATCCAATTGTTCCGCAGGAGATTACCATTACTCGAGTCGCTATTACGACAGAAGCAGACGCAGAGAGAAAGGGTACAGAAATGGGACGAAAATATATCGTTCCATATGGCCTCTATAAGTGTGAAGGCTTTGTTTCGGCCAATCTGGCACGCAAGACAACCGGCTTCTCTGAGGAGGATCTGGCGTTGCTGTGGGATGCGATCCTGAATATGTTTGAGCATGACCATTCCGCAGCGCGCGGCAAGATGGCAGTTCGGGAGCTGATTATCTTCAAGCATGACAGTGAGCTGGGAAATGCACCGGCGCATAAATTATTTGATCGTGTCCATGTAGAGAGTAAGACGGACATTCCGCGCTGTTATCAGGATTACACAATAACGGTAGATATGGACAATCTGCCTGCCGGAATAACCTGCGAACGCAGAGATTAATTGTATACAGGTGCGCTCTCCGACTCCCGGGGAGCGCATTCCTATAACAGGGGGGATACAGATGGGAACAAAGTGGCTGGCACATATCGCGGAGGACGGAAGGGAACAAACCGTCCTGAAACACTTGGAAGGAACAGCAAAGCTCTGCGGAGAATTCGCTTCCGTATTTGACGCAGAAGAAATTGGATATCTGACCGGTATGGCGCATGACATCGGAAAATATTCAGAGGCATTTCAGCGCAGACTGCGGGGCGGACCAAAAGTTGACCATGCAACTGCAGGCGCGATAGAGTGTTGCAGACAAAGACTGAATATGCCAGCGTTTTGTGTTTCCGGTCATCACAGCGGTTTGCCGGATATGGGAGGAAAAGCTGATGTGGAAAAGCCAACGTTTCAGGAACGTCTTCGCAAAGCAAAAGAGGGAAAGCTGGAGGATTATTCTTCATGGAAGACAGAGGTCGCGCTGCCGAAGGCGCGACTTCCGCAGTGGATTGATGGTGACATTTTAGCGGCGGACTTTTTCACTCGAATGCTCTATTCCTGTCTGGTGGATGCGGATTTTCTGGACACAGAAGCCTTTATGGAGGGGAAAGCGCCAGAACGCGGCAATGACACAACAATGGAAGAACTCGAACAGAGACTGGATGCCTATACAGAGGGCTGGTTTCCGCCCAAAGGGGCACTCAATACCTGCCGCTGCGAGATTCTGACCCAATGCAAGGAGAAAGGGAAACAGCCGCAGGGCTTGTTTACGCTGACGGTGCCGACTGGCGGAGGAAAAACAGTATCCTCCCTGGCCTTCGCCCTGAGACACGCAAAAGAGCATGGACTACGTAGAATTGTCTATGTGATTCCCTATACGTCGATCATTGAGCAGACAGCTGATATCTTCCGAACGATTGTCGGCAAAGAAATGGTACTGGAGCATCATTCCGGAGTCCTGTTCGAGACAGATGAGACAAACAAAACATACCGGGAAAATCTTCGTATGATGCGTGCTTCGGAAAATTGGGATATGCCGATTATTGTTACGACTGCGGTTCAATTTTTTGAATCGCTTTATGCGAATAAATCATCTCGTTGCCGTAAGCTGCACAATCTGGCGAAGAGCGTGATTATTTTTGATGAAGCACAGATGCTTCCGCTGCGCTACTTGCAACCGTGCGTTTCCGCGATATCTCAGCTGGTGAAACATTACCATGCCTCAGCTGTGCTGTGTACTGCAACGCAGCCGGCATTAGAACCGTTATTTCAAAGCTATTTGAATGCTTCGATTCAAGAGCTTTGTCCAAAGGAACTGTATGAAAATCCGGTATTTCGTCGTGTACAGTTCCGACGGGAAGGATTTCTGGACTGGGATGCGCTGGCAGAACGAATGAATGCGCAAAGTCAGGTGCTTTGTATTGTAAACAGCCGAAAAGATGCAGCGGAACTGTTTGAAAAACTGGATGGGGAGAAATACCATTTATCAACTCTGATGTTCCCGGAGCATCGCAAATCGGTTCTGCAGAAAATTCGTCTTTGCCTGGATCGAAATGATCCGAAACCATGCCGGGTTGTATCTACATCCCTGATTGAAGCAGGCGTGGATGTTGACTTTCCACAGGTATACCGCGCAATGGCAGGCTTGGATTCTATTCTGCAGGCAGCCGGACGCTGCAACCGAGAAGGAAAACGATCGCTGGATGAAAGCATTGTTACAATTTTTGAACCGAAAGGAAACCAGCCGAAGCTGTTTGCAACGTCGATCGGCGCAAGCAATACGGTATTTCGGAACACAGAGGATATTGCCAGTCCAAAGGCAATTATGCGTTATTTTCAGCAATGGCGCGGTTTAAACGGGGAAAAAGCACAGGATGTAAAAAAGATCATGAATTTGATTCAGAGCTTTTCCTTTCAAACCATTGCCGAACAGTTTCATCTGATTGAAAATGACATATATACCGTTATCATACCGATGGAACGAGGCGCAGCGCTTCTGGAACAACTGGAGTGGCAGAGCTATTCGAAGCAGCTTTTACGGGAGCTGATGCAATATAGTGTTTCCGTATACAGCGACCATAAAAATGCTCTGTTGAATGCAGGGGACATTGAACCGGTTGCCGGAATGGACCGAACCTATAAATTGGTGAATCCGGACTTGTATTCCATGGAAACCGGATTATCCCTTCGGGCTGACTCCGGAAGGGCGGAATTCATCTAAAAAGGAGGGATGCAGCATGGAGTACAGAGAAGAGGATTTTCTCATGCTTTCCGGCATTCAGCATTTTCTGTTCTGTCAGAGACAATGGGCATTCATTCAACTGGAACAACAGTGGGCAGAAAATTACAGAACGGTAGAGGGCTCTGTTATGCATGAGAAAGTACATGACAGCAGCTTTCGTAGCAAACGGGTGGATACGCTTACGGTACGAGGAATGAAAGTGCATTCTACAAGGCTGGGAATTTCGGGCGAGTGTGATGCTGTGGAATTTCATGCATCACCAGATGGCATTGCGTTATCCCGAACCAAAGGGACATGGATTCCTTATCCGGTAGAGTATAAGCGCGGAGAGACAAAATCGGATATGTCAGATGAAGCGCAGCTTTGTGCACAGGCGATGTGTCTGGAAGAGATGCTGTGCTGTACGATTTCGGAGGGCGCTTTGTATTATGGAGCGCTGCGACATCGACAAGTTGTAGTATTCACGGACGAATTGCGTCAATTAGTCAGGGAAACAACACAGGCAATGCACCAGATGTACCAAAGAGGCGTTACGCCAAAGGTAAAACCGAAGAAGGGCTGCAATGCTTGCTCCTTAAAGGAATTGTGTATGCCAAAGCTGATGCGAAAACAATCCGTAAAGGACTATTTGCAGGCGGAAATTGAGGAGGAAGCATGAGAAAGCTGTTAAATACACTATATATCATGAACGAGGCCGCCTATGCCACTTTGGACGGAGAGAATATTGTAATTAAAGTGGATGGCAAGGAAATCGGAAGACGTCCGTTACATGCACTGGAAAGCATCATTTGCTTTACCTATATGGGCGCATCTCCCGCTTTGATGGGGAAATGTGCGCGAGATGGAATTGACTTCGTATTCTGCACACCAAGAGGCCGGTTCCTGGCAAGAACCTGTGGTGAAGTTCGGGGAAATGTCCTGCTGAGGCGAACACAATATCGTGCTGCTGATGATCTGCCGCAAAGCTGCTGCATTGCAAGAAATTTTATTTTCGGAAAGATCAGTAATGCAAGAAGAGTTCTGGACCGCATGCGGAGGGATCATGCGGAACGAATTGACGCAGAGCAGTTTCAGAAAGCAGAAGATCAGCTGAAGGGATTGATGGCAGATGTGTTGACAGAGACATCTATGGAATCTCTGAGAGGACTGGAAGGCGCTGCGGCTAATATTTATTTCGGATTATTCGATGATATGATCCTGCGGAATAAAACGACATTTTTCTATCAGGGAAGAAGTCGGAGACCACCGATGGACTGTGTCAATGCACTGCTTTCTTTTGTCTATACTTTGCTTGGAAATGATTGTGCCGCAGCCCTGGAATCGGTTGGCTTAGATCCGTATGTTGGATTTATGCACCGTGACCGACCGGGAAGAACCTCGCTGGCCTTGGATTTGTTAGAGGAACTGCGGCCCTGTATGACGGATCGTTTTGTACTGACACTCATGAATAATGGAGTGATGACGAAAAAGGATTTTGAAGTGCAGGAAAGCGGAGCGGTTCTGTTAAAGCCAGACAGCCGCAAAAAGCTCTTGTCGGAATGGCAGGAAAAGAAGAAACTGTCGATTACACATCCGTTTTTGAAGGAAAAAGTGGAATGGGGTTTGCTTCCTTATGTTCAGGCTATGTTGTTGGCTCGTTATTTGCGGGACGATTTGGATGAATATCCGCCATTTTTATGGAAGTGAGGGACCATCATGCTGGTATTGATTACTTACGACGTTAATACAGAGGATGCTGCCGGAAGGAAACGTCTGCGAAATATCGCGAAACAATGCGTAAATTATGGACAGCGCGTTCAAAATTCGGTGTTTGAATGTAACATAGACGCCGCACAATATCGCAGTTTACAAGCAAAGCTATGCAGTATTATGGATGAAGAGAAGGACAGCCTGCGATTTTATAATTTAGGCAATAATTTTCATTCCAGAATTGAACACTTTGGAATCAAGCCAGGATATGATTCAGAGGGGCTGTTTATTTTATAATGTGCGAAAAGCAAGTGAACAGATAATTGCGGCATCTTCGCACCGCAATAGGAATGAAAGCATAACAGACTATAGGGAATTGATTGACAATTATGTCGCAATCAAGTATGATAATTGTTAGAAACAGACAAATATGAAAGCGAATTTTGTTTGTTTTTGCTGTCGCACCCCTCGCGGGGTGCGTGGATTGAAATATCAATTTTTTGATGGACGTCATGGCGCCGGTCCGTCGCACCCCTCGCGGGGTGCGTGGATTGAAATTCCAACGTCCTGAGCAAGGCGCTCGAGTGGGGCCGTCGCACCCCTCGCGGGGTGCGTGGATTGAAATTACAGCTACAAGCACGACCTTGCGGCCATCCAGGTCGCACCCCTCGCGGGGTGCGTGGATTGAAATACCCATAACCCCAGAATATAGCGCCGGTAGAATAGTCGCACCCCTCGCGGGGTGCGTGGATTGAAATTCCATAGTCTACCGTGATATGCAAGTCTGTGTCGTCGCACCCCTCGCGGGGTGCGTGGATTGAAATGTGTAATACTCGTATGTTGCGTAGGCCATACGAACGTCGCACCCCTCGCGGGGTGCGTGGATTGAAATCGGGGCCAGTAGGAATTTTGCGGGGACCTTTGCGTCGCACCCCTCGCGGGGTGCGTGGATTGAAATTCC
>CAZEMM010000040.1:0-17090 GCA_964513445.1 uncultured Butyricicoccus sp. | reverse complement strand
TTCCTCTGCTGCTATCTTTTGTTTTCGCGGCATGACAATGCTCCTCCTATGTTTGGCAGTGCTTTTTATTCTTTCACTGTCTCTCATAGGGGGAGCATATCAGAAAGCACCAGCGGGGTTTTTTTTGCGCGCTTACAGCTGATTTCGGTTGCCGCGCAGCGATTCCAGATAGTTTTTTCGATAGCGGATCGGCGTTATGCCGACAACCTTGGTAAATATAGCGTGAAAATAATTGGTGTTGTCATAGCCAACCATCGTTGCGATGCGCGTTGCGGACAGATCGCTTGAGATGAGCAGCGTCTGCGCCATGCCGATACGCCGGCGGATGACATATTGGATGGGAGAATAGCCGGTCACTTTTTTGAAGGTATGTGCGACGTGCGGCACGCTGCACTGCATTTCGCGGGCGATGTCCTCCAGCTGAATCGGCTCGGTATAGTGCGTGTCAATATATTGGCGAATGCGTTCGGTCAGCTCGGATGCGCTGTCGGAAAACGGCTGCGCCGCCAGCCCCGCCGGAAGCTGCGCCGCCATCAGCAGCAGCGAGATACCGAGCAGCTGTACGCTCAGCTGATCCCGCTCATTGCGGTCAAAGCGCTCGAGAATCTGGTCTGCCAGATCGCTGAGAAAGCGGAACTGGGTGCCGGACGCGCGTACATGCGGGCTGTCAGACGGGATGAAATGATGCGGCGGCAATCCATGCAGATGCACATTTGAAAAGCCAAAGCAATAGGTGCCGATCTCCGTATCGTAGCTGGACACGACCTCGTGCAGCTCGCCCGCGTTGTAATAGATGAGGTCGCCCTGCTGCACCGGATAGCTGCGCGCGTCCACATTGTATCTGCCAAAGCCGCGGTAGCACAGCAGCAGCTCGCACAGCGTGTCATGTCCGTGCATGGGGCGGTCGTGCTTTTGCTGTCCGTAGTTCTGGCGGTTTGCGTAGACCAGCACGGGAAACCGCTCACCCTCAAATACCTGTTCGATTTTCTCCAAAAATGCCTGCATAGGGGATCCCTTTCTGTCATCGAGTACAAGATTGTGTAGTATCCAAAAAAGCAGTCTTGAAATTTGTGCAGTTTTGCCCGAAAAAAAATGTGCGGTCAAACAGGATAATTGAGGCAAAGAACTGCAAATTTTATATAATAAAAGCATAACACAAACAAAACAAATCGTCAAATCAAACAAAATACTGAAGGATTTGTAAAACGATGTTGTTTTTAGGAACCTCATGTGATTACAAGAAACTGTATGAATCAAGATGGGATGTCAGAAAGGAAGCGTGTATGATATGAGCATGAACATTTGTGGGGCGCCGTGCTGCTGGGGAGTAGACGACCCGAAAAATCCGTACCTGCCGCCATGGCAGCGCGTGCTGTCCGAGGCAAGCCAGGCGGGCTATCGCGCCATCGAGCTGGGGCCATATGGCTATCTGCCGATTGATGTCGATGCGGTTGGCGCGGAGCTGGAGAAAAACGGTCTGGCGATTGTCGTGGGAACCATTTTCCATGATCTGCTCGACCCAAAAAACCAGCCAAGCGTATTGGACGCGGTGGATGATATCTGCCGGCTGATCACCGATCCGAAGCTGCCAAAGCTCCCGGTGCATGAAGGACAACGGTGGCCGACACCATATCTGACCGTGATGGACTGGGGCCATGACGAGCGCGATTATGCGGCGGGACATCCGGATACTGCGCCGCGTCTGTCCCCGGACGAATGGGCGGCGTTTATGGGCAATGTGCGCGCGGTGTGCGAGCGGTCCAACCGCTGGGGCGTGCGTCCGGTCATTCATCCGCACGCGGGCGGTTATATCGAGTTCGAGGACGAGATTGCCGCGGTGGCACGCGATATCCCCTATGATGTCGCGGGTCTGTGCCTGGACACCGGCCATCTGTATTATTCGCACATGGATCCGGTGACCTATCTGAAAAAATATGCGGACAAGCTGGATTATGTCCATTTTAAGGATGTCAACGACACGATTTACAAGCAGGTGCTGGGTGAGCACATCCGCTTCTTTGACGCGTGCGGCAAGGGCGCGATGTGCCCGATCGGAAGCGGCTCGCTGGATTATCCGGGCATCAAGCAGGCGCTGGAGGACATCGGCTACAGCGGCTACATCACGATCGAACAGGAGCGCGACCCGCGCAATTCCGACACCTCGCTGCGCGATGTCAAGCAGAGCGTGGATTACCTGAAATCGGTCGGCTATAAAATTTAATTGTAAAACTCTATCCATCATAAATGAAAAAACTAATTTGAGAGGAAAATTTATATGATTAACGGTTCTAAGGTTTTGGATCATCCGATTCGCTGGGCAATGGTAGGCGGCGGCAAGGGCAGCCAGATCGGCTACATCCATCGTTCCGCCGCGCTGCGCGACAACAATTTCCAGCTGGTTGCAGGCGCATTTGACATCAATCCGGAGCGCGGCATGGCGTTCGCGGCGGAGCTGGGCGTTGCGCCTGACCGCTGCTATGCGGATTATAAGACGATGTTTGAGCAGGAGGCAAAGCGCGAGGACGGCATCGAGGCGGTATCCATCGCGACGCCGAACGGTATGCACTACACCGTCTGCAAGGCGGCGCTGGAAGCCGGTCTGCATGTTGTCTGCGAGAAGCCGCTGTGCTTTACCTCGGAGCAGGCGGAGGAGCTGGTTGCGCTGGCAAAGAAGCAGAACCGTGTCGTCGGTGTGACCTACGGCTATTCCGGCCATCAAATGATTCAGCAGGCGCGCCAGATGATCCGCAACGGCGATCTGGGCGACATCCGCGTCATCAACATGTCGTTTGCGTTCGGCGGCTACAACTACAAGATCGAGGAAACCGTTCCGTCGGCAAAGTGGCGCTTTGACCCGAGCAAGGCGGGCCCGTCGTTTGCGCTGGGCGATGTCGGCACGCATCCGCTGTTCATTATCGAGGCGATGATGCCGAATATGAAGATTGACTCGCTGATGTGCACAAAGGATTCGTTTGTCGAGGGCCGTCAGCTGGAGGACAACGCGTTCACTATCATGAAGCTCAAGGGCGCGGAACACATTCAAGAAGGCGCGAAGGTTTATGTCTGGTCCAGCTCCATCAACTGCGGCGCGCGCCATGACCATGTCATCCGCGTTGTCGGCTCGAAGGCATCCATTGAGTGGGACGACGAGCGACCGAATCAGATGACCTACGAGATCGAGGGCGAACCGCGCCGCATCCTTGAGCGCGGCGCAGGCTATCTGTACCCGTATGCCACGGTTGAGGACCGCATCGGCGGCGGCCACGCAGAGGGTTTGTTTGACGCATGGGCAAACCTGTACCGCCGTTTTGCGGTCGCTATGGATGCGGTCAACAACGGAACGGAAGAGCAGATAAAGGAATATGGCGATTTCTGGTATCCGGATATCGAAGCCGGCGCACAGGGCGTCAAGTGGATTGAAAAGTGCGTCGAGTCGGCGGACAACGGCGCAGTATGGGTACCGTTTGACTGAGCATACCAGCTCTCCATCCGCAGGGCTTCCCGGAGCGGGCGACCTGCGACGGCGCCCGCACCGGAAAGATCATCCGGAAGAATTCGATCGGCGCACGGAGCATCACAGAGCCGATGCGGAAGAGCTTTGATATCTTTGCACGATAAATTTTAACGTAAACAGCAAATTTTTTGCTGCTTACATACAGTTTCTTAAGTTCTCTTCAATTCAAATCCACATTCCGGACAAAGGGGATTACAGAGCGGCGATTGGGAACGCTGCTCTGTAACGAAACTCTTTTGGAAAATCAAAAAAAGAAGAAAAGGAGAAATCAAATGAAGCTAAAACGAACAATGGCAATGCTGTTGGCAGGCGCACTGTGCGCCGGCATGATGGCAGGCTGCGGCGGCAGCGGAGATACTGCTGCCGATGACGGAGCGGGCTCAGCTGCCTCCACCTCGAGCGGCAGCAACGGCGAGATTACGCTGATTATGGCTACGCGCGATCAGTTTTTGTCTACGGTAGAGGAAGCTGCGTCTGCCGCGGGTGAAAAGTATGGATACACCGTAGTTGCACAGGACGCGCAGAATGACGCATCCAAGCAGATTCAGTTTATTGAAACTGCAGTCAACGGCGGTGTCGCTGCGATCATCGCCAATCCGGTTGACTCGGAGGCGGCACAGTCGCTGGTCGACGCTGCCGGAGATACGCCGCTGGTCTTTGTAAACCGTTTGCCGAGCGATCTGCATGTACTGGATCCGGAAAACGTTGCGTTCTGCGGATCGAATGAAATCGACGCCGGCCGCTTCCAGGGCGAGTATCTGTTAAACTACTTCAAGGAGCAGGGCAAGACCGAGATCAAGTATATCTTGCTCCAGGGCGTCTTGGGTCAGGTCTCCACCACCAATCGTTCCGCAGGCGTTATAGAGTATCTTGAGGAGAACGGCATCACTGCAACCGCAGCGATCGAGCCGCTCGCATGCGAGTGGGATCGTGCAGAGGCGCTGGATCGAATCGGTACGGTACTGTCCGGCGGCATCGATTTTGACTGCATCATCTCGAATAACGATGAGATGGCGCTGGGCGCGGTAGAAGCGTGCGAGAATGCCGGCAGAGAGATCGACTTCCCGATCTGCGGCGTCGACTGCACCGATGTCGGCGCGGATGCGATTGTCGCCGGAACTCTGGCGATGACGGTTTATCAGAACCCGGTTGGCCAGGGCGAAGGCTCGGTTCTTGCCTGCATCAATATGATCGAAGGCAACCCGGTCAATGAAGGCACCGACTTTGAGCTGGACGATTCCGGCGAATCCTACAGCGATTCCATGATCTGGGTACCGTTTGAGCCGGTAACCGCCGACAACGTAGCGGATTATATGTAATCGTTCCAGATGATTTTTTCGCAAACTGTAATAGCAGGCGAAACATCCGAACAGCAGGGATTTCGTTGAAACCCCTCGGTACGGTTTTGTACTTAGTCTCCATCTCCCAATACCGCATTTGCGCGGTTACTTCTCAAAGTGCGGGCAAAGCGCAGGCTTTGCCCGCACCCATACAACAAGCGCACAGCCGGCCGGCTGTGCGCTTGCTTTATTCTTGGGAATGCGTTTCGAGATGGCTGCGGATCGACTGCTTGGACGACTTAAGAATATCGACCAGTGCGCGGATTTCCGCAGTAGAGCAGTCGGACAGGACGTCTTGCGCCTCGCGCGAATAGGTCTTTGTGCTGTAGTCCAGCGAATCGCACAGCAGTGTGTCCGCCGTCACATGCAGGTGATTGGCAATGTTCAGCAGCGCAGGCAGGCTCAGCTTGGTGTTTCCGGTCTCGATATTGCTGATATGGGTGATAGAAAAATCCACAAGCTCCGCCAATTGTTCCTGCGTCAGATGTGCGTTTAGCCGCGCCGCACGGATGCGCGTTCCGATGGCAGTGTAATCAATATCCTTCATGTACATAAATATTCTCCTTACAGATATTGTATCGATCTGCACAATGTACTATAATGAAGAATATAAGTTATTTACTTATACAATTAACATTATGGAGGAAGAAATACACATGTACATCAATTATATTGCCAAGCATCTATTTGATGAAATTGCAGCGCGCAATCAGATGTGTGAGCAGGAGGTAGAATGCGCAATTGTCCGGCAGTACCGCGCGGATTTGACGTCGGCAAACCCGCTGCTGCGCGAGAGTTGACAGGACTTGGCGCGGGACAAACCGAATGCGACCGCACAGGATATCTTTGATTTTCTTGTCAGGAGGCTGGATGGCTGGAATGCAGATAATGCAATCGTGATAGCAGATTATCTCGAGGATATGATGCGTGGCTTTCCGCCAAAGCAGTTTTAATGTTTCCTGCCGGAGAACAGCTCTTTTCCGCCCAAAATGAGCAGCAGGACGCCAAAGCCGCGGCGCAGCCAATCGGCGGAGACCGCTGCGGCGGCGCTGGAGGCGAGCGGAGCGGCGATGCATCCGGCAAGCGCACACCACAGCACGGCCGGGATGTCGACACGGTGGTGCCGGAAATGTGACAGCAGCGCCGTGGGCGCGCAGCAGAGGAAATACACCAGATTGATGCCCGCCGCGGCAAACGGCTGGAGCTGCTGCACGGCGGTCAGCCACAAAATGAGCAGCGAGCCGCCGCCGATGCCATAGCCGGACAGCACGCCGGTCGCCGCGCCCACAAGCAGCCCCATCATAGCAGCAGCACCGCGCGCACGCCGCCCCACAGCAGCAGCAGCGCAAACGCCTTGCGCAGCAGCGGCACGGATACCCTGGAAAAGGTCAGGCCGGAGATGACGCCGCCGGCCGCACCGCCGATCAGATAGGGCACGGCAAAGCCGAAATCAATGCCGCCGTGCCGGAAATAAATGACCGCGCTGACCGCGCACAGCGGCGCGATAACTGCGACGGAGGTCGCAAATGCGGTCTTTTGCGGCAGATGCAGCCAGCCGGTGAGCAGCGGCACAAGAAACAGGCCGCCGCCCGCGCCGAAAAAACCGTTTGCCGCGCCCGCGCAGGCGCCAATGACCAGACATTTGACCTGCTTACGCATGCTCGTCCTCCCTTTGCATCGCAAATGTAAAAGCGCCTCGGATGTCCAAGGCGCTTTTAGTATGTGAAAAAGTGAAGGATATATACGGTTTTCAGCCCAACTTAAATATACACGCGGCAGGACGCGCGGCGAACGCAGTACATCGTTATTTGGTCTCCAGCCCGCCGGTTGCCTGCGCGGTCAGATAGGCGTTGATAAAGCCGTCGATGTCGCCGTCCATAACCGCGTCGATGTTACTGTTTTCAAAGCCGGTGCGCGTGTCTTTTGCCAGCGTGTACGGCATAAAGACATAGGAGCGGATCTGGCTGCCCCATTCGATCTTCTTCTGGTCGCCCTTGATGTCGGAAATCTTGTCCAGATGCTCGCGCTCCTTGATCTCCACCAGCTTGGCGCGCAGCATTTTCATACAATTGTCGCGGTTCTGGAACTGGCTGCGCTCGGTCTGGCAGTTGACGACAATGCCGGTCGGCTTGTGGATGAGGCGCACGGCGGACGAGGTCTTGTTGATGTGCTGACCGCCCGCGCCGGACGAGCGGTATACCTGCATGTCGATATCCTCCGGACGGATGTCAACCTCAACGTCGTCGTCAATCTCCGGCATGACCTCAACAGCGGAGAACGAGGTATGGCGGCGGCCGGACGAGTCAAACGGCGAGATGCGGACCAGACGGTGCACGCCGGATTCGCTCTTGAGGAAGCCGTAGGCGTTTTCGCCCTCGATTAAAATGGATGCGGATTTCAGGCCAGCGTCATCGCCCTCCAGATAATCCATCAGCTTGTAGCTAAAGCCGTGACGCTCCGCCCAGCGCGTGTACATGCGGTAGAGCATCTCGCACCAGTCCTGTGCCTCCGTGCCGCCCGCGCCCGCGTGGAACGAGAGGATGGCGTTATTCGCGTCGTATTCGCCCAGCAGCAGCGTCGCCAGCTTGCGGCGGTCCAGCTCGTCCGCCAGTGCCTCATAGCCCTCGCGCAGCTCGTCCAGCATGGACGCATCATCCGCTTCAATGGCAAGCTCGCACAGCGTCAGCAGGTCCTCATGCTGTGCGCACAGGCTCTGGTAGCCCTCCAGCTTGTCCTTGAGCGCCTTGGTGCGCTGCAAAATCCTTTGGGACTGTTCCATGTTATCCCAGAAGCCCGGCTCGCTCGCGCGGTTTTCCAGCTCCTCAATCTCCTCTGCGGTGCGCTCGAGGTCATAGGCCTGCCCCAGCTCGGCAATGGTCGGCTCCAGCCCGTGCAGCTTCTGCTTGTATTCTTCAAATTCAATGAGTGCCAACGTTGATTCTCCTTACGTGATCAATGGATATGGCGGCGTATCAGGCGATGGGACGCGCCGCCGGATGATAAATTTCTGTTCTTGACGATACATGATAGTACACTACATTATAATAAACCACGCGCAGGAAGTAAAGAATTTTTTGAATGACAGCCTAAAAACCGGTCTGTTCACAAAAAATTGGTTTTTCTCCGCGCGGTTTTGTGTTATAATGCAAATTGAGTGATTATGCGGCGCGGCGGAAGCGCGCGCCGGCGACTACAATCGGAGAGGAACAAGGACGAATGGCTCGTTTTTTAGAAAAATTATTTGGCACACACAGCGACCATGAGCTGAAAAAAATCTACCCCGTCGCCGATAAGGTCGACGCACTGGAGGAGGATTTCAAAAAGCTGACAAACGCGCAGCTGCGTGCGAAGACAGATGAATTCAAAAAGCGCTATCAGGACGGCGAGACGCTGGACGACCTGCTGCCGGAGGCTTTTGCCACGGTGCGCGAGGCGGCCGGCCGTGTGCTCGGTATGCGACATTACCGCGTGCAGATCATCGGCGGCATTGTGCTGCATCAGGGACGCATCGCGGAGATGAAGACCGGCGAGGGCAAGACGCTAGTCGCGACGCTTCCGGCCTATCTGAACGCGCTGACCGGACGCGGCGTACACATCGTCACGGTCAACGATTATCTGGCAAAGCGCGACAGCGAATGGATGGGCAAGGTCTACCGGTTTCTCGGCCTGACCGTCGGTCTGGTTATCCATGACGTCCCGCCGAACGCCCGCAAGGCGATGTACCAGGCGGATATTACCTACGGCACAAACAACGAGTTTGGCTTTGATTATCTGCGCGACAATATGGCGATCTATCAGCAGAATATCGTGCAGCGCGGCCACCCGTTCGCCATCGTCGATGAGGTCGACTCGATTCTCGTCGATGAGGCGCGCACCCCGCTGATTATCTCGGGACGCGGCGACAAATCCACCGATCTGTACCAGCAGGCGGAAAGCTTTGTCTCGCGCCTGACCTGCTACCGCATCAAGGAAACAGATGACAAGCTGGATCTGGACACGGAGGCGGAACGCCTGCGGCAGGAGGAGGCGGAGCGCCGTGCCAATCCCGGCAAGGCCGCCCCGCTGACCGACGAGGACCGCGCGATTCTGGCGCAGATCAACGCGGATTATGTCGTGGATGAAAAGGCAAAGACCGCAGTGCTGTCGACAAACGGCGAAAAGAAGGCGGAGCAGTACTTCAATGTCGACAATCTGGCGGATCCGGACAATTCCACGCTGGCCCATCATATCAATCAGGCGCTGCGCGCGCATGGCATTATGCACCGCGACGTCGATTATGTCGTGCGTAATAATGAGATCATTATCGTCGATGAATTTACCGGCCGCCTGATGTTCGGCCGCCGCTATTCCGAGGGACTGCACCAGGCCATCGAGGCGAAGGAGCATGTACAGGTGCAGCGTGAAAATAAGACGCTCGCCACCATTACATTCCAGAACTACTTCCGCCTGTACGGCAAGCTGTCCGGCATGACGGGTACCGCGCTGACCGAGGAGGAGGAATTCCGCGAGATTTATCGTCTGGATGTCATTGAAATTCCGACCAACCGCCCGATCGCGCGTATTGACAACCCCGACTGCGTATACCGCACGGAAATGGGCAAATTCCGCGCGACGATTGCGAAGATCAAGGAATGCCATCAAAAGGGACAGCCGATTCTGGTCGGCACGGTGTCCATTGACAAGAGTGAGCTGCTCTCCAAAATGCTGAAAAAGGAGGGCATTGCACATAACGTGCTCAATGCGAAGTTCCATGAAAAGGAAGCGGAGATCGTCGCGCAGGCGGGCCGTCTGGGTGCGGTCACGATTGCGACCAACATGGCGGGCCGTGGCACGGATATCGTGCTGGGCGGCAATCCGGAGTACATGGCGATTGACGCGCTGCGCAAGCAGGGCTATGACGAGGCGATTATCGCTGAAGCAAACGGCCACGCGGACACGGAGGATCCGGAAGTCCTGAAGGCGAGAGCGGAATTTGAGCAGAAGTACGAGGCATTTAAGCAGACGACGGATGCGGACGCCGAAAAGGTACGCGCGGCAGGCGGCCTGTGCATTTTGGGCACGGAACGCCATGAATCGCGTCGTATCGACAACCAGCTGCGCGGTCGTTCCGGTCGTCAGGGCGATCCGGGCGAATCCAATTTCTTCATCTCGATGGAGGATGATCTGATGCGCCTGTTCGGTTCGGAGCGCGTCATTGGCATGCTGGACAAGATCGGCATGGACGACGAGACGCCAATTGATCAGAAGATGCTGTCCGGCGCCATCGAGAGCGCACAGAAAAAGGTAGAATCACGCAACTTTGCGATTCGCAAAAACGTTCTGCAATATGACGACGTGCTCAATACGCAGCGCGAGGTCATCTATAAGCAGCGCCGCGACGTGCTGGAGGGACGCGATCTTAAGGATTCTATCCTGAACATGGTAGACAGCGTTATCGAGACGACAGTGCGCGGCGTGCTGGGCGAAAAGCCGTACGTCGAGCCGGAGGATATCGAAAATATCCGACGCCATTTCATCGGTCAGTTCCTGAAACCGGACGATTTGCAGTATACGACCGATGAGCTGAACGATCTGTCTCCGGAGGCGCTGACCAACGAGATCACCGATCTGGCGCACGCTGTCTACGAGAAACGCGAGGAGGAGCTGACCTCGAACATCATGCGTGAGCTGGAGCGCGTCGTGCTGCTGCGCAACGTCGACGAGAAGTGGATGGATCACATCGACGCGATGACCGAGCTGCGAAATGGTATCCGTCTGCGCGCGTTTGCGCAGCACGATCCGGTCGTCGAATACAAGCGCGAAGGCTCCGATATGTACGATGAGATGATCGCTGTCATCCGTGAGGACACGGTGCGCATGATGTACACGGCTCGCGTGCGCGTGCAGGAGCCGCCCAAGCGCGAAAAGGTCGCGCAGGAAACGGGCACCTCGGGCGACCAGACGGTAAAAAAGACGCCGCAGAAGGCGGTCAAGAAGCCGGGGCGCAACGACCCGTGTCCGTGCGGAAGCGGCAAGAAATATAAAAAGTGCTGTGGACGCAATGCGTAAATTTCGCGGAAAGCAAGGCATTTTAATGAAGCAAACGGTATATATATTCTTCCTTTTGGCAGCAAGCGCTGCCGGCGCGCTGCTGCGTGCGGTCAGCCTGCTGAGGGGCTATGAGCCGGAGAGCGGCCTGCCGGTTGCAGGTTACCCGCCCTCCGTGGCGGTCATCGTGCTGACAGCCGCTGTCATCGTGCTGGCTGTGCTGCTCAGCAGGCAGTGGTATCCTGCGGCAGGTCAGCGCAGCTTTGAACAGGTGTTTGGCGGGCTGTCCGGTATCGGCGGCGTGGCCGGTATGCTGTGCGGCGTGCTGTGCGCGCTCGCGGGCGGCGCGGGGCTGCTGCTGCTGCCGCGGCAGATCATGGAGCAGACGAACGAATATGTATCGGTCAGCGGACCGATGATCGGCATAATGGCGCTGATGTGGGCGCTGTGTCTGGTCAGCGGCGCCGTCATACTCGCGCTTTCGCTCTGGCAGGCAAAAGAGAAGAAGGCGACGCGGCGCGTCGGCCTGTTTGCGACCGTGCCGATGTTCTGGTGCGGGCTGGATCTGATTCTGACCTATCATGAGAACAGCGGCAATCCGGTGACGTCGGATTACAGCTATGCGCTGCTGCTCATCATCGCGCTGATGGCGGCTTTTTACAGCATGGCGGGCTTTTTGTTTTCCGCGAATCGAGGCAACTCCGCGCAGTTTGCGGCAGCGGCCGGTATCGCGGTTTATCTGACGGCGGTGCATGTGCTTGGCACGCTGGCGAGCATGATACTGGGCGGCACGGAGCTGCTGACGGTGGGCAATACCATCCGACTGTGGGCGTATTTCGCGGCGGGCGTCTTTCTGCTCGTGCAGCTGCTGCATATGAAAAAATCTGCATAGCATCACAGCCTTTCGACCGCAATTGCGCCGGAAGGCTGTTTTTTCTGCGGCAACATGAGAACAGGCGCGGGAGCATCAAAAAGCCTGCCAATCTTTCCAAAGGTTCTTTGTGCGGTGTTTCCCGAAGCGCAGCAAAACCCTAATCCCCGCGTGAGAGATTAGGGTTTTTCTACAGACTGAACCAAATGCTATGCGATTTCACTTTTTCTACAGGCCGGAGCGCTCTGCGGCAGCAGGGTACTCTTTTTTTATATGATAGCCCATCTTGTTATCCATCCAGCCGCCGGCAGGTCAGCAGAATAACCTGCCGCTCGCGCGCGATCTCCCGCAGCAGCTGCATGGCGTTCGCCGTGCGCTCCTCATCATAATTGACAAACGGGTCATCCATAATCAGCGGCACGCTCTCCTCCGCATCATCCAGCAGCACGCGGCACACGGCAAGCCGCAGCGCAAGATACAGCTGATCGCGCGTACCCGTCGATAGCCGCAGCCGATCCATCTGCACCGCACTGCCGCTCCTACTGCAAACCGCCTCCAGATCGGTATACAGCTGCATCGCCGTGTACCGTCCGCCGGTCAGCTTGCGCATGTATTCTTGCGCCAGCGCGTTGATGTGCGGCGAGATGCGTCCGGTCAGCTCCGCATTCGCCTCGAGCAGCGACTGCTTGGCCATACCGATGGCATCTACCTGCCACAAAATATTTTCGCGCTCCTCCCGCCAGCGGTCGAGCTGGGAGAGCAGCGTTGCGCGCGCACCGATCTCCTCCTCCTTGCCGCGGTTTTTCGCGAGTGTCTCGCGCAGCGTCTGCGTCGTCTGCCGAAGCTGTCCCATGCGCACCTGCGCCTCGCTCAGCCGTGCCTCCATATCGCTTTTATATCCGTCGGGCTGCTCGACCTCAAAGTGCTCCAGATACTCCCACAGCTGATCCTCGTCATCGGCGGACAGTTCCGGCGCAAGGCGCGCCATTTGGTCGAAAAATCGCCTGCGCGCCCGGTCAACCGATTCGCCGTACATCTCCTCCGCGCGGTTCGCCTGCGCATTGGTCTCCAAAAACCGACCCACACAGTCGACAATCAAAATCACCGCCGCAAGCGACAGTAAAATCACCGCCCCGATCGGAACGCGCATGATCCATACGATCACCGCCGCAAGCGCAAGACCGATGACGGGCAACAGCCTTCCGCGCCTGTCCTCCGCCGCGTCCTGTCCGATGGCGTCCTCCAGCTCCTGCCGCGCCTGCCGGTATTCCTCCGCAGCGCGGTGCGCATCCTCGGCGAGCCGCTGCTTGCGCGCACGCTCCTGCTCCTGCTCACGCAGCTGCTCGACGTCCTGCCGGAGCTGCTGCTCCTCCATCTCAATTTGCAGCAGCTGCTGCTCATTGTCCGCCAGCTGGCGGTCACACGCATCGTTTTCCTCCTGCAGCGCATCCAGCCGATCCAATGCCTGCTCCGCCCGCGCGATGTCCGCTTCGACCTGCGCAAACCGCCCGTGTTTGCCGCCATACAGCGTGTGCTTCCACTGGTCGAGCTGGTGCATTGCGTTTTCATATGTCATCGAGCGGTCGCCCGTCGCGCTCATCGACAGCATACGTTCGCCCAGCTCCTTTGCAGACACCGCCTGCTCCTGCCCATCCACAAACGCGGTCGAGCGAAAGCCCTCCTCTCCCACACCGGTGAGCGTTTTGCCGCAGTCCCTTGCCGTCAGGCTGGCGCATAGGGCGCCGGTCTGCGCATCATGCGCGGAAAACTGCTGCATCGGCGCGCCTTTTCCGCTCTGCCGGCTGATGACGATGTTCTTTCCGTGCCATTCCAGTTCCAGCACACCGCTCATCGGGCTGCCGTCCAGCGGGCGATATTTGGTTTTGTCGGACAGCTGGTTCTTGCCGTCCCGCCTGCCGCTCAACCCGTACAACATTACGCGCAGGAAGCTGCACAGCGTCGATTTGCCGCCCTCATTGGGCAGGCAGAAAATATTCAGACCGTCATGGAACGTAATCTCCCGTCCATCCAGCATGCCAAAGTGTGCCTGCGCACGCAAAAATTTCATACCTTCACCTGTTTTCTGCAAGTCTTGTTCCCTTATTATAGCATCTGATGTGCGGAATTTACAGCGTTTACGAAATTTTCTATCGCCATGCTATTGATTTATTCTGCTAAAATGATAGAATAGTAACATGTAATGCGGCATCGGCGGGCGTTTCCCTGATGCGCAATAATAAAGTAAGATAAGAGAGGTAATGAAACCATGAAATTGAAGAGACTGTTGGCTCTCGCAGCCGCTGCGACGATGTCTGTCTGCCTGCTTGCCGGCTGCGGCAGCTCAAGCACGTCGGATTCCACCGCAGAAACAACGGATACCGGCTCCGCTGCGGTTGCCGATACCGGCTCGGGTGCGGCTGCTACAGATGACTCCCTGAACTACATTCTGGACAAGGGAGAGCTCATCCTCGGTCTGGACGACTCGTTCCCGCCGATGGGCTACCGCGATGACAACAATGAGATCGTCGGCTTTGACATCGACGTGGCACAGGCAGTATGCGACAAGCTGGGCGTCACGCTGACCCTGCAGCCGGTCGACTGGGAATCCAAGGAGATCGAGCTGAACGCGAAGAACATCGACTGTATCTGGAACGGCCTTTCGTACAGCGAGGAGCGCAACGAGAGCATGAGCCTGTCCATCCCGTATATGGAAAACCACATGGCGCTGGTTGTTCGTCCGGATGATTCCATCAAGACGATCGACGACATGAACGGCAAGATACTGGCGCTGCAGTCCGGCTCCACTGCGGAGGAAGCGCTGGATTCCGAGGAAGGCTCTGCGCTCAAGGATATGGTCGCAAACGTCAACAGCTTTGACGACAACCTGACCGCGCTGCTTGACCTCGACACGATGTCCTCCGACGCGGTTCTGATGGACGACGTCGTTGCAAACTACCTGATCGAGCAGAACGGCAAGGATTATGTTGTCTTGGACGACTTCCTGTATGCAGAAAATTACATCATCGGCTTCCGCAAGCAGGATATCGCGCTGACCGAGGCGGTCAACGACGCGCTGCGTGAGCTCAAGGCGGACGGCACGCTGGGCGAGATCGCAACCAAGTGGTTCGGCTCGGACACGACCATCGTAGAGTAAGCCGCTTTATCGAATTAAACGGTCTGGGGCTGTCCGCATCGGGCAGCCCCCTTTTTCCTTTCAAAAAGAGAAACAGGAGGTTGCTTCATGTCGTTTATTGAAAATCTCACCGGCATGCATTGGGAGGCATTTTCCGCGATGATCCCCAATATGCTGGAGGGCTCGTGGCAGGTCATTCAGATTTTTGTTCTGACCGTGCTGTTTTCCGTGCCGCTGGGCTTTGTGGTCGCGCTCGCGCGCACCTCGCATTTTCGTGCGCTCAGCGGCATCGTCCGCATCTATCAGCTCGTCGTGCGCGGCACGCCGCTGATGCTCCAGCTGATGTTCTGTATGTACGCGCCGTTTTTCATCTTCGGCGCCTCGCCGCATCGCTTTCTCGCCTGCATCATCGCCTTTGTGCTCAACTATGCGGCATACTTCGGCGAAATCTTCCGCTCCGGCATCCAGTCCATTCCAAAGGGACAGTATGAAGCGGGACAGGTGCTCGGCTACACCAAGACGCAGACCTTTTTCCACATCGTCCTGCCGCAGGTCATCAAGCGCGTCATCCCGCCGACCGGCAGCGAATTTATGGTACTGGTTAAGGACACCGCGCTGGCGCAGATCATTGCGCAGCCGCAGCTGTTTGACGTTGCCGTAAAGACCGCTGCCAAAAATGTCTCCATCACCCCGTACATCGCAGCCGCCGTTTTCTATCTCGTCATGAGCGCACTGGTCGAATTCGCGTTCAAAAAGCTGGAGACCAGGCTGGATTACTACAATTGACAGGAGGTCCCCCGTGAAACTGATTCAGGCCAATCATATTGAAAAGAGCTTTGACGCGCTGACCGTCCTGCGCGATATCTCCATGCATGTCGATGAGGGCGAGGTCGTTGCCATCATCGGGCCGTCCGGCTCGGGCAAATCCACGTTCCTGCGCTGTCTCACGCAGCTTGAGACGGCGGACAAGGGTGAAATCACCATCTGCGGCAAGCAGATGATGCGCACGGAGAACGGCCACGCAGTCTATGCCGATACCAAGACGCTGCATGAGATTACGCTGTGCGCCGGACTGGTTTTCCAGAATTTTAACCTCTTCCCACATTATTCGGTTATGAAGAACCTGACCGACGCGCCTGTCCGCGTGCTGCACAAGTCACAGGCAGAGGCGGAGCAGACCGCACGGGCGCTGCTGGAAAAGATGAACCTGTCCGACCGCGCCGACTACTATCCATGCCAGCTGTCCGGCGGCCAGCAGCAGCGCGTCGCCATCGCCCGCGCGCTCGCGCTCAATCCGCGCGTGCTGTTCTTCGACGAACCGACCTCCGCGCTTGACCCCGAGCTGACCGGCGAAATCCTCAAGGTCATCCGCCAGCTCGCAGAGGAAAAGATGACCATGGTCATTGTTACCCATGAGATGGCGTTCGCGCGCGACGTTGCCGACCGCGTCATATTTATGGACGGCGGCGTGATCGTCGAGCAGGGCAGTCCGGAGGATATTTTTGGCAATACGCAGAACGAACGCACCAAGGCGTTCCTCAGCCGCTATTAAACGAATACGCTGTCCCCTCCTATGGCAGCCTTTGGGATCGCCCGCGCGGGCGATCCCTTTTTCATTGTGGAACTTTTCACCAAATATAGAAAGCATACCGTATCATCCTCAACATTTTCTACAATAAATTTTCACAAAATGATTTACAAACTGGTGACATTAGTATAAAATGTAGATAAATCCATAGCATTTTGGGCTGGTTGCAGGTATTGTCAAAGCTGCGCAATATTTTTTCTTGTAAATTCATCACTTTTTGTTGAAGTTTCGCTCAACTTTTGGTACAATTGAGGGGAGGGAAACGGAGTTTCTCCGTTCTCTTTTGGACAACCAGTCTGAAATGGCTGCCTTAGCAGGAAAATTTTTTATAGGAGATGTTAATATGGATGCTTTTAGCAAGGCCCTTCAGGCCGACAAGAGAGAAATCATCATCGCACCGACCATCTACAAATGTGCAGACTTTGGCATGTTTGCGGAGGAATTCAAGCTGAACGAGAAAGACGTCGTTCTGACCAACGAGTTCATCTACAAGCCGTTCATGGAGCAGTACAACCTGCCGTGTCAGTTTGTATTCCAGGAGAAGTTCGTCGGTGCCGGCGAGCCGTCTGAGAAGATGATCGAAATCATGTACGACACCATCCCGTATGATTCCTATG
>CAZEMM010000039.1:0-17156 GCA_964513445.1 uncultured Butyricicoccus sp. | reverse complement strand
CGAAGAGATCCGCGACAGGGAAGTCAGATTGATTGATGCAGACGGCAACCAGCTGGGCATCGTGCCGATTGCAAAGGCGCAGGAAGCCGCCGCCGAAAGAAATCTTGACCTTGTGAAAATTGCGCCCAATGCGGTTCCGCCGGTTTGCCGCGTGATGGATTACGGCAAATATCGCTTTGAACAGGCGAAGCGTGAAAAGGAAGCAAGAAAAAATCAGCGTGTTGTGGAGATCAAGGAAATTCGCTTGAGCCCCGGCATCGATGTGAATGATTTCAACGTGAAGTCCAACCATGCCAAGCGTTTCCTGAAGGATGGCAATAAGGTCAAGGTATCCGTTCGGTTCCGTGGCCGCGAGGTGACGCATTCTTCGATCGGTCTGGATCTGCTGCACCGGTTTGCCGACAACTGTTCGGAGGTCGGCAGTGTGGAAAAGGCTCCCAAGCTGGAAGGCCGCCAGATGATTATGTTTCTGGCTCCGCAAAAGGACACACCGAAAAAGGACGCCAAAAAGGGCGGACGCAAAGGAAAGCCCGGCAAGTCTGCCAAGACGTCGGAGCAGTCCAATTAATATATTGTGCCATCCGGCTGCGGATGGCTATATCAGAGAGGAGAACCCAATATGCCTAAAATCAAGACTCACAGCGGCGCATCCAAGCGCTTTAAGATGACAAAAACCGGCAAGATCAAGCGCGCGCACGTTGGCCGCCGCCATATCCTGAATAAGAAGTCTACCAAGCGTCTCAGACACCTGAGAAAGGAAGGCTTCGCAGATGCTACGAACGTTGCACAGGTAAAGCGCCTGCTGCCGTATAGCTAAGCTAGAGCAGTTCAACAAACACGATTTATCAATTTGGAGGCATTGTTTTAATATGGCAAGAGTTAAGGGCGCAATGATGACGCGCAAGAGAAGAAAGAAGATTCTAAAGCTGTCCAAGGGCTATTTTGGCGCAAAGTCCAAGCTGTTCCGCACTGCGAACGAAGCGGTAATGAAGTCCCTGCGCTATGCATACATCGGCCGTAAGCAAAAGAAGAGAGATTTCCGCAGACTGTGGATTACCCGTATTTCCGCCGCTGCAAAGGCAAATGATATCAACTACAGCCGTTTTATGAACGGTCTGAAGAAGGCTGGCATCGACATCAACCGCAAGATGCTTGCCGATATCGCACTCAACGACAAGCCGGCGTTTGAGGCGCTCGTTGCAAAGGCAAAGGCTGCGCTGTAAGCAAAACAATTTAATCCCTGCTTCCATGAGGCAGGGATTTTTTGCGTGCGCCTGCAATCTCATGCGCTGACACCCCCGCCGCAGCTACTGGTAGCAGGCTGCAGGGAAAATGGCTGCCATTGCTCGGTGATTGTATGACGTTATGCGTAATAGACGGAAAATACAAGGGTAACCGGATCAAAATTATAGCGCAGTGCGCCGTTCAGATAGGGCGCGAGGTCAAAAATCACCTCGCTATCAATATAGCGCGCCTCCGCTGCCTCCAGAAGCTGTCTGGAGGCAAAGCGTACCTCTGCGCTCGCCGCGCCGCTGTTCCATGCGCTTTCCAGAATGCTGCTGATGCCCGCATCGTCCAGCGTGTCAAAATACCGGCCGGTGTATACGAAATAGTTGCACGCCGTCTGGGTGCATGCGGGATAGCGTTCCGGGTGGTCAATGGTGCGGTTCTGTGTGATATCCGCGTCGGTCAGACCGAAATAGCGGTGCGAGATGCGCGCAGGGCTGGCATCCGCCTCGCCGTCAAAGCTGGGGTCGTCCCACGTGGCGTCCAGATGATAGCACGCGCCGTCCAGCATAACGATATTCCAAGCATGCGACTGATTGCCTTCCACATAGCCGGTCACATAGGTGCATGGAATATCCAGACGCTGCATGAGCAGCTGAAATGCCTTGGCATAGCCGCTGCAAACCGAGCTGTGCAATAAAAAGACACCGGGGGCGCAGCGTGCGGATGCAGTGTCCGGCGTGACGTCGGGATTTGCCGCAAGATTGTTGTCATAATCGACGTTGCGGATAATCCATTCATACGCCCAGAGCGCTTTATCAAAATCGCTTTCTGCGGTGACGGATGCGATAAGCTCGTCGATGGCGTCATTTGTCATTTGCGTCAGATCGTCGATCTCCTGCTGGGTATATTGATATTCCGGCTCATAGAGGTAGGTATTGGGCGGGGTAAAACGGATGGTCGAGCCGCCTGCCGTCCAGAAGATCTCCGGATGATCGATCAGGATGATATCGCACATGTCCGACAGCTGCTGCTTGACATCGTCGGAATAGGAACCGATGTGCGAGGAATCGTAATAGGTATAGTCTTCCAGCAGCATAAAGGCAGCGTACATGCCGTCATACAGCTGTTTATCCGTTTCGTCCAGCGTTCCATAAATAGAGAGCGGCGTGACAGTCTGCTCAAAGACGGTCTCCGGCTCATTGGATTGCTGGATACGCTCCGTGAGCGTTTGCTCTGCTGTATTGCTGACAGCGGACAGCGCCTGCTTGATGTGTTCAGACGAAGCCGTGCCGCAGCCAGTCAGCGCAAGCAGACCGAGGACGGCCAGAAGGGAAAGGGTGCGTTTCATACAAGCGCCTCCTATCATATCAGATAAAATACATGCGCCGACGCGCACAGTGTATGCCTTCATCGTACCATAGGTTGGCGTGGAATGCAAATGCATAATAAAAGAGGACGACCAGATGGCCGTCCTCTTGCTGTACGGGAGATGGATTTTTCTTTAGATGTCCAACAGGTCGGCGTACGCCTTGAGTGCGCCGTCCGTCTCATGCGCCAGAACCTTTTTTGCCAGCAGCTTACCGAGCTGTACGCCCTCCTGGTCGAAGCTGTTGATGTTCCAGACAAAGCCCTGGAACATGACCTTGTTTTCAAAATGCGCGAGCAGCGTGCCAAGCGTCTCCGGTGTCAGCTTGTCGCCGATGATGATGCTGGACGGTCTGCCGCCCGCAAAATACTTGTTTTTGTTTTCGTCGTCCTTGCCGCAGGCAAACGCCATGATCTGTGCCGAGACATTTGCGCACAGCTTTGCCTGACTGGTGCTGCCCTCGATGACGACGTCCGTGCCGATCTGGCTGTTTTTGAAGCCGACGAACTGCAGCGGCACAATGGTCATGCCCTGATGCAGCAGCTGATAGAACGAATGCTGGCCGTTGGTGCCCGGCTCGCCAAAGATAATCGGGCCGGTGACATAGCTGATCGGCTCGCCAAAGCGGTTGACGCTCTTACCGTTGGATTCCATATCCAGCTGCTGAAGATGCGCAGGGAAGCGGCTGAGCGCCTGCGAATACGGCAGGACGGCAGTGCTCTGATAGCCGAGGAAGTTTCTCTCATATACGCCGATCAGCGCGTCGAGCATCGCCGGGTTCTGCATGATATCCTTGTTTTTTGCGGTCTCATCCGCCGCAGCCGCGCCCGCCAGCACGCGCGCAAAGATCTCCGGACCAAATGCCAGCGACAGAACCACGCCGCCGACTGCGGACGAGGAGGAATAGCGGCCGCCAATGTAATCGTCCATGAAGAACGCTGCGAGATAGCCGCTGTTCTTAGCCAGCGGAGAGGTCTCGCTGGTGACAGCAACCATGTGGTTTGCAGCGTCCAGACCGCGCTTTGCCAGCGCATCCTTGACAAAGGACTCGTTGGTCAGCGTTTCCAGCGTCGTGCCCGATTTGGAGACCAGGACAAACAGCGAATGCGCTACGTCGATGGAGTTAAGCACGGCGGCAGCGTCATCCGGGTCAACATTGCTGATGAACTTCGCATCCATCTTGAGCGTTCCGTTGGTCTTTGCCCAGTTTTCCAGCGCCAGATAGATGGCGCGCGGACCGAGGTCGCTGCCGCCGATGCCAATCTGAACGACCGTCGTAAATTTCTCGCCGGCTGCGTTGACGATTTCGCCTGCATGCACCTTGTTTGCGAATTCCGCAAACCGTGCCTGCTGGCCCGTGTAAAAATCACGCTTGTTGACACCGTCTGCGATGACGTCATCGCCCAGCTGGCCGCGGCACAGCTGATGCAGAACCAGTCGCTTTTCACCGGTGTTGATGACCGCGCCGTTGTACAGCTCCGCGTACTTGTCTACCAGCTGTGCCTCCTCCGCAAGCTGTGCCAGCGCAGACAGGACGGTGTCGTCAACCTGTCTGGAGGCAAAATTGAACGCCATGCCGCTTGCCATCGGCACAGAATATTTGGCAACGCGCTGCGCGCCGCTCTCGCCCGACATGGCCTGCTTCAGATCGACGGGCTTCGTCATGCCGGAAAGTGTCTGATAAGACTGCAATTCATCGAAATTTTTCCAAGAAACCATTGCTTTCAGTTCTCCTTTTGCGTTGTTCTCAAGTCTTCCAGGCCGTATCGGGATACCCGCTGCGCGGCGTGGAATACTCCCTCACTCCATTATGCGTTTTCATTATACTATATTCACAGAACTTTTTCAATAAAATGGTGAAAGAATTCCGAAAAGTTGTTGTATTTTTTGTGAAAGACGCCTAAAATTATGTGATTTGATCGAAAAAGGTGGAGACCAATCAGCGGTTGCCTCGCTGATACAGTTTGTAAAGAAAGTGAAATTTCATTACATATAATGCAGGGATTTCGTTGTGAGCTGTCCGCCTCAGCGGACAGCGGATTTCAAACCCGTCATTTTTGGCGACATGCGCGTCAAAAATGACACATCTCAGCCCGGAAGTGTGCGAGCGAATGCGAGTGCGCGCACCGGGCTGCATAACTTCCCCCAAATGCTCGCATTTGGGTGACAGCCTGTCGACCTTTGTCGACAGGCTGAATCAGCGGTTGCCCCGCTGATACCAGTAATAGCTCAGGCAGAACGGCACGATACATAGCACGACGATATCCGCGATGCAGACGGCAAACGCAATTGGACCCGGCAGAAAGGCACAGGCTGCGAATACCAAGCCGCCAACAACCCATAGCACGCCGCTCATACGATGTGTGCGGTACCATACGGTCTCATCCGCGAGCGTCCATGGCGTGCGGATGCCGATAAAGTAATTGAATTTGAACTTCGGCATCATATTGCCGATGATGACAAATAGGATACCGATTGCGATCAAGATGGCCATTTGGACGTTGATGGAGCCGGGATGCAGGGCTTCAAAAATTGTCATCGACGTCATGCACAAAAACAGTACGTTGAACGCGGTGAAAAAGGCAGTGTATGAGGCGGAAAACCGCTGATAATTTTCGGTTTTCGGGTCGATACGGCGGAACAGATAGGAGAGCGCGGTCGTGAGCAGTCCAATCGCGGACAGGGGCACGATGACCCAGCGCGCGCCAAAGCTGTCCGGCGTGCCGCTGATATTCCAATGAATCGGAATGTGTGCGGGAAGGCTGCGATAGGCGGCCAGCGCCACAATAATGGGTATGAACGCAAGCAGCCACATCAACGTAGTCAAACGATTGTGTTTCATGTTTCGGCGCCTCCTTTGAGCGATGCAAGCCATGAGATGACCTCCTCTAATACAGATAGGTTCAGCTCATAATAGATATATTTTCCCTTACGGCTGGCGTCCACCAGACCAGCGCTTTTCAAAATGGACAAATGGTGCGAGATGGTCGCGTCTGTGCTGTCAAAATGCGCCGCCAGATCACCTGCGGCCATCGGACCGGCCTTGAGCAGCTGCAAAAGCGCACGCCGGGTTGGATCAGACAACGCCTTGAGTGTCTGCTGAAAGGACATGTGCCTCGCCTCCTTTTCATTTAGATGATCATCAATTTGAAGTTTATCTAAATATAACACATGGTGTAGAGAATGTCAATATCATTTTGATAAATATCTAAATATTTGCCGTACAAAACGCCGCACCGTTTGCGGTGCAGCGTCTGAGCCAAATGCGATTATGATTCCTCGAAGATGTGCGCTTCCAGTGTCATGATAACCGAGCCGTCCGTGCGTTCAAGCGAGACGAGCGCGTTATCCGCGTGCCATGTGCCGTCCTCCAAGCGACTGCGCCCGGTCACCTCAGTGATCTTGTCCGCGAGGTCGTCCTCCGAGACAGACGGCGCAAATTCCGCCTCAACGGAGGAGACGTCAACGTATTCATTATAATAGACAGTGAACGCTACCGCAGTGCCGTATATTGTGCCGGTAAATGCCCGCGATGCGATGCGCTCATCCTTCCAGCGCGCCTCGCCGTCGCCCAGCAGCTCGGTTACGCCGGTGTCCGGCGTGCCGACGAGGGAAAACAGCAGATTCAGATGCATCGTATCCTTTTCGCTTTCCGTCAGAGCCTGGTGCGCCGCGGCGCTTGGGTTTTCCGTACCGCGTTTTTTGCCGCTGTCCTTACCGCAGGCTGTCAGCGGGCAGGCCAGACAGATGCACAGCAGCAAACAGATCAAACGTTTCATTTCAAACACTCCTTGTGTCGCGTTGCGCAAGACGACCAAATTTCTTTAATAAATTTTCACTTTACGTATTATCCCTATCATAGGCGACCTTGCGCCGTTTTGCAAGCGATTTTGAAAAAAATATGACTGTTTTGCGAAAAAGGCCGCCGTTTTGTGTCAAATGGATGCGTGATGTCAAAGCACAGCATCTCCGGATTCGAAAGAGTAATAGATAAGATGAATAAAAATACAATTAATAAAATAATTAAAAGTTTTTCTTGCATTCCGGCAGAGAGGGGATTATAATAGGTTCATGACAAATCAGGGGCGATTAACCGCGAAAAACGCAGATTTTACGCTTTATACAAAACAAACCGCCCTTTTTAATGGAGGCTTATGCAACATGGCAACGAAAGATATGAAGATTAAAAAAGCAGTTCTGGCATATTCCGGCGGCTTGGATACATCCGTGCTCATCCCGTGGCTGAAGGAAAATTACGGCTGTGAGGTAATAGCGGTTTCCGGCGACGTCGGACAGGGTACCGAGCTGGATGGCCTGGAGGAGAAGGCGCTCAAGACCGGCGCATCCAAGCTGTATATCATGGATCTGACGAAGGAATTTGTCGACGACTATATCATCCCGACCATGAAGGCGGGCGCAGATTATGAGGGCTATCTGCTGGGCACCTCGTTTGCACGTCCAATCATTGCACGCCGCCTCGTAGAGATTGCCAAGGCAGAGGGTGCGGACACCATCGTACACGGCTGCACCGGAAAGGGCAACGATCAGGTTCGTTTTGAGCTGGCGATCAAGGCGTTTGCACCGGAGATGCAGGTGCTTGCACCGTGGCGTTTCTGGGAGCTGGACAGCCGCGATAAGGAAATTGATTACGCAGAAGCGCATAACATCCCGCTCAAGATCAACCGTGAGACCAACTACTCCAAGGATAAAAATATCTGGCATCTGTCGCATGAGGGCCTGGATCTGGAGGATCCGGCAAACGAGCCGAAATACGACAGCATTCTGGAGATGGGCGTATCTCCGGAGGCCGCTCCAGATAAGCCGACCTATGTGACCATTCATTTTGAGCAGGGTGTGCCGACCGCAGTGGACGGCGAGGAGATGGAATCCGTCGCACTGCTCAAAAAGCTCAACGAGCTGGGCGGCGCAAACGGCATCGGCCTGCTGGATGTCGTCGAGAACCGTCTGGTCGGCATGAAGAGCCGCGGCGTCTATGAGACACCGGGCGGCGCGATCATGTATGCGGCGCACAAGAAGCTGGAGGAGATCACGCTGGATAGGGAAACCGCGCATTACAAGGCGCAGCTGGCGATGAAGTTTGGTGAGCTGGTCTACAACGGCCAGTGGTACACCCCGCTGCGCAAGGCGATGAGCGCGTTTGTGGACGAGACGCAGAAGACCGTCACCGGCGATGTCAAGCTCAAGCTGTACAAGGGCAATATTATTCCGGCATCCGTCACCTCTCCGTACAGCCTGCATTCCGAGGCGATGGCGACGTTTGACGCGGACGAGGCGTACAACCATGCGGATTCAGAGGGCTTTATCAATCTGTACGGTCTGCCGCTCAAGGTGCGCGCGATGAACGACGCGGCGCTGCAAAAGGAGAAGGGCATCGCGTTCCCGACTGTAGAGTAAATTAATTTCTATTGTTGACCAATACTGCAATCGGGCGGACGGTGTCCGCCCATTGCACGTTTTATAAAAAAGGAGTTTTAAATCCATGAAGCTTTGGGCTGGACGGTTTCAGAAGGAAACCGATAACGTCGTCAACGACTTTAATTCATCCATCCAGTTTGACGGACGGTTATATCGTGAGGATATTACAGGCTCGATCGCCCACGCGACGATGCTGGGGAGACAGGGCATTATTGAGGAGCATGAGGCGGAAAAGATCGTCGCGGGATTAAAGGAAATTCTTGCGGAGGTCGAGGCGGGCGAGCTGGATATTTTCGATCCCGAATATGAGGATATCCACATGAATATTGAGGTTGCGCTCACCAACCGCATCGGCGCGACCGGCAAGCGCCTGCACACCGCGCGTTCGAGAAACGATCAGGTCGCACTCGACATGCGTATGTATGTCAAAAAGGAGATCTGCGAGCTGACCGAGCTTGCAGTCGCGTTTGAGCGCGTGCTGATCGAGAAGGCAAAGGAAAATCTTGATACGGTCATGCCGGGCTATACGCATTTGCAGCGCGCGCAGCCGACCACGTTCGGCCATTATATGATGGCCTATGCCAACATGCTGCGCCGCGATATCTCCCGCCTGACCGACTGCTATGCGCGCATGGATGAGATGCCGCTCGGCTCGGGCGCGCTGGCATCCACGACCTATCCGATTGACCGTGATTTCGTGCGCGAGCAGCTGGGCTTTGCCCGTCTGACCGACAACTCGCTCGACGGCGTTTCCGACCGCGACTACTGTCTGGAGCTGATGAGCACACTGTCCATTATGATGATGCATCTGTCTCGTCTGTCGGAGGAGGTCATCTCGTGGTGCTCGTGGGAGTGGCGGTTTGCCGAGCTGGACGATGCCTATTCGACCGGCTCGTCCATCATGCCGCAGAAGAAAAACCCGGACGTATGCGAGCTGATCCGCGGCAAGACCGGCCGCGTATACGGCGATTTGCAGACGCTGCTGACGACAATGAAGGCGCTGCCGCTCGCCTATAACAAGGACATGCAGGAGGACAAGGAGTGCGTCTTTGACGCGATTGATACCGTAAAGCAGTGTCTGCAGGTATTTGCGCCGATGTTTGAGACGATGACGCTGCGTGTCAGGAACATGCGCAAGGCGGCAAGCCGTGGCTTTATCAACGCGACCGACTGTGCGGATTACCTGACCAAGAAGGGCGTGCCGTTCCGCGATGCATATATGGTTGTCGGCCGTCTGGTCAACACGTGTATTCGCTCGGAGGAGACGCTGGAGACGATGACGCTCAAGGATTTCAAGTCGATCTCCACGCATTTTGACGCGGATGTCTATGACGCGCTCGACCTCAAGACCTGTGTCGAGGGCCGTTCGGTCATCGGCGGCCCTGCGCCGAAGGAGGTCACCCGTCAGATCGGTAAGATCGAGACGTTCCTTTCCGATATCGAGGAGCAGCTTACCGATATGCGTGCCGGCCTGCGCACATGATGGAGGACAAAGATGAAACCTGTTATCTATATTGACGGCAAGGAGGGCACGACCGGACTGCAAATTTATGAGCGTCTGGGCGGGCGCACGGATATCGACCTCATTTTAATTGATGAGGACAAGCGCAAGGACACACAGGAGCGCAAAAGGTTTATCAATGCGGCGGATATTGTATTTCTGTGCCTGCCGGATGCCGCGGCGCGCGAGGCGGTCGCGCTGTGCGACAACCCGAACACGCGCTTTATCGACGCATCCACGGCGCACCGCACGCATCCGGATTGGGACTACGGCTTCCCGGAGCTTTCCGCCGGACACCGCGCGGCGATCTGCACGTCGGGGCGTGTGGCAAATCCCGGCTGTCATGCCTCGGGATTTATTTCCTCCGTCTACCCTCTGGTCAAGCTGGGCATTGTGCCGGCGGATTATCCGCTGACCTGCTCGTCGCTCACCGGCTATTCCGGCGGCGGCAAAAAGCTGATCGCGGAATATGAGGATGAAAACCGCGACCCGCGCCACGCGTCCCACCGCATCTACGGCACGACGCTCCGGCATAAGCATCTGCCGGAAATGGTGCATGTG
Organism: uncultured Butyricicoccus sp.; assembly: GCA_964513445.1. Taxonomy (GTDB): domain Bacteria; phylum Bacillota; class Clostridia; order Oscillospirales; family Butyricicoccaceae; genus Butyricicoccus_A. Next base: position 7,062 of record CAZEMM010000039.1, on the reverse strand, counting down.
TGCGGCCTTGCGGCGGCGCCGGTGTTCGTGCCGATTCTGGGTGATTTTTACAAGGGCATGGCGTCGACCATCATGCTGCATAACGCGCAGCTGCCCGGCAAGCCGGCTGCACAGGATGTTCATGCGGCGCTCTCGGAATATTATGCGGGACAGACGCTGGTGACGGTTGCGCCGTTCGGCGGCGACGAGCCGGTCATCTATGCCGACACAATGGCGGGGCGCGACAGCCTGCGGCTGATCGTGTGCGGACATGAGGAGCAGACGATCGTCACTGCGCTGTTTGACAACCTCGGCAAGGGCGCATCCGGCGCTGCGGTACAAAACATGAATCTGATGCTCGGCTTTGATGAGACGACCGGGCTTATGAAATAAAGAGAGGAAATCACATGAAGATCATAGAAGGCGGCGTATGCGCCGCGAAGGGCTTCCGGGCGGCTGCCATCCACGCAGGCGTCAAGAGCGGGAGCACAAAGGACGATCTTGCGCTCATCGTCAGCGCGTGTCCGGCGTCAACGGCGGCGACATTTACCAACAACCGTGTCAAGGCGGCGCCGATTTATGTATGCATGGAGCACTTGGAGGACGGCATCGCGCAGGCAATCGTCGTCAACTCCGGCAATGCCAACGCGTGCGCGCCGGAGGGCATGGAGAATGCGCACCGCATGACGGCGGCGGCGGCCAAGGCGCTCGGTATTGAGGAGTCGCTTGTACTGGTCGGCTCGACCGGCGTCATCGGCCAGCGTCTGAATGCAGAGGCCATCGAAGCGCACATGGACGCGCTTGCTGCGGGACTGAGCGGCGACGCGGCGGCATCCGCGGCGGCAAACCGCGCCATCATGACGACCGATCTGGTCGAGAAGAGCGCGGCGGTCGAGTTTACCTGCGGCGGCAAGACCTGCCGTATGGGCGGCATCGCAAAGGGTTCCGGCATGATTCATCCGAATATGGGCACCATGCTGTGCTATATCACGACCGACTGCGCCATTGACCCGTCGCTGCTGCGCACCGCGCTTCAAGAGGTCGTCGCGCGCACGTTTAACCGCATCTCGGTAGACGGCGATACCTCGACCAACGATACCTGCGTCGTCATGGCGAACGGCGAGGCGGGCAACGCGCTCATCGACTGGAAGGACGGCGAATACCATGTCTTTTACGAGGCGCTGGAGATGGTCGCGCTGACGCTCGCCAAAAAGATGGCGGCGGACGGCGAGGGCGCGTCCAGACTGATATGCTGCACGGTCAAGCACTCGCGCGCGGAAGAATACGCGGAGCGTCTGGCAAAGGCGGTCATCGCGTCCAGCCTGGTCAAGGCGGCGATGTTCGGCGCGGATGCCAACTGGGGCCGCGTGCTGTGCGCGATGGGCTACTCCAAGGCGCCGTTCCGTCCGGAGTATGTCACGATTGGATTTTCCAGCGCGGCAGGCGCGCTGACTGTGTGCGAGCACGGCGAGGGCCTGGAATTTGACGAGGATATCGCCAAGACCGTGCTGTCGGAAAAGGAAGTTTCCATTGACATTGACATTGCAGAGGGCGACGCGGAGGCGACGGCCTACGGCTGTGATCTGACATATGATTATGTCAGGATCAACGGCGACTACCGCACCTGATCGGAGGATGCCATGTCTACGGAAAAACATCTCAATCAGGCGCAGGTGCTCATTGAAGCGCTGCCGCATATTCAAAAATATTATGGAAAAACCGTTGTCGTCAAATATGGCGGCAACGCGATGGTAAATGAGACGCTCAAGGACGCAGTCATTCATGATATCGTGCTGCTCAGTCTCGTGGGCGTCAACGTCGTCGTCGTGCACGGCGGCGGCCCGGAAATCAGCGCGATGCTGAAAAAGATCGGCAAGCAATCCAGATTTGTCAACGGCCTGCGCTATACCGACCGCGAGACGATGGATATCGTACAGATGATCCTGTGCGGCAAGGTCAACAAGGATCTGGTTTCGCTGCTCGGCAAGGCGGGCGGCTCCGGCGTCGGCCTGTGCGGCATGGACGGCGGGCTGTTTCAGGCGGTGCGCCGCGTGGATCCGGACGGAACGGATTACGGCTATGTCGGCAACATCGTGCGCGTCAATCCTGAACCGGTGCAGGATATTTTGGAATCCGGCTATATTCCGGTTGTATCCACCGTTGCGCTCGGTCTGGATGACGACACCAATTACAACATCAACGCGGACCTGGCGGCTGCCAAGCTCGCCGTTGCGCTGCAGGCGGAAAAGCTCATTTTGCTGACCGACGTGCGCGGCCTGCTGCTTGACCGCAATGACGAGCAGACGCTGCTGCCGGAGGTCAAGGTGTCTGCCGTGCCGAAACTGATTAAGGACGGCGTTATAGCGGGCGGCATGATCCCGAAGGTGGACTGCTGCGTCGAGGCGGTACGCGAGGGCGTGCGTCAGGCGAACATTCAGGACGGACGCGTGGAGCATTCCATCCTCATCGAGCTGTTCAGCGACGAGGGCGTCGGCACGATGTTCTATTGATCGAAAGGGGAGTAACAGAAATTGACTTATGACCAGCTCAAGGAGCAGGAAAAACAATATGTAATGAATACCTATGGCCGCTTCGCCATCGCGCTCGATCATGGAGAGGGCGCGCAGCTGTGGGATGTCGAGGGCAAGCGGTATATCGATCTGACCAGCGGTATCGGCGTGTGCTGCCTAGGCTATAATAACGAACACATCATCGACGCCATCACCGCGCAGGCGCATAAGCTGATGCATGTCTCCAATCTGTTTACCACACAACCGATGGTGCAGACGGCAAAGACGCTGGTGGAGCAGACCGGCATGGGAAAGGTGTTTTTTGCCAATTCCGGCGCGGAGGCCAACGAGGGCATGATCAAGCTGGCAAGAAAATATTCGTTTGATAAGTACGGTGCGGGCCGTGCGGAGATCGTCACGCTGAACAATTCGTTCCATGGACGCACCGTCACGACGCTCAAGGCGACCGGACAGAAGAAATTCCATCAGTATTTCTTCCCGTTTACCGAGGGCTTTGCGTATGCAGAGGCGAACGACTTCGACTCTGTCAGGGCAGCGGTGGGAGAGCACACCTGCGCCATTATGATAGAGCTGATTCAGGGCGAGGGCGGCGTTTGCCCGCTCGACCATACGTTTGTCCAGCAGGTTCAGCAGCTGTGCCGCGAAAACGATCTGCTGCTGCTCATTGATGAGGTACAGACCGGCATTGGCCGCACTGGCTCACTGTTCTGCTTCCAGCAGTATGGCATCCAGCCGGATGTCGTGTCCATGGCAAAGGGTCTGGGCGGCGGCGTGCCGATCGGCGCGGTTATGGCGGCAAAGACCTGCGAAACGGTGCTCGGCCCGGGCACGCACGCGACGACCTTTGGCGGCACGCCGATGGTGTGCGCCGCGGCAAATGCCGTGCTGGATGTGGTCATAAAGCCGGAATTTTTGCAGTCGGTCACCGAAAAGGGCGATTATATCCGCGAAAGGGTGCTTGGCTTCGGCTCGGACAAGGTAAAGGCGGTGCGCGGCCTCGGCCTGATGGTCGGCATTCAGGTGGATGCGGACGCGCGCGCGCAGATGGTCGAGCAGATCATGGATAGGGGCATACTGGTGCTGACGGCGGGACAGGATGTCATCCGCCTGCTGCCGCCGCTGAGCATCACCTATGAGGAGCTGGACGAAGCGCTTGCCGTGATGCAGTCGGTCTTGGGTTAAACGGAGGGCGTTACTATGAAGCATCTTCTCAAGCTGCTGGATTGCTCGACAGAGGATATCATCTCCCTGCTGGATTTGAGCGACCAGCTGAAATATGAAAAAAAGCATCACATCCCGCATCGGCATCTGGAGGGGAAAAGCCTCGGCATGATCTTCCAGAAGCTGTCGACGCGCACGCGCGTGTCGTTTGAGGCAGGCATGTACCAGCTGGGCGGACAGGCGCTGTTCCTGTCCAACCGCGATTTGCAGATCGGGCGCGGCGAGCCGATTCAGGACACGGCGCGCGTGCTCTCGCGTTATCTGGACGGTCTGTTGATTCGCACCTTCGATCAGGACGAGGTCGAGACGATGGCGCGCTATGCGACCGTGCCGGTCATCAACGGCCTGACTAATTTTGCGCATCCGTGCCAGGTGCTGGCAGATCTGATGACCATCCGGGAGCGTTTTGCGCAGCTGGATGGCCTGAAGATGGGCTTTATCGGCGACGGCTTTAATATGTGCAATTCGCTCATTGTCGGCTGTCTGAAGGTCGGCATGGAGGTTGCGGTTGCGACGCCGGTCGGCTATGAGCCGCATCCGGAGGCGCTCGCGTTTGCCGAGGAAATGCAGGCACAGGGCGCGAAATTCTCCATTTCGCATGACATCCATAAGGCAGCGGAGAATGCCGACGTCCTGTTCACCGACGCATGGACGTCGATGGGCAATGAGGATCAGCGAGAGCAGCGACGCAAGGATTTCGCGGGATTCCAGATCAATCATGAGCTGCTGTCCGACTGCAAGCCGGGCGTGATGGTGCAGCACTGTATGCCGGCGTACCGCGGAGAGGAGATCACCGAGGCTGTGCTGGAGGAGCATGCGGACGAGATTTTCGAAGAGTCGGAAAACCGGCTGCACGCACAGAAGGCTGTTATGGTCACGCTCATGCACGACCCGATCCAGACAGACGATCTGTTTTGACAAAACATGGATTACGCAAAAAACGGCGGGATTTTGACAAAATTAGCACAAAACCCCGCCGTTTTGTATATGTTTACAGTTTATTTTCATCCTGAGATGGACTTTATCGATGGGTTATGGTACAATAAAATTAATCTTTTTTGAAATGAGGGATAGTATGAAGAGACGATTGACCGCCTGCCTGCTGGCGATTGCGATGCTTTGTCCGATGGCGCACAGTGCGCTGGCGGATGATATCGACGCCGCAGATACTGTGGATGCCGCAGCACAGCAGGACACACAGACGGAGGAGACGGCCGACGCCGTGCAGAGCGGTGCGGATATAGATGGCCTGCTTGATGAGATGGAGCAGCAGGGATTCACGTTTTCCTTTGCGGATGACGCCTCGGTCGGTCAGATCGACGCGGAGGCCGTTGTTGTTGACAGCACGCTGAAGATGAGCGCGGGCGATGTGGTTGAGGAAGGCATTTCCGAGCCGATTCAGATGCTCTATGCCGATGACGGAGAGGACGAGGCGGATGCCGCTGCATACAAGGCGTCCAGCAGCAGCTTTACCTCATACGGCGCGCAGCTGAGTGATCTGGTCTATACGTGCAGCAGTGGGCAGAGTGTTCGGATCGGCAGCTTTGCCACAGCGCTGTATAATAACCTGCGCACTGATGTCAGAAAGGGCACCTCAAGCGCGGTCTTTCAGGGCAACAGCGACAGCATAAAGGCGCTTGGCGTTACCGTGACGCTCAGCGGCTTGAGCTCCGCCTACTATAGCGAGATTGCAAAAGCTGCGGCAGTGATTGCATATCGCAGCGTGGACTATGACTGCTCGCAGATGTTCTATTCCAACGGCTCGCTGCAGGTTGGCTATATCCAGCGCACAAGCGGCGTTACCGCTTATATTATACCGACCTATGCGCCAGAGACAGACACGGTCAGCAAGCGCCAGACGGTGTACAGCCAGCTGGAGGCCAAGGCGAATGAAATTATTAACAGCGCGGCGCAGTACACGCGCGCGTATGATAAGCTGAAGTTTTTCCATGACTGGCTGTGCCAGAACAACACCTATAACGAAGATGCGGTGAGTAATATGTCGAGCTATGCAAAGAGCTACGGCGCGCCGTGGTCCTCGATGAGCGGCCTGCTCAGCGCGTCCAACGGTTACAAGGATCCGGTGTGTGAGGGCTATTCACGCGCGCTGCAATACCTGTGCGACAAGGTGGGTATTACCTCTGCGATCCTGATCAGCGATTCGCATATGTGGAACAGCATTCGCTACGGCGCATACTGGTCCGGCATGGATGTCACATGGGATGACGGAAGCCCTTATGATTGGAAGTATTTCCTTACACCGGTTCATAGCACGGACTACTACCATACGGTTAGCGGCTCTGGCAGCGATAGTGTATTTGGCAACTTCATTACCTACGCGACGGAAACGGACATCTCGAGCAGCAGCGTTCTGCCGTTTTATGATTCGTTTAGCTGGCAGAAGGAATATGTCCAGTATGTGTATGATAAGGGCTATATGAATGGCACAAGCTGTGTGAATTTTGCGGTCAACAACAAACTGACGCGTGCAGAATTTGCGACGATCCTGTATAACATGGCGGGCAAGCCGTCTGTCACATACACAGCGTCGTTCTCGGATGTGCCGAACGGAAAGTGGTACACGTCCGCATGTGTATGGGCAGCCAGCCAGAAATTGATTTTGGGCTATGGCAACAGCAAATTCGGCCCGAACGATTCCATCACGCGCGAACAGATTTGCACCATTCTATATCGTCGTGCAGGCTCCCCCAGCGGTGTGGACAGTTCGGTCATGAGTAAGTTCTCCGATTCCGGTTCGATCAGTGCTTTTGCCAAGACGGCGGTTATTTGGACGGTCAATTCGGGCATTATCGGCGGGCGGACGAACAGTAGCGGCAGTGTGCTGTACATCGCGCCGAAGGACGCAGCCCTACGCGGTGAGATCGCAAAGATTATCACAATCTATCAGCAGGCACAGGCATAATATATGACACAGGAGAAGGTCTGATTCCATCGCGAATCAGACCTTATTTTCGGCTTTTATGGCGTCGCATTTGGCCGCTGTTTATCTGGTGGAACCGCGCCCCGTTATTGAGCGGTTCAGAAAAAAGTCGAAAAGCAGGAAAATTCTTCTTGACTTTCTAAAAAGAATCAGATATACTAAACAAGCACTGCAAAGGAGCGGTGTGCTTCACGCCAGCTTTTCATGGCGTTTTCGATACTCTTTTTGCGATTATATTCCGCAAAAAGACCATTTGCCTCTGTAGCTCAGTCGGTAGAGCAGGGGACTGAAAATCCCCGTGTCGGTGGTTCGATTCCGCCCGGAGGCACCAAATATTTGCGGATGTAGCTCATCTGGTAGAGCGCCACCTTGCCAAGGTGGAGGTAGCGA
>CAZEMM010000038.1:0-17391 GCA_964513445.1 uncultured Butyricicoccus sp. | reverse complement strand
GAATGATGCCGCCCTCGCTCTTTTTGACCTCGTTCAAAACCGCTTTCAGGCGTTCCTCAAATTCACCGCGATATTTTGCGCCCGCGACCAGCGAGCCCATATCCAATGAAAAGATGGTCTTATCCTTCAGCGCGCCGGGGACGTCGCCGCGCACAATGCGCTGTGCCAGTCCCTCCGCGATCGCCGTTTTGCCGACGCCCGGCTCACCGATGAGCACCGGATTGTTCTTGGTCTTGCGCGACAAAATGCGGATGACATTTCGGATTTCATCATCGCGTCCGATAATCGGATCCATTTTCTTTTCCCGCGCGCACTGTACCAAATCCGTGCCGTATTTTTTGAGGGCATCATAGGTGTCCTCCGGCGAATCGGTTGTCACGCGCTGTGTGCCGCGCACGGTGGACAGCGCCTGCAAAAACCGGTTGCGCTCCAGCTGGAAGCTATGGAAGATATCGCGTACCGCGCCGCCCGCGGTATCCAGCAGCGCGAGAAACAGATGCTCCACCGATACGAAGTCATCCTTCATATTATCGGCCTCGCGCTCCGCCTCATTGAGCGTGCGCTGCATATCGCCGGTGATATACAGCCGGCTGGCGTCGCGTCCGCCGGAGACGCGCGGCAGCTTTTCAACCGCCTGCTGTGTCTGGCGTCGCATCGCGTCCACATCCACGTCCATTTTGGTCATCAGCTGCGCGATCAATCCGCCGTCCTGCTGCAGCAGAGCCAGCAGCAAATGCTCCTGTCCCAGCTCCGCGTTGGTGTATTGCTGATACAGCGACTGCGCGTCCTGTATCGCCTCCAATGATTTCTGTGTGTATTTTTGTGCGTTCATAAAATAAACCTCCCTTGGCATTGGGTCACAGGTGTGCCCTGTTTCCCAGTATTTCCTTTCAATCGCAATTATAATTCCGATTAGACAGATTGACAAGGGGGAATTTGTTACAAATTCGTTAATTTTTAGCACTCGAGCTTTGCGAGTGCTAAAATCCCCTGCTTCCTCCCTCCGACGAGGGCGGCACTGCGCCCTCCCTCTGCATGATTTTGCAAAAAAGAAAGCAACTGCTTCTGTTCAAGTGGGGAAACCGGCGCACCCCACCCGCTCGATTTGTCGAATCGTTTGTGCGCATCCTTAGATTTCACCAAAAAGCAGGCTGACCTTCATGATCAGCCTGCTTTGCTTTTATGCAATTTTATGCGATTTTACTCTCCCGAGCCGGAGCCTTTCAGCGCGGTGAGCGTATCGGACACGGAGCCGGAGCCTTCGGTGACAAACGCGTCGGTTGCGAACGGCAGATAGGTATTGACGTTATATGCCGTGATTTTGTCATATTCCTCCGTGGTTTCGACTTCCATCGCGTCGGTGATTTCGGTCAGCTTGTCGGAGATAAGGCTTTGACCGATAGCGTCCTTGATGCAGCTGTCGTCATCCTCGTCGCCGGAGTTGTTGAGATAGCAGGCCGGATCGGTGAGCGCGTCTTCATCCAGCTCAAGACGTTCGATGATAAACCAGCCGTAGCCCTCATAGTACACCAGCTCGTCGCTGACGCTGCCGACCTCGGTCGCCTTTGCGCCCTCATAGTATTCCTCCACCATGTCGCCCTCGGTGAAGTAATAGCCGTTTTCGCTCTGGGCGGTATCGGAATTGTTTTCCTCCCACAGCGTATCAAAATCCTCGCCGGCCTTGATTTGATCCAGAATCGACTGCGCGTTCTGTTCTGCGGCCTCCAGCTCGTCGCCAGTCATGATGTTGCCGTCCGCGTCCTGGTCGGAGATCAGGATGGACTTGGCGTGCAGATAGGTATCATTATATTCCTGCGTGACTGTGCCGTCGTCGTAATATTTCTGGATGATATCCTCCTCCAGCTGCATGGTCTCGCAGTTTTTGTCATACAGCGCCTCGGTATAGCCATAGCTGTTGAGGTACTCGACAAACGGGTCGGAGTCGCCCTTGACGGTGTACTTGATCCAGCGGGCAAAGCCGTTGGTCTTGGAGCCCATCGTCTCGCGGTTGGCGTTTTTATTGTCCTCCAGCTCCTGCTCGGATTCCTTGCTCAGCGTGATGCCCTCCTGATCGGCCAGCTTATCAATGGCGCGGTATTGCAGCACCTGGCTCTTGCAGCCATCCTTGATGCCCTCAAAGATGGTGTCGTCCGCCATGTAGCTGATGTCCATACCGAAGTAGTTTTCATAGTACATCATGTTGTAAACGATGTAAGCCGCCAGCTCGCTCGACTGCACGTCCTCGCCGTCCACCGTCATAACGACCGGCGTATTGTCCTTTTCAGAGCCGCAGCCCGCCAGCAGGCCGACGCACAGCACACCCGCCAGCAGCGCGGAAAAAAATCGCTTCATGTTCGTTCTCCTGTTCTTTCATAATAATCCGTGCGCACGGCAAAAACGCCCGCCGCGCACGGTGTCACGCATGGGTGTCACGCAAGTATTATATCACCATTGTGCGCGGGACACAACGTCTAATGCCCGAAAAGTTGTGTGAAGGTTTGGTGAATTTGTGCGCATATCGGGCAAAAGCGCGAAAAAAGCGGAGAGAAAATTTCCCATTTGCAGGCGCAAAGCAGGCGAAGCATATTGACCGCCTTTCTGGAATATGTTACAATATTTTTGGCGAATTTGAATAAGGAGGTACGTTTATATGAAAAGGAAATTGAGCAGCCTGCTGCTCGCGGGGTGTCTGATTCTGGGCATGCTGCCGACGGTTGCGCTTGCAGATGACGTAGATGAAAACGCACCGATCGAGCCCTCGGAATCTATTGAGACAGAGGATGTGGACGCAGGCTTAAAGGCGGATAACGCTACCTCTGATACAACAACATATACAGATACAGATGAAGGTTCTAGTCTGCCTGCCGCTGATGACAACGGCGTTATTACGTTGACGGGAGATGTGGATATTACATCTTTGAGTTCCTTGTTTACTGATACAACTTCTTCAATCATTATTGACTTAGCGAGTCATACACTGAACCTTAATGCAACGGAAGCACTCGTTCTGACCAACGGCCAGTCTTTGTCTTTTATGGACAGCACAGCGACTGGCAGCGCAACAGCGGGTAGCCTGTCTTCTGGTACACTAAACCTGACCGGTTTGTCGAGTACAGTATCTTTCTTTTCCCCTGAATCCAATGCAAGCATCAGTGCATCCAACATCAAAATTACAAGCACCGGCTCCGTCTTTTTCCCGAGAGGAGACGCTGCCAGCGTAACTGTTGATAACTGCACAGTTTCAACAACAGGTGTTTACTGCGTGGCTACCAATGCGAGTACGAGCGAAAACTATGGAGTAAAAATCACCTTGAAGGACTCCGCCCTGACCGCGAACGCATCCAACTTCGACGACTGCGCAGTCTTGATCAATGTTGAGGGAACTCTTGACATTGACGACTGTATTATCACCGGTGATCGGCAGGCCGTTGTCGTCCGCGCAGGAACCGCTACCATTGATAATAGCAAACTAATAGGGACCGGTAGTTGGTTTTCCAAAAATGACAATACGGATGATAGGGCGACTGGAGCTTGGAGTTCCGGTAATGAAGTGACGTCTTCTGCTCTGACGATTGGAAACTATGTAAATGGCACTACAACTTCCTATGCAGCAAACGCGGTGGTGACCCTTACCGACACTATGGTCACTAGTACAGCAGTACCTGCAATTTATGTAGACGCAAACCAGAGCTATAGCGGAACGTTGACCATTTCCGGGGGTAATACTGCCGTGACAGGTACTGTGACCACCGGAAAGTATGTACCCACAGACACTTCGACAACCACGGCAACAATCACCATCTTCGGCGGCACGTTCTCCGACGATCCGACCGAGTATCTTGCAGCGGGAACAAAGACCGTAACAAACGATGACGGCACGGTTGAGGTTGTCATCGCGGCCACTGGCATCACAGTAGAACCCGCCGAAGCATCCGTCGTAGTCGGCAGCACGGTCACGCTGACCGCAACCCTGGAGCCGGCGGACGCAACGGAATCCGTCACCTGGACCTCCAGCGATGAGAAAATTGCAACCGTCAAGGACGGCGTCGTTACCGGCGTCAAGATCGGCACTGCAACCATCACGGCGACAGCCGGCAGCCAGTCCGCTACCTGCACGGTAACCGTCGAGCCGATTCCGGCCGATCCGGACTGCAGCGGCGGAACCGATTGCGCATTTGCGCAGTACAAGGACTACAAGGACGGCTGGTACCATCAGCCGGTTGACTTCGTCATCCTGAACAAGATCATGCTTGGCATGAATGACGGCAGCTGGGGGCTTGGAAAAACCATCTCCCGCGCAGAGATCGCGCAGATGATGTACAACATGAAGGCCGCAGACGGCTATACCGCACCGTCGACCGCCACGTTCAAGGACGTCGCGAAGAGCGCATGGTACTACAAGGCAATCGAGTGGGCAAACACGGACGGCTGCATGGTCGGCGTAGGCAACGGCAAGTTCGAGCCGAACCGCGCGGTTACCCGTCAGGAGTTCGCGATGGTTATGTACCGCGTGAAGACCGGCACGATGTCCGCAGCGGACAAGACGGCGTATGACGCGGAATGCAACGCGGTCTCGCTGAGCGCGTTCTCCGACAGCAACAAGATTGCAAGCTGGGCGCTCACCAGCATGAAGATGTGCGTGAAGGAAAAGATCATGCAGGGCACCAACACCACGCAGCTGATGCCGCTGTCCGGCGCAAAGCGCGAGGAAGCCGCACAGATCATGATGAATTACCTCACGAACGGATAACCCACTCACTCCGATCAGGAGTTCTGTACGGTATCCAAATGTAAAAAATCTCAAAAAAATTTCCAAAAAAAAATTCAATCCAAAAAATTCGCCAAAAATAACCGCATGAAATTGCGGCGCGAGCCGACCCGATTGGGCCGGCTCGTTTTTATGGAGAAATGCCGCCCGCAACGCTTGACAAAGCAGGTGAAGCGCGCCGGTTTTCCCCCTGCATACAAGGCATTTTGCTTTTGCGAAACGGCGCTTTTCCAAGCATTGACTATTTTGTCAAAATATGATATACTAAAATTTAAATATTTTGGCGGATATGATAGAGGAGGGGATGAACACACAAGGGGCAGGAAATATCGGAAACACGCATGAAAAGGAGGAAGTTTTTTATGAAGAAAAAAATAAGCAGCATGCTGCTCGCGGCATGTATGATTTTGGGCATGCTGCCGACGGTCGCGCTTGCGGATGACGCCGCAAACGGGGGTGCGCCGATCGACCCCTCTGTTTCTCTGACTTCGGGTGATTTTGGGGCGGAAGCGCAGGAAGAAACGATTGATGCGGACGCGAAGGCGGAGTATGCTGCCACTACCACCTATGCCGCTACAGGTGCTGTTGCGCTGGTGGGCGACGAGGCGTACTCCACCATCGGCGAAGCCATCGAAGCCGCGAAGGATGGCGACACGGTAACGCTGCTGGCGGATGTTGCGCTTACGGAACAGTTATCCATAACAAAAAGTTTGACGCTGGATTTAAACCAGCACACGATTGGCTATAGTAAAAAACAAACAATTAACTGCCAGACTAGCGGCATTGAGGTCACGATCAAAAACGGCACGATTTCAAATGACGATCGTTATGCTGTTTACGCCACTGCCGGAACGGTCAATCTAACCGACTGCACGATTACCGCTGTGACAGGTTATGCGGTGTATAACGCCGGGGCAACCTTGACGCTGGATAGCTGCACGGTTACTATCCCTGATGTTGGGCTTTATCTTTTCGCCGGTTCGACATCTCTCGTGGGAAGTACCGTGAAAACAACTGCTAGCTATACTTCCAAACCTTATGCAGTGAATATAAATACAAATGAAACGAGCGGCGCCAGCTTCACGATGGACGCGGATTCAACGCTAACGGCTGATGCCGTTGGTATCGCTGTAATCGGTTCGAATATCACCGTTGATGTTTCCGGCACGATAACCGGCAACAATTATTATGGCATCGTGACCAATGGCGCTTATTCAAACGATACTATCAATGTTTATGATGGTGCTCAGATCATTGCTACCGGCAACGAAGCATACACCGCAGGGTGTGGCATTTACGCCCCTGCAATGGACAGCACGACGAATATTTATGGTGGCACGATTACCGCCTCCGGTACCGGTATTGAGGTTCGTGCCGGTACGTTGAACATCTCTGGCGGAACCATTACGAGTACGGCTTCCAGTTTTGAAGAGGAGTCCAACAGCAACGGTACTACGGTGCAGGGAGCAGCTGTGGCGGTTTCTCAGCACACCACCAACAATGACCTGACCGTAAACATCACCGGCGGTACCCTTTCAGGCATCTATGCGCTGTACGAGAAAGACCTTGAAGATGATAAAGTCGATAACATCAACCTAAATGTAAGCGGCGGAGATTTCAGCGGAACTACCGCCGCCGTGTCCAGTGAGGATTGCACCCAATTCATCTCCGGCGGCACGTTCTCCGACGATCCGACCGAGTATCTTGCAGCGGGAACAGAGACCGTAAAAAAAGATGACGGCACGGTTGAGGTTGTCATCGCGGCCACTGGCATCAAAGTAGAACCCGCCGAAGCATCCGTCGTAGTCGGCAGCAGGGTTACGCTGACCGCAACCCTGGAGCCGACGGACGCAACGGAATCCGTCACCTGGAAATCCAGCGACGAGAAAATTGCAACCGTCAAGGACGGCGTCGTTACCGGCGTCAAGATCGGCACTGCAACCATCACGGCGACAGCCGGCAGCCAGTCCGCTACCTGCACGGTAACCGTCGAGCCGATTCCGGCCGACGCGGACTGCAACGGCGGAACCAACTGCCCGTTTGCAAAGTACAAGGACTACAAGAACGGCTGGTACCATCAGGCGGTTGATTTTGCCATCCTGAACAAAATCATGGTCGGAACGAATGTCCAAACGTGGGGTCTCGGCAAGACGGTCACCCGCGCGGAAATCGCAACGATCATGTTCAACATCGCTGCTGAGAACGACTACGCGGAACCGGCAAAGGCCACCTTCAAGGACGTCGCGAAGGACGCATGGTACTATGAGGCAATCGAGTGGTGCAACGCGAACGGCTGCATGCGCGGCGTAGGCAACGGCGAGTTCGAGCCGAACCGCGCCGTAACCCGTCAGGAGTTCGCTGCGGTTCTGTACCGCATGAAGACCGGCACAATGTCCGCAGCCGACAAGGCGGCGTATGACACGGCGTGCAACGCGGTCTCGCTGGCCGACTTCACCGACAGCAACAAGATTGCAAGCTGGGCGCTCACCAGCGTGAAGATGTGCGTGAAGGAAGGCATCCTGCAGGGCACCAACAACAAGCAGCTGATGCCGCAGGCCGGCGCAAAGCGCGAGGAAGCCGCACAGATCATGATGAATTATCTCACGAAAAAGTAAACCAGTTACTCCGATAAGGAGTTCCTACATGATCCGATGTTTACGCAACATGTCTCAATTCTGGAAAATTCGCCAAAAATAACCGCATGAAAATGCGGCGCGAGCCGACCCAATCGGGTCGGCTCGTTTTTATGGAGAAATGCCGCCGGCAGGCCGCGACCCACCGCGCTTACTGTCAAGGAGAACAGCTTGCAAGCCGTACCGCGAACCCTTTACGCGCCAGTGCTTACAATTACAGGCCTTAACCCTCAGCGCACAATGAAACGCCCGTCAAAAACATTTGGCGTCAGGAGTTTTTGACGGGCACCACGCCCCTGCATCCGTTTGGGGAAGCCATCTATTTTGACAAGCAGCCTTCGTGCTCACAAGCGCCGGTAGGGGTGCAGGGGGAGGGCGGGCGCACTGCGCCCTCCCCCTGCATGATTTTGCAAAAAAGGAAGCAACTGCTTCTATTCAAGTGGGGAAACCGGCGCGCCCCACCCACCCGATTGTCTCGCGCTTCGCGCCCGAGGCACTTCTCCGGAGGCCCGCCTTCACTCGCCCGCATGCGGCTCTTTTTTTTGCAAAAAAATCGTCTGTTATAAAAATAGTCACACGCTGTTCACAAAAATGCAGTAAAATAGAAATAGAATCAACCAAAATGGAAGGAGCGTCTGCCATGTTCACAATTTTGATCGCAGATGATGAAGAACGCATCCGCAGGCTGGTTTCGGATTTCCTGCGGCGCGACGGCTATGTCGTATTGCAGGCGGCTGACGGCGGCCAGGCAATGGAGCTGATCGACCAGCGGCTGTCCTCCATCAATCTGATTATCCTTGATGTCATGATGCCCGTGTGCGACGGCTGGAGCGTCCTGCGCTATATCCGCTCGAAGGACGAGAACATTCCCGTTATGATGCTCACCGCCCGCACAGAGGAGGCGGACGAGGTGTTCGGCTTCAATCTCGGTGCGGACGATTACATCACCAAGCCGTTTTCCCCTGTCGTGCTGTGCGCCCGTGTGCGCGCAATTGAAAAGCGCATGAGCCAGCGCACCGATACGATCTATCACGCGGGCGATTTGACCATCAACGAGGTGCGCCATGAGATTCAAATACAGGGAAAAACCGTCGACTTGACGCCAAAGGAATATGAACTGCTCATCTATTTTAAAAATAACCAAAATATCGCCGCCTCGCGGGAAAACATCCTCAACGCCGTGTGGGGCTACGATTATTTCGGCGACCTGCGCACCGTCGATACCCATGTGAAAAAGCTGCGCGCCAAGCTCGGCCCGTGCGGCACGATGATTGAAACCGTGCGCGGCTTCGGCTATCGCTTCGAGGGGGAGAAAAAATGAAACGGCAGCTCAGCCGCCGCCTTCATACGCTGCGGTTTCGGTATTTCAGCGCAATCGCATTGGCCGCCACTGTGTTTATCGCCGTCATGCTTGTGCTCAACCTGCTGTTTTTTAACACCTATTATCTGTTTCAAAAGAAGCATAATCTCACGCGCGTGTATGATACGATCAACTCTCAGTATAATGGCGATATTACTATACTGGATGACAAGCTCGCGGCTGTGGAAAAGAACAACAGCATCCGCATCAGCATCATGAACGCCTACGGGCAATATATCTATGACACCTCGTTTGCGCGTGACCGCGGCACAGAGCCGTTCAGCTCGCTCATACAGGACACGATAGGCCGCACGCTGTATACCTATGACGAAAACGACCTCGCACGCAAGGGCTATACCTTCTGTACGCTCAATGACCCCAACGGAAGCACGGCCTACATCGCGCTCATCGGCAGGCTGCAAACCGGCGATATGGTGCTGCTGCGCATCCCGACCGCTGCATTGACGGAAAATCAATCGGTAAATTTTGTCTTTCTGCTGATTTCCGGTCTGGTTGCGCTGCTGGTCTGCCTGATTGCCGCCTATTTCATCGGCAGACATCTCACCCGCCCGCTGACGGAGATGACCGAGGTCGCCAACGCCGTGGCACGGCTGGATTTCTCCCGCCGCTATACCGGCACGCAGCAGGACGAGCTGGGCGAGCTGGGCCGCAGCATCAACCAAATGTCGAAGTATCTGGAATCTGCAATCGACGACATGCAGGAGATGAACCGTCAGCTGCAAACCGAAATTGAGGAAAAGCAGCGCATCGACGATATGCGCAAGGAATTTATCATCAATGTATCGCATGATCTCAAAACGCCGATCGCGCTCATTCAGGGCTATGCGGAGGGCCTGCGCGTCGGGGTCAATGAATCGGAGGAGGATAAAAACTACTACTGCGATATCATCATCGACGAGGCGAAGCGCATGAACCATCTGGTGCGCCAACTGTTGGATTTGTCGCGCATCGAGCTGGGGAATACGGTGCCCAATCTGTCGGATTTCGACGCCTATGAGCTGGCGGAGGCCGTTGTGGAAAAGACACAGCTGATGTGGCAGGAAAAGCATTTGAGCATCGACCTGTCCGCAGTCGGCCCGCATACGCTGCATGCGGATTATGATTTGCTCGAGCGCGCGCTGATGAATTATATGACCAACGCCATCGACCACACGCCGGAGGGCGGACATATTTGGCTGTCCACCGCAGAGGACACGCGGCACAGCATCATCACCGTGCGCAATGAGGGCATGTCGCTCGCGCCGGAGGAGCTGAATAAAATCTGGGATAAATTCTATAAGCTGGACAAGGCGCGCACACGCATCACCGGCAGCGGCTCGGGCATCGGGCTTTCCATCGTCCGCGCGATTATGCAGGCGCACCACGGCGGTGCAGGCGCGCGCAATGTCGACGGCGGTGTGGAATTTTATCTGTCTCTGCCAAGAGGGAATATAAACGCATAGCAAAAAGGCGGCCTCCAGGCTCGGAGCGTCGCCTTTTTGCTATAAAGGATTTTATTTTGGATTGGTCAAAGAAAGATTGGGACTTTATCCCTTCGCGAGGAATAAAAAGATTCCGATGACCTGCAGCAGCGAGCCGAGCAGGATGAACAGATGGAAGATCTCATGAAAGCCCCACGTCGAGCCGAGATTTGGCTTTTTTATCGCGTAAATCACCGCGCCAATGGAATATGCGACGCCGCCCGCTGCCGTAAACAGCAGAACGGACAACGGCATCTGCGCCAGCGCGTCCGGAATGAGCACGATGCACCAGCCGAGCGCGAGATAAAACACGGTGGACAGCCAGCGCGGCGCATTGAGCCACAGCAGCTTGACCGCAATGCCAAGCAGCGCAATGCCCCAGACGAGAAGAAGGGTGTTCCTCGCCTGCGCGCCGAGCGCACAGATGAGAAACGGCGTGTAAGACCCCGCGATGAGCACATAAATCATCGCGTGATCCAGCTTGCGCAGCCGCAGCAGAATGCCGTCATTGGGACGGTTGTAAAAATGATAGACGCAGCTGGCCGTATATAACGCGGTCATAGACAAGCCAAATACTGTAACGGAACCGATCTGCATACCGCTGCCGCCAATCCATCCGCAATATACTGCCATTGCAGCCGCAATGCAAACAGATGCAATGGCGCCGACCAGATGCGTATAGCTGCTCATTGGCTCGCGCGCGCGCCGCACGAATACGCCATACAGGCCATGGGAACTCGATCGTTTCACAAGAATCACCTCAAAATACTATGCGATATTTTGTGACATGGTTTTGAAAACCATATCGTGTATATAGTATACCACATAAAAGATTTTTTGCAACTAAATTTGCTTGCTTTTTTCAAAAAAATATTCTATACTAAAATTGGATTTTTATAAGTAAGGAAGAAAATACCATGGATGAAGCGTTAAACAGGCTGTTGGAGGACAGTAAAAACAAAGAAGAACTGCGTCCGGCGGATATTCCACCGCTCGATCTGTATATAGATCAGATTATTTCGCTCATGTGCAGCCATTTGGATTGTGCGGACGACAAGGAACCTTTGACACGCACAATGATCCACAATTACAGCAAGGCCGGACTGATCGCGCCGATCAAGGGCAAAAAGTATTCCAAAGCACATATTTTGCAAATGCTCGTGATTTATTCGTTGAAAAATACGCTGTCCATTGCACAAATTAAGCGTGTGCTGTCCGCCGTCGAACAGGCCGGCGGCGGCGAGGCGGAGCTGACACGCTGTTTCGACGCGTTTTTAGACCGCCGCGGCAGCATCAATGACCAGCTGACCGATGCATTATCGCGCATTCTATCCGAAGAGGAAATTCAGCTCGACACGCCGGCGCAGGCGCTCTCCTTCCTGCTGACACTGACCGATATCACGGATACGCTCACCCGCTTTGCCGCGCGCATTACACAGCAATACTTCTCCGACCCGCCGCAAAAGGGCAAGAAATAACGATTTTTTTGCAGCAAAAGGCCCGCGCTATGCTTGGTGCGGGCTTGCTTTATTGTTTGACGCAGCGGATGGTGTACACGTCCTGTCCGGAGGCGTACGTCGCCTCCAGCCGTCCATCCTCTAATATTTTCATTCGCACGTTGGGATCGTCTGTGTCCAATACGGCGGTTCCATTCGCAACCAGCCAGCCAAAGCTGCCCTTGTCCTCGCCCATATATACCAGACGAGCCGTGTGGTCGCTGTATATGGTGAGCCGCAGCGCGTCCGCACCGCCGTCCTGCTGTGTGCCGTCGGATGTCTGCACAGTCTCCGCTGCCCAATCTCCAATCAGCGCCTGCGACAGCTCATCCATATAGCGCACCGGGTCGGCCGCGTCTGTTCCTTCCTTTGCAAATACTACCTTCATGCCGCTTTGCAGCAGATCGCTGACGGTAAAGCAGTTGTCGCCCAGCTGTCCGTCTATGCGCTCGCCGTCCACTGTCAGCTGAATGCTGTCATCCGACCGCTCCCAGCTCACGGAGCCAGTCTCATCATCCGCCGTGGCCTCTCCCGTTCCGTCGGCACGCAGGACAATCGTAAATTCTCCCATGGACTGCTGCAGGCTGTCTCCGGTCAGCTGGATTCCGCCCATCTCCGCCAGCACAGCGGTCCATGTGCCGTCTATCGTCGTTTGATTCGCCGCGGACGGCTCAGCAGAACCTGTCTCCGTCTGCGCTGTGGATTTGTCCTGCGTCTGTGCCGTCGCCTCGGTGTCCGATGCCGGCGCATCTTCCCTTGCGCCGCAGCCTGGCAGCAGGCCGCACAGCAGCGCCAGCGCCGCCAGCACACAGCCAATCCTCCATCTGTTCATGCCGCTTCCCTCCCCAAAATTTTTCTTATTATAGCATGGATAGGATGTTTATTCAACGTAATATTGGGCGATACTTTTCTCGCCAGTTTTACACAGCGTTTTCAACGCATTCCCAAATTTTTCTTTGCTTTGTGCATAACTTTTGCGTTTGCGGACAAAATATGGATGTTGCTTGATTACAAATTGATTTATTATACGGAATTATCACAAAACTGAGCAATTTTTTTGATTACTCCGCGTACACTGTCATTTTTACCGGAAAAAAAGTGTCCAAAAATTTCGACGATTTACGTCTTTTGTTGGTAAAACGAATTGCGGCACGGCAAGATTTTGTGTATAACAAATGTGTTATCCACAAATACACAAGGTTTTCCACTGCTTTTCACACTTTTTTGTGGATAACTCTGTGGAAATGTGGATAACTATTCGTATAACAAACCGCTGTCAATAGGAGAATTGTCAAATTTTCAATTATTTTACGAGCAGAGGAGAGCAGACTGTATGTCAGAGACGCGATCAGACACCAACAGGGAACCGGATACCGGTTCCATCACCGCGCATTCCGCACATGGCGATATTCATTGCATAACGATTATCGGCACGATTGAAGGACATCAGGAGGCGCCGGAGAGCACAAAAACGACAAAATATGAACATGTGCTGCCGCAGCTCGCCGCAATCGAGGAGAGCGATGACATTGACGGCCTGCTCATCCTGCTCAATACCAGCGGCGGTGATGTCGAGGCTGGACTTGCCATTGCGGAGCTGATCGGCGGCATGAAGAAGCCCACGATTTCACTGGTGCTTGGCGGCGGGCATTCCATCGGCATCCCGCTTGCCGTCGCCGCACAGCGCACCCTGATCGCGCCGTCCGCCTCCATGATGCTGCATCCGGTACGCATCAGCGGGACGGTCATCGGCGCGCCGCAAACATTTGAATACTTTCGGCAGATACAGGGACGTATATCCCGTTTTATCATCGATCATTCCCACGTACAGGAGGATGTTCTGCGTCGGCGTATGATGGAAACCGGCGAGCTGGCAACCGATGTCGGCACGGTGCTCGGCGCGCAGGATGCCGTGGATATCGGCCTGTGCGACGCAGTCGGCACGCTGCATGACGCACTGAGCTGGCTGCACGAGCAACGATCGTCAAAATAACGTCCGTTCATCTCCCGCATTCCTCCTCTCTAAATCCGAACCGTTCGCCGGGTTGGGCTTTGGAAACTGTGATTGTCCCTTTGTGCGAAAAAGTCCCCCGATACGTCGTGTTGTATCGGGGGACTCGCTTTACATGCTATTGCCTCGCAAAAATCAACTGTCAGCGTGTTTGCTTTGCGCGGGAGCGCGCGGACATTTTTTTGCCGAGGCTTTTCTTTCTGCAAAGAAAAGCCGGGAGGTTACTTCGCAGCCTTAGCAGCCTTGATGGTCTCGATCATCATCGGAACAACCTTGTACAGGTCGCCGCAGATGCCGTAATCCGCTACATCGAAGATCGGTGCGCCCTCGGTCTTGTTGACCGCGATGATGCACTCGGAATCCTGCATGCCTGCCTTGTGCTGAATCGCACCGGAGATGCCCAGCGCAATGTACAGCTTCGGATGTACGGTCTTGCCGGTCTGACCTACCTGATGGTCTGCCGACAGCCAGCCGGAGTCAATCGCGACACGAGAGCCGCCGACGACGCCGCCCAGAACCTCTGCCAGCTCCTCTGCCAGCTTGATGCCCTTCTCGACATCCTTCGAGATACCACGGCCTACCGATACGACGACGTCTGCGCCGATCAGGTCTACCAGCTGCTTCGCTTCCTTGACAACCTCGACTACCTGCGTCTGCAGATCGGCTGCCTTGACTGCCATCTTCTCTACGACGACTGCGTTTGCCTTCGCCTCGTCATATGTGCCCTTCTTCAGAACGCCCGGACGTACCGTCGACATCTGCGGACGGAAGCGCGGGCAAATAATCGTTGCCATCAGATGGCCGCCGAATGCCGGACGCGTCATCTTCAGGTTGCGGTCGTCCATCTTGATGCGGCCGCCTTCGACCATGCCGTCTACATCCAGCGTAGACGCGGTTCTCAGAAAGTCCGCATACTTCGTGGTGTCTACATCCAGATGCGTGCAGTCCGCCGTCAGGCCGGTGTGCAGTCTTGCTGCGCAGCGCGGGCCGAGGTCACGGCCGATGTTGGTCGCGCCGATCAGTACGATCTCCGGCTTCTTTTCCATAACGGCTTCGCAAACTGCATTTGCATATGCGTCCGTCGTGTACTCCTTCAGCGACGGATCGTCGCACAGGATGACCTTATCTGCGCCATACGCGCCGATTTCCTTCGCCAGGCCCTCTACGTTGTCGCCCAGCAGCAGGCCTACCAGCTCTTCGCCCAGATCGTCCGCCAGCTTGCGGCCTTCGGATACCAACTCAAGGACTGTGTTCTGCAGTACGCCCTGACGCTGCTCACAGAATACCCATACGCCCTTGAAATCCTTCATATTCTCGCCAGAATTCTTAAATTCAGCCATTATTGTATTCTCCTTTCAATTAGATAATGTGCTTCGCCAGGAGTTTGTCGACCAATACGTCGACTGTCTTCTGGTCAGCGCCTTCGAGCATCTCGCCCTGGCCCTTCTGCGGAGGCGTGAAGGAAGCAAAGATGTTCGTCGGAGAACCCTTCAGGCCGATGGTGTCCAGCTCGATCAGCGGGTCGTCCTTCAGTGCGTCGAAGTCGAAAATCTCCAACGGCTTGGAATAGCAATCAAATATGCCGCCTACGCTCATGTAGCGCGGGGTGTTCAGTTCCTTAATCGCTGTCAGCAGGCACGGTGTCTGCGTCTTGATGGTCATGTAGCCATCTTCCAGCATTCTCTTGCAGGTAACCTCGGTTCCCTCTACCTTGATTTCCGCTACGTAAGTAATCTGCGGGATGCCCAGCTTCTCTGCGATCTGCGGGCCTACCTGTGCGGTATCGCCGTCGATTGCCTGACGGCCGCACATAACGATGTCATCGGAATCTACGCCGATCTTGTTGACTGCCGCTGCCAGAATCTGAGACGTTGCAAACGTATCCGAACCGCCGAACTCTCGACCGGATACCAGAACTGCCTCGTCCGCGCCCATTGCGAGGATCTCACGCAGCATGCCTTCTGCCGGGGGAGGACCCATGGTTACAACGATAACCTTGCAGCCCGTCTGATCCTTCAGGGTCAGCGCTGCTTCGATTGCATTCTTGTCGTCCGGGTTGATGATTGTAGCCATAGAAGCACGATCCAGGGTGCCATCCGGCTTGACAGCAACCTTACCGGAGGTATCCGGAACCTGCTTTACGCATACGATAACTTTCATGATATTGTATCCTTCCTTATCCTAGATTATAAGATGTTGCTGGAGATGACGATTCTCTGGATTTCAGAGGTGCCCTCGTACAGCTCGGTGATCTTCGCGTCACGCATCATGCGCTCAACCGGATAATCACGGGTGTAGCCATAGCCGCCGAAGAACTGGACTGCCTCAGTCGTAATCTTCATAGCAGCCTCAGAAGCGTACAGCTTTGCCATAGCAGCTTCCTTGGTGAAGCGCTTGCCGGAAGCCTTGGTTGCCGCTGCGGAATAGGTCAGCAGACGAGCCGCGTTGACTGCAACCTCCATATCAGCAAACTTAAACTGCGTATTCTGGAACTTGGAGATCGGACGGCCAAACTGTACACGACCCTTGGTGTATTCCATAGCCTCGCCCATAGCGCCCTCTGCAATGCCCAGCGACTGTGCAGCGATACCAATACGGCCGCCGTCCAGCGTATTCATTGCGATGTTGAAGCCCTTACCGAGCTTGCCCAGCAGATTTTCCTTCGGGATGATGCAATCCTCGAATACGATCTCAGCAGTAGGAGAACCATGCAGTCCCATCTTCTCCTCATGACGGCCTACAGAGAATCCCGGGAAGCTGCTCTCTACGATGAACGCAGAGATGCCCTTGGTGCCCTTGGAAGGATCGGTCATTGCGAACACAACAAAGACATCCGCAACATAACCGTTGGTGATGAAGATCTTGGAGCCGTTCATGACCCAATGATCGCCCTTGTCTTCACAAACAGTGGTTCCCTTGGATGCGTCGGAACCGGCATTCGGCTCAGTCAGTGCGAACGCGCCTACCTTGCCGCCGGTGGTCAGCATTGCCAGATACTTCTTCTTCTGCTCCTCCGTACCGAAATTGATGATCGGTCCGCAGCACAGGCCGTTGTGTGTTGCAACGATATCGCCGGTGGATGCACACTGCTTGGACAGTTCCTCAATTGCAATCGCACAGGAAATGTCGTCTGCACCAGCTCCGCCGTACTCAGTCGGTACACACATGCCCATTACTCCATAGCGGAACAGCTGGTCAATGGTGTCCTTCGGATACTGCTCTGTACGATCAGTCTCCGCTGCGATTGGCTTGACTTCTGCTTCGGTAAACTCACTCAGAGCCTTCCGAACCAGCTCTTGCTCTCTGGTTAGGTTGAAGTCCATCTTTTCTTCCTCCAATTTCACAAATAATCTTTGGGATAACACCCAAACAAACCAAAAAGTTAACAGATACCTTATCAAAATTAGTATAACATATTTACAAATCAAGCGCAATACCCAGCTTTTGATGCCAGAAATTTATTTATTCTGACCAAAAAGTTGTGCAAATTGAGCGATTCTGTTAGTAATTGCACATATTTTGCATAATTTTATATTCTTTTTCAGTATGCAGGAGGGTATAAATTTAACAAAAAAAGTTCCCCCTCGCCGGACAATGTCACTTAGTTAGCAACTAGGTGGCGTTGCCACATCCCAGCAATGA
>CAZEMM010000037.1:0-18245 GCA_964513445.1 uncultured Butyricicoccus sp. | reverse complement strand
CCGGGCGGATTCGGGTCTTTCACCCTATAGAACGTGCGCTCACCAGGCGCACGCACAGAAACGCCCGAATCCCTGCGCAAGAGATTCGGGCGTTCCATCCCGTTCCGCCTATTCCGGATGATCTGCAAAATACTGCCGTGTCTGCTCGATGTCGTGTGTGATCGCCGCCTTGAGCGATTCGCTGTCCGCAAACTGCCGCTCACGCCGCAGAAAGTCCAGCAGCTCGACCCGAATCATCTGCCCATATACATCGCCGTCAAAGTCAAGAATATGCGGCTCAACGCATGCGACCTCGCCCTCGCCAAACGTCGGGTGTACGCCGATGTTGGTCACCGCGGGGTGCGCCTTTCCCTTGATAATGACGCGGGAAATATACACGCCAAACGGCGGCGCCTGCATCTCCGGCGGCAGCGTCAGGTTGACCGTGCGAAAGCCGAGCGTACGCCCGACGCGCCGCCCATGCTGCACGACGCCCGCAATCGTATACGGATGCCCCAAAAAGACGCGCGCCCGCTTTATATCACCCATAGCGATCTGCTGCCGGATATAGGTCGAGCTGACCACAATGCCGTCGACGCGCACGCTGCTGACGATATCACAGCCGATACCCAGCCGCTTGCACTCGCGCTGAAGCCCTGCGGGCGTGCCCTGTCCGCGATAGCCGAACCGGTTGTTCTCTCCGGTAATCACCCAACAGGCGTGAAACTGCCCGACGAGCACATCCTCAATAAACCGAATCCAGTCCATGTTGCGCAGCTTATCGTCAAAATGCGCAAAGATCACCTCATCCACGCCGCCCAGCTCACGGATCTCCGCCCCGCGCTGCGACGGCGTTGTGATGAGCGGCACAGCCTGTCCGCTGATGACAGAATTGGGGTGCGTATCAAACGTAAAAACAGCCGACATCGCGTCATTTTCCCGCGCACGCTGCACCGCCAGCCGCATCAGCTCCTGATGCCCGCGATGTACACCGTCAAAGTACCCCAGCGCAATGGCGCGCTTTACGTGTTGTCCCATGTCATTCCTCTCCCTTCGCTCATGCGTCCTCCGCATCAACGAAATCTTTTTTTATAAAACAATGCGAACCCGCCGCGCTCCAGCTCGTTTACCTGTCCAAGCATCCAGAACGCGCCGTTATAATACACGCGGCACAGCGTGCCGGCGCGCTTTGGCATGTCTTTCACGTGCTCCGGCGTAATAAAGGCGCCATTGCACGCGCGCTCAAAGCCGTATGCGTCGATTGTCACCGCCGGATACTCCATAAACAGACTATCCGTGCCCTGTATCAGCGTCTGGAGCGCATCGTTGTCCGCCGCAGCCTGCACCTCTTCCAGCGTATAGCACTGGCTGAGGTCATACCGTCCGGAGGCCGTGCGCCGCAGCGCCGTCATCACCGCATGGGTGCCCAGCGTCTCGCCAAGATCGTGTACCAGCGTGCGCACATACGTGCCCTTGGAGCAGCGCACACGCAAAACGCCCCGCTGGCTGTCCGCGTCAAAGTCGACCAGCCTGGCCTCGTGCACGGTGATTGTGCGCGGCTTGCGTTCGACCTGCACGCCGCGGCGCGCCAGCTCGTACAGCCTCTGACCATTCACCTTGACGGCGGAATACATCGGCGGCACCTGCTGCTGCTTACCGCGCATCGCCTCGACTGCCTGTATCACCGCCGCCTCCACAGCGCGTTTATCCGAGCGCGCTGTCTCGCTGCCCGTGCTGTCCTGCGTATCCGTCGCATAGCCCAGCTGGAAGGCCGCCGTATATGACTTGTCCTGTGCCACGGCCATATCCGCCGCTCTGGTCGCGCCGCCCACAAAAATCGGCAGCACGCCGGTCGCCATCGGGTCAAGCGTCCCGCCATGCCCGATGCGGCGTTCCTGCAATATGCCGCGCAGCTTCGCTACGACGTCAAACGACGTAAAATCCTTCGGCTTATCAATGAGCAGCACGCCGTGATAACGCGATTCACCCTTCACCGCGATACACCCTTTCTGTCGCCTCCAGCACGCGGCATACCGCTTCCTCCATCGGGCACGGAAGCGTCGCGCCCGCCGCGCGCAGATGTCCGCCGCCGCCCAGCTGCTGGCAGATGCGCGCCGCATCTACCTCCCTGGTTGTGCGCACGGACAGCTTGGTATCTCCATTGTCCATCTCGGTCAGCGTCAGGCCGACCTCTACGCCCTCAATCTGCCGCGGAATGCCCGCGATGGCGTCCAGATCGTCCCAATCCGCGCCGGTCTCCTGGCGCGCCTGACGGGAAATGCGCGCGACGGCGACCTTCTCATCATGGTAAAATTCCATCGTCGAAAACAGCCTGCCCTCGATCTGATAGC
Organism: uncultured Butyricicoccus sp.; assembly: GCA_964513445.1. Classification (GTDB taxonomy): domain Bacteria; phylum Bacillota; class Clostridia; order Oscillospirales; family Butyricicoccaceae; genus Butyricicoccus_A. Next base: position 15,915 of record CAZEMM010000037.1, on the reverse strand, counting down.
GCGCCTTTGATTTGGTTTCAAACAGTGCGCGGTTGATCTCGCCGCCGTCAATGCCCGCCTCCAGGCACTTCGCCGCCACGATATGCGTATTTGCCGTCGTGTTGGAAAACTTGAAGCAGCCGGTGTCGGTGGACGCGCCTATATAGATGCCATACGCAATGTCGCGGTCGAGCGCAATGCCCATTTGTTCAATCACCTCGAGGATGATCTCCGCACACGCGGCGCGCGACGCCACCACGTAATTTTCGCGCCCGAAACCCTCGTTCGAGCGGTGGTGGTCGATCACAAGCCCAATCTGCGGCACATATCGCTGCATGGATTGCGCGACCATGCCCGCGTCCGCGCAGTCTACGCTGACAACAAAGTCCGGCTCGAAGTCCGCCGGCGGTGCAAATGGCACAATCAAATCGGCATAGCGCGGCGTGATATCCTCATTTTCCGCCACATAGGCGGTCTTACCAATTTCGCGCAGCGCGGTGCACAGCGCACCTGCGCTGCCCGTCGTGTCGCCGTCCGGACGGCGGTGTGTCAGAATCAGAATGTTGTCCGCCGCGAGCAAAACCTCTGCGGCGCGCGCAGCCGTTCCGATCACAGCTTTCCCTCCTCTTCCAGCTCATGCAGCATTGCATTGATGTGCGCGCCGTGTGTGATGGATTCATCCAACGTAAAGAGAATTTCCGGCGCGTAGCGCAGCCGAATTTTCGCCGCCACATCGCGGCGCAGATAGCCGGACGCGGATTTCAGCCCGCGCATAACGTCCTTCTTCTGCTGGTCGGAGCCAAACACGCTGATAAATGCCTTTGCGTAGCGCAAATCGCCCGTCACCTCACAGCGGGTAACCGAGACCATCGCTTCATGCACGCGCGGATCCTTGAGCGCACAGATGGACTCTGACAATGCCTTCTGAAATTCCTCGCTGATGCGTTCCCTTCTCTGAGACATGGTATTTCTCCTTTTGTTCCAAAACAAAAACCGCAGGCGGGCGGCGTCATGCGCACACCCCGCCCGCGGTGGAATTTTTTTATACCTTGATCTGCTCCATGACGAACGACTCGATGACGTCGCCCTCCTTCAGATCGTTATAATTTTCAATGCCCATACCGCATTCATAGCCGGACGCCACTTCCTTGACGTCGTCCTTGAAGCGCTTGAGCGACGAGAGATGCCCCTCGTGGATGACGATGCCGTCGCGCACAATGCGCACCTCGCACGCGCGTACGATCTTGCCGTCCTGCACATATGCGCCCGCAATCGTGCCGACGCCCGAGACCTTGAATGTCTGACGGATCTCCGCATGACCGACGACCACTTCCTTGAATTTCGGGTCGAGCATGCCCTTCATCGCCTGCTCCATCTCCTCGATACAGTCGTAGATGACACGATAGAGGCGAATTTCAACATCCTGCTGATGCGCGGAATCCTGCGCCGCATGCGTCGGCCGCACGTTGAAGCCGACGATGATCGCATTGGAGGCCGCCGCCAGCATGACATCCGACTCATTGACCGCGCCGACCGCGCCGTGGATGATGCTCACGCGCACCTCGTCATTGGACAGCTTGAGCAGAGAGCCTTGCAGCGCCTCGACCGAGCCCTGTACATCCGCCTTGATGATGATGTTGAGTTCCTTCATATTGCCCTGCTGGATGGTGTCAAACAGGTTCTCCAGCGTGACCTTATGCAGCGCCTGGTTGCGTTCTTCTTTCTCCTTCTCCTTGCGCTGCTCGACCAGCTCACGCGCCATGCGCTCGTTGTCGACCGCGTAGAAGATATCGCCTGCATCCGGCACCTCGCCCAGGCCAATGATCTCGACCGGAACCGACGGGCCGGCATCTTCCAGCTTGCGTCCGCGCTCATCCGTCATGACGCGCACACGGCCGACCGCCTTGCCCGCAATAACGGTATCGCCGGAATGCAGCGTGCCGTTCTGTACCAGCACGGTCGCCACCGGGCCGCGGCCCTTATCCAGCTTCGCCTCGATGACCGTGCCCTTTGCCTGACGGTTCGGGTTCGCCTTCAGCTCCTGCATGTCCGCCGTCAGCAGCACCATCTCGAGCAGGTTGTCAATGCCCTGGCCATACTTTGCCGAAATCTTGCAAACGACGGTATCGCCGCCCCATTCCTCCGGAACCAGCTCATATTCGGTCAGCTGCTGCAGCACACGGTCGGGATCCGCATTTTCCTTGTCAATCTTGTTGACCGCGACAATGATCGGAATCTTCGCCGCCTTCGCGTGGTTGATTGCCTCGATCGTCTGCGGCATAATGCCGTCATCCGCCGCGACAACCAGGATTGCAATATCCGTCGCTTTCGCGCCACGCGCACGCATGGACGTAAACGCCGCGTGACCCGGCGTATCAAGGAATGTGACCGAACGGCCGTTGACTTTGACGCGGTACGCGCCAATGTGCTGCGTGATGCCGCCAGCCTCGCCCGCCACAACATCCGTCTTACGGATAGTATCCAGCAGCGAGGTCTTGCCGTGGTCGACGTGACCCATGACAACGACGACCGGGCTTCTCGGCTCAAGGTTCTCCTCCTTGTCCTCGCTCTCGTCAAACAGCTTCTCCTCGATGGTGACAAAGACCTCCTTCTCGACCTTTGCGCCCATCTCCTCTGCGACGATCGCCGCGGTATCAAAATCAACGGCCTGCGAGATATTTGCCATGACGCCCAGCTTGAGCAGCTCCTTGATGACGTCCGCCGCCGTGCGCTTGAGACGGGAAGCCAGCTCGCCGACGTTGATTTCATCCGGAATCTTGACGGTCAGCTGTACCTTTTTGATCTGCTTTTGCTGACGCTGCAAACGCTTAAATTTCTCCTGCTCCTCCTGACGGCGCTTATTGGAGAACGGCTTGCGCGAATCCGCCTTGCGGGTGATTTTCTGCTTGCCCTGCTTCATGCGATCCGCTTTCTGCGGAACCAGCGCGTCGATGCGCTCATCGTAGCGCGCCAAATTGACATTGCCGCTGCCTCGCGTGTCAATGCGGTGAATCCGCTTGCCCTTATTCTTCTGGCTGTCTTCCGTGGTAACCATCGAAGTCGCCTGCTCGCCGGAGCCCTGCGGACGCAGCGTCTGGCGCAGCTCATGCGGCTTTGCCGGACGCTTCTTTTTGTCCTGACGCGGCTTCTGCTCCGCCGACACAGCTCCTTTGACCGGCTCGCGCTTCGGCTCCTGTTTTTTCGGTTCCTGCTTGCGCACTTCCTTCTTTGGCTCCGGCTTTTTCGCCTCGCGCGCCGCCTTTGCCGCCTTGCGGCTGACCGGCTGCTGTGTGCGAACCACCTGCGTCGTCGGCGCCTTGCGCTCCGCTGCCTGACGGCTGAGCACCTCTTCCATGTTATCCACAGGGTGCTTTTTCGTCATATAATCAAATATCAGATTCAGCTCATTCGTCTCCAAAACCTGCATATGATTTTTCGGGGTCTGTGCGTATTCGGTGAGCACATCGGTAATCTCCTTGGTGCTCGTGCCAAAATCCTTGGCGACCTCATGTACACGGTATTTATTCTCAATACTCATGCGCGTTCACCTCCACGTTTTGTATGGGTTGACTGGTTGACACCGTCGGCTCGCTTGCATCCGGCGGTTTTCCTGTGCGGCTTTTTCATGCCGCGACGGGATTGAATTCTCTTATTTTTATCAGCTAAAAGCTGTGCGATTTCTGTGTATCGCGCATCTGCAGCCGCGGCTTTATTTGCCGCTTTCGCTGCAAAACCGCTGTCGGTAATGCCGCAGACGGCAGTCGCCCTGCGCCCGAGCGCCCAGCCCAATTCGTCGGATGACGCCGCAAGCGCGATGACCGGGGCGCGGTAGCGCGATGTGCGCCGCCGGATAGCCGCGCCTGCATCCGCGGACAGCAGGATCAGCCTGGCCTCGCCGGAGGCTGCGGCCTCCGCAACCATATCGTCGCCGCACACCAGCTTGCCGGCGCGCAGGCACAGGCCGAGCAAAGAAAGTACGTCATTCATCGGCAGCCTGCTCCATCTGCGCACACAGCGCGTCATACACGCTATCTGGCACGTCGCAGCCAAATGCCCGCTCCAGCGCACGTGCTTTTTTCGCGCGCGTCAGACACGCGGTCTGCGGGCAAACATATGCACCGCGTCCCGGGTTTTTCCCGCGAAAATCCAGCGCGATCTCGCCCTCCGGCGCGCGCACCACGCGGATCAGCTCCCGCTTTGGCTTCATCTCACGGCAGCCGACACATTGCCGCATCGGGATCTTCTTTTTCTGCACCGTGCCGCACCTCCTTATTCGTCCGCGATCAAATCGTCGTCCGCCTCGGCCGCCTGCTGTCTGGCCGCGCTCTCCGAGCCGATGTCGATCTTACAGCCGGTCAGCTTGGCAGCCAGACGCGCGTTCTGTCCCTCCTTGCCAATGGCAAGCGACAACTGGTCATCCGGCACGGTGACCCGGCAGCTCTTGCCGTCCGGAAGCATAACCGCGCTGATAACATCCGCAGGGCTGAGCGCCTCGGAGACGAACGTCGCCATATCCTCGGAATACTTGATGATATCGATCTTCTCACCCGACAGCTCGCTGACAATGCTGCCGACACGCGCGCCGCGCGGACCGACGCACGCGCCGATCGGGTCGACCTTCTCATCGTGCGTCATGACCGCAATCTTGGTGCGGTTGCCCGCCTCACGCGCAATCGACTTGATCTCTACAATGCCATCGTGAATCTCCGGCACCTCCAGCTCAAACAGACGCTTGACCAGACCCGGATGTGTGCGCGAGATGACGACCTGCGGTCCGTGCGTACCGCGGCGCACCTCAACAACGTAAACCTTGATGCGCTGGCCCTCGTACAGCTCCTCGCCGACGACCTGCTCATTCTGTGTCAGCGCCGCCTCGATCTTTTCACCGTCGCTCATCATTTCCAGAATGACATTGCCGTTGCGCGGGTCGATGCGGTTGACCACTGCGCTCAATATCTCATGCTCACGCGAGCTGTACTCATTGTACACCATGCCGCGCTCGGATTCGCGGATTCCCTGAATGATGACCTGCTTGGCAGCCTGCGCCGCAATGCGGCCAAATTTCTTGGTCTGCACATCCACACGCGCGATATCACCGAGTGCATAGCGCGGATCAATCGAACGCGCCTCCTCCAGCGACACCTCAGACAGCGGATCCTCGACCTCGTCGACGACCTCCTTTGTCAAATACATATGAATGGTTTTCTGTTCCATATCCGGCTCGACATTGATGTTGTCGCACTTAAAGCCGTCGTTGTCCTTTTTAAACGCGGTGAGCAGTGCCTGACAGACACGGTCGAGCATATAATCAATCGGTATTCCCTTTTCTTTTTCCAGCTGCTCAAGCGCAGCGAAAAACTCTGCGTTCATTTTTGGTTATTCACTCCTTATTGTGTGCGGGATGCTGTTGCAGCATACCAAAGCAATCGTTAAATGGTTACGGAAAGACGAACCGCGGCGATATCCTTCGGCTGGTACACCACAAGCGTACCGTCCGTCTCCAGCGTCACATTGCCGTCCTCATAAGCACGCAGGATGCCAATGGCGGTTTTGCTGCCATTGATCGGCCGATAGAACTTGACCTCCACCTCACTGCCCAAAAAGGCGGCGAAATGCTCCGGGCGCTTTAGCCTGCGCGCCAGTCCTGCTGAGGAAACGCACAGCGTATACGGCGGAAGCGATGCGAATTCCGGCTCATCGAGCAGCGGGTCAACCGCACGCGAGAGCTTCTCACAGTCGTCGATATCCGTATGGCCCGCGCGGTCGATGGTGATGGTCAGCATATACTGGCCGCCCTCCTTCTCGAACGTCACATCCCACAGCGTGACGCCCATTTCCGCGGTAAACGGTTCGCTGAGCGCCCAGACGCGCTTACAGACTTCCTTTGCTGTCATTTTTACCTCCGTAACTCAAGCAATAAGAAAGAGTGGGTTGCCCCACTCTCCTAGGTTCCTATACTTACGCTATTTCATAGTATAGCACGCTGCCGGGCGAGATGCAAGTATAAATTTTTCAATTCATTTAAATTTTCCCTGTCATGCACGGCGCAGCGATCACATTTTATACGCCTCATACACGGCTCTGCGGCTGAATCCATTGCTTTTCTCAAAAAACAGTTCTGGCAGCTGTGTGACCAGCTGCTCCGGCTTTTGCCTTTGCGAAACGATATGCCGCTCCACGCAGTATTCCATCGCACCGTCATACGGCCCCTCCTTTTTGCCTGTCCGCCGCATTTTCTCCATCCGGCGGCGCAATGCCTCCTCCCTCGGACAAAGTATCATGGCCAGTTCTCCATAGGTCATCGGCTGGCTAAGCCGGACCGTATTATCAGAAAAGACAATGGCGCGCTGCTTGTGTAGGCAATCCAACTTGTCAAACAGCGGATCCTTCCGTCCGACATCTGCGAACGGGCTTTCCTGCATCAGCTGCTCTACCGTCACAACCTGATAGCCATAGTCCTGTAACAGCTTAAGCTGTTTTTCCAACCCATACGCAACCGGTGTGCGTTTTGCCATATTATAGCCATCCTTCTGGAAAATGATCTGGCCGCAGAAAAAATCCGGATCGCTCTTCAGCGCACGGCGCATCGGCTCAACCATCGCCTGAATCTCCGCTTCGGCAGCCGCCTTCGGGTCATCTAGCGAGGACGGCAGCCAGCCCGCGCCGTCAAAGGAAGCCGCCAAATACTGATAGCCCATCTGGCTATAGGCATCATAGCTGGTAAAGCCGCCCTTCATTTTATCGACATAATGCGGCGGACGGGACATCGTCATCGTATACTGATATTTTTCTTTCAGCAGGTGATCCAACTGCTCCAGATCACGCACAACCGCATCGATATCGCCCAGATACTCCCGCGCGCCATAGATGAGCGGCTTCTTTCCAAAAATGATGTGCCGAAAGCCGTGATTGGTAATCTGATGTCCCTCGTCCAGCATTCGGCGGATCAGGCGGTCATTGTGTACGACGCCGCCCTTTTCATCCCGTCCGAAATCAGGATAATGGTCAAACCGCATGCCGCCCCATGTCGCGCTTCCCAGCTTGCCGACGCGATCAGGATAATTCGCACTGGTATCACCGATGACATCAAAGGTCCCCTTCGCCTGAAATTCCTTCAACGTATCCAGCAGAACATCTGTCAGCGATGCCCCGCCAAAGCCGTCCGGTGATGCCGGAGCATCCATCGGTCCATCGTCAAAGGTCATAGCACAGATGCGCCTGTTCGTACAAATCCGTTCAATACGGCGCGTATAGCAGAGATATTTTTTCTCCTCCGGCATCATCCTTCGAAGTATCCGCTTTGCCCTTTTTCCTACCTTTACAATCAATGACATGGCTGTCTATCCCCCTGTTATGTCAACTAACACACATTTTACCGCAAAAAGCGCCCACTTTACATAGGCAGGTAGCGCGGCCTTCTGTTTTCTCAACTTGGTCCACTGGCTTGCAGCCACATAGCGCGCCTTTCCGCGCGTACCGGCAATGCTGCCCTTGCCGGACAGCAGCGCGGCCTTGACTGCTTCCTCCGACAGCGTATCAACAGATATGACGACACTTCCGTTTCCGATTTCCTGCGGAACATGCGCATCGCTCCCGGCAAATCCCGGCAAGCCGCACTGCTGTGCAAGCGCCTTTGCCATTTCATTAGCACGGCGGTTCTTCCGGTCTGCGCGTCCATTCCACACCTCAATGCCATCGACCTGTGCGGCAGTCGCTTGTACGCAATGCGCCGGTCTGCTGTGTTGAAACGGATGTGCAAGCACGGCTATGCCACCCTGCGCATGGATGGCGTCTATAATCTCCGAAAAACCCGTCGCTTCAATCGGTTCTCTGAGAAACAGTCCAAGCAGATGCCCGTATTCTGTTGAAAACTCCGCCCCGGGAATCAGGAAAAAATCCTCTGTCTGTGGTATACAGGTCAAAACAACATCGTGATCGCAGATTGCCGCTCCCTGCAGTCCGGCAAGCTTCGCTCGCTGTATCACCTCTGAAAGCGCCATCCGTCCATCCATAGAGGCATTGGAATGAATGTGCAAATCCAGTCTCAGTTCCATCGCTTACTTCAGATATCCGATGAGATACTCCCAAAATGGCCTGCAGTCCTTCGGGTCAAACAGCGCCTCACTTGCGCGAAATATATCCACAACACCGGATACTCCTTTCTTCCAGTTTTTACTGCGAAAATATGTCAGCATTGCCAGCGTATCGTTGAGCACAAAGCGCATGCGCACACCGGTTCGATAGTCGCAGGGCGAATAGGGCAGCAGGATTCCTTCCGCTGTCGCCGCATATTTTTCCGTCATACGACTCCCGGCACATTCCGTCAGCGCAAAACTTCCCCATATGCGCGGGTTGACTTCCAAAATACAATCACCCTTAAACTCGACCATGGCCAAGCCGCGAAAGCCGACCGACTGAAGCAGCCGGTACGCCTGCTTCAGCTTTGTCTCATCATAGCAGCTGACACAGCAGGTTGATGGGCCGCCGGAAGTCGGGTATTCGCGAATACGGCGATGGCAGAAACCGACGATCAACCGACTATCCTGATCCATCAGTACGTTGACCCCCATCCCATCGCCGGATATTTTTTCCTGTACGATAGGGTTCTCATCATATTGACGCATATTCCGCATAACCTGCTCATATTCCCTGCGGTCATGCGCGATTTGATACCGATCCTGCGCCTTTAAATTAAGCTTTTCGCCGCAGTGCGGCTTGATAACCACCGGGAAATGCGTCGGCACACCCGTGTGCTGCTTTGGCACCGGAATGCCAAGCCGCTTCGCCTGTTCATATACCTGCGCCTTGTCGTTGAGCCTATCAAGCACTGGCTTATCCGCAATCAAAAAACGGCAACACTGCGCCAGCTCCGACGCGTGCTCCGACACCATGTTCAGCGTCACAGCGCCGACACAGAGCAATACCGGATGGTTGTACTGCTCCAAAACCCCCTTCAGTCGCTTGAAATAGGCTGCATCATAGCAGCTTCCATCCAGCCAAAGCGCCTCGTCAACGCAATTGGAGAAAAATACCGGCGGTTCATGCGAGCATTCTTTCCTTGTCTGCGTAACAACAACTCGATAGCCCGCACGGTGCAGCGCTCTGGCTATCACAATTGCATTTCTGTATCTTCCATCTGTAACAACTGCTGTTTTCATACCACTCTCATTGTTCCTTTCCGATGTGCTGTGACCAAAGGCGTCAGCCCCTGCGCAGCAGCTTATTGACAGCCATCAGGATCTCACGCGCGTTAATGAGCGCGAGAAACGCAAACAGCGCCGGAACGATGACAAACCACATGGGCAGCTCAAACGACATGACAATCGCCTGTACAAACAGGATCACGATGCTGACAACGGTCTTGGTGATGTTCCAGCGAATCTTAAGGAATCGGCGGGTATCGATCGCGCGGATGAGGAACAGCGTGATATAGCTGATGAGTGTGCCAATGCCCGCGCCCGCAGTGCCGGCAAGCTCGCTCACCTTGCACAGCTGTGTGATGAGGATGAAATTCATAACGATATTGACCACTGCGGCAATCATCGTGGTAATCATAGAATTCTGCGTGCGCAGCTTGAGCATATAGACGCTCGCGAGGAAAGTGGACAGCAGGCCGAACGTCGTCGCCAGCGTCAGCACCGGTATAATCTTCCACGAGATAAAATAGCTGTCGTCAACCATAAACGTCATGACAAATTTGGACACCATAATCAGGCCGGAGCTTCCAATAAACGCGATGGACGAATAGGCGCCCAGCACCTTGCTGAAGAAATCCACCTGCTCCTTCGGGTCGCTCTCCTTGACGGCGGAAATTTGCCACGCATCTGCAAACAGATTGGCGACCAGCAGCAGCACATTCGGAATTTTAGTCGCCGCGGCATACAGGCCGTTGCTCTCCGTATTGATGAGGTAAATAATCATATAGCGATCCGCCATGTTGATGATCCACTGGCAGATGGTCTGCGGCATCGTCGGCACGGCATAGCGGCGCATGCGCGCGGACAAGCGGCGGTCATAGCGGCGGCTGAACGGCGAGCGGATCGCCCGATACTGCTTGGTGATGAGGAACATTGCAAGACCGAGCACGAAGTCCGAGATGAAGTTCGCCATGAGATAGCCCATGACGCGGAAATGCGGCAGCAGCGCAATGTTTAAAATAACGTTCAAAAATGTGTTCAGAATGCCGTTCGCCGCATACAGCTTGCTATAGCCCTGACTGAGCGCAAACTGGATGCACAGCGTGCGCAGGCTGGAGCACAGTACAAACAGCAGCACAGCGATGGTGTAGCCGCCCATAAACGGCATAAAATAGGTCAGCGCAGGCGATACGACCGCGAGCACGGCGAAGCCGGCGACAATCGTATATAATCCTGTGCTGAACACACTCGGCTTGTCTGTTTCATTTTCCAGGCCAAAGCGGATAACTGCATTGTTAATGCCGACAGAGGCGATCGGGATCATCAGCTGTCCGATGTTTATCAGGGCGTCAACCGTGCCGTATTCACCCGTGCTGAGAATATAGGTGTAATACGGCAGCATGAAGAACACCAGCAGCTTTGACGAAAACGTGCCGATGGCAAAGATTACCGTATTACCCATCAATTTTTTATATCTATTTTGCGCCATGCTTTCCTTCCTTCTCGTGATCGGATCGAATCAGCTATATGTAATGAATAGATTATATCACCCGAATGCCGTCGTTTCAATATCCAAAGCGTGCAAAAAACGCGCAATAAGCCCTGCTGAATACCGATCAAATGATCAAAACAAAGGGAATCGTTCCGGGAGCATGTGCTCGAAACGATTCCCTTTCATCACGTATCCATGAGCGGATTAAACCAGCTCAATGACTGCCATTTCGGCAGCGTCGCCGCGGCGCGGGCCAATCTTGGTGATGCGCGTATAACCGCCGTTGCGGTCCTGATACTTCTCGGACAGCTCGCCGAAGGTCTTTGCAAGAACTTCCTTCTTTGTGATGAAGGCTGCTGCCTTGCGGCGGGATGCGAGCGTGTTTTTCTTGCCGAGCGTAATCATCTTCTCTGCGAGAGGACGAACTTCTCTAGCGCGAGCAACAGTGGTTTCAATTCTGCCGTTTTCCAGCAGGTAGGTTACCATTGCTCTGAGCATTGCCATTCTATGGTCAGTGGTTCTGCCGAGTTTACGGTTTCCGGCCATGAGAAAATACCTCCTTTGGGTTCAGGTCTATCTATTCCTTGCGGAGTACCGGCTCATGCAAGCCGGCTTCCGCGTGTTTTGGCGGTATCTGAAAACAAAGAATATGACGAATATTTCACAAAGGCGAGGTGGATTCGAGGCAAAAAACGCAGGAATACTCTGTGTATTCCGAATATTTTTAACGATGAAGCCGCCCGCATTTGTAGAAATAGTCAAAATATTCGACTTGAAAGATACGCCCTAGTCTTCGCTCTTTGCAAGGGACATGCCCATGCCGTCGAGCTTAGAAATAACTTCCTCCAGCGACTTTTTGCCGAGGTTGCGCACCTTCATCATATCGTCTTCGGAAGTGTTGATGAGATCCTCTACTGTATTGATACCGGCACGCTTGAGGCAGTTGAACGAACGAACGGAGAGATCAAGCTCTTCAATCGTCATCTCAAGTACCTTGTCATGCTGAGTCTCTGCCTTCTCAACGACAGTGGAGTGGGCACCGATCTCCTCAGAGAGGTCGACAAACAGCGACAGGTGATCGGTCAGTACCTTTGCGCCCAGTGAAACCGCGTCCTTTGCGGTAATCGTGCGGTCGGTCCAAACCTCCAGCGTCAGCTTGTCGTAATCGGTCATATTGCCGACACGAGTATTTTCAACTGTGTAATTTACCTTATAGACAGGTGTATAAATCGAGTCAACCGGAATTACGCCAATTGCAGTCTGATACTGCTTATTGCGCTCGGCCGAAACGTAACCGCGTCCATTGGTCAGCGTGATTTCCATCGACAGACGCGCGTCGCTCATCAGCGTTGCGATATGGAGGTCCGGATTGAGAATCTCGACCTCGCCATCCGTGTGGATATCACCGGCTGTAACGACACCCTCGCCGCTCGCTTCAATGTAAACGGTTTTCGGACCGTCGCAGTACAGCTTGGCGATGATGCCCTTCACGTTGAGCACGATTTCCGTTACGTCTTCCTTTACACCGGGAATGGTGGAAAACTCATGCTCTACGCCGGCGATCTTAATGCTGCTCGCAGCCGTACCAGGCAAGGACGAAAGCAGGATGCGGCGCAGGGAGTTACCCAGCGTAGTGCCGTAGCCACGCTCGAGCGGCTCGACAACAAACTTGCCGTAGGAACCATCCTCTGCAAGGTTTTCGCAGTCTATACGGGGCTTTTCGATTTCGATCATACTATGATACCCTCCTTAACAGTCGGCGAAATAATGGTACATACAAACGAGGGCAACAATTACTTGGAATACAGCTCGACGATGAGGTGCTCTGCAACTTCGTAGTCGATATCGTCTCTCTGCGGCATCGCAATAACCTTACCTTCAAAGCTGTCCTTCTCGCGCTCAAGCCACTTCGGGCATGCGGTTGCACCCAGCTCTTCGATGAGCGACTTGAACTTCGCAGAGGAGCGGCTCTTCTCACGAACTGCGATGACATCGCCCGGCTTTACGCGGAAGGAAGCAATATCAACCTTCTTGCCGTTAACGGTGAAATGTCCATGAGATGTCAGCTGACGCGCCTCGCGGCGGGTCTTTGCAAAGCCCAGACGGAATACAACGTTATCCAGACGGGTTTCCAGCAGCGCCAGCAGGTTCTCGCCGGCCTTGCCTTCCATCTTCTCCGCCTTTTCGTAATATCTTCTGAACTGCTTCTCCAGAACGCCGTAAATAAACTTAACCTTCTGCTTCTCTGTCAGCTGTGTTGCATATTCAGATTGCTTCCTTCTGGACTGCTTCGGCGTTCTCTTTGTCTCCTTGGAAACGCCGAGGACTGCCGGAGAAATACCCAGCGTCTTGCATCTCTTGAGAATCGGCTGTGTGTTCTTTGCCATAGGTCAGACTCCTCCTTATACTCTTCTTCTCTTCGGCGGGCGGCAGCCGTTGTGCGGGATCGGGGTAACGTCCTTGATCATCGTTACCTCCAGGCCGGTTGCCTGAAGCGCGCGGATCGCTGCCTCACGTCCGGAGCCAGGACCTCTTACATAGACCTCAACGGTCTTGAGGCCATGCTCCATAGCAGCCTTTGCTGCGGTTTCCGCTGCGGTCTGTGCCGCAAACGGCGTGGATTTCCTGGAGCCACGGAAGCCCATCTCACCTGCGGATGCCCAGGACAGCGCATTGCCGTTCAGGTCGGTAATGGTGACGATGGTATTGTTAAAGGAGGAACGGATATGAGCCGCACCCTTTTCGATATTCTTGCTAACACGGCGCTTACGAGAAACAGCGCCCTTCTTCTGAGCCTTAGCCATTTTTCAGTACGCCTCCTTACTTCTTCTTGTTCGCGATGGTCTTCTTCGGGCCCTTGCGTGTACGCGCATTCGTCTTGGTACGCTGACCGCGAACCGGCAGACCGCGTCTGTGACGAAGGCCTCGATAGGAACCGATCTCGACAAGGCGTTTGATGTTCAGCGCTACCTCGCGGCGCAGATCGCCCTCTACGGTATAATCATGAATAATCTCACGCAGCTTAATCTCTTCAGCCTCGGTAAGATCCTTAACGCGGGTATCGGGATTGATTTCCGCCTTTTTTAAAATCTCATTGGACAGCTTCCGGCCGATGCCGTAGACATAGGTCAGGCCAATCTCTACGCGCTTTTCTCTCGGAAGGTCTACACCGGCAATTCTTGCCATTTATTAACGCACCTCCTGTGTGGTTGACTGGGGAATTAGCCCTGCTTCTGCTTATGCTTCGGGTTCGTGCAAATGACCATGACACGACCCTTGCGACGAATGATCTTGCACTTCTCGCAAATCGGTTTTACAGACGGTCTTACTTTCATTTGAATGAAACCTCCATACAATGGGCGTATCAAAAAGAACAGAGTTCTGACGCGCCCTCAGGTTGTGTCGAACCGGTAGAGCACATGGCTCCCCGGAATGGATAGCCCCGGAGTCTCGCTTACTTCGATCTCCAGGTAATTCTGCCCTTTGTCAGGTCGTATGGGGAAACCTGAACCGTAACCTTATCACCGGGCAGGATACGGATATAATTCATTCTCAGCTTACCGGAGATGTGAGCCTGAATGACCGGCTTGGCCGGATTGTTCAGTTCTACCTTAAAGGTAGCATTTGGCAGCGCCTCTATGACGGTACCTTCCAGTTCAATTAAGTCCTCTTTTGGCATCTCAATTCCTCCCTTTGTCAATGAAGTCTACAGCTCTGCATTGCTTGCCAGACCTTCCCGCTCTAATGGACGGGCGCAGCACCGCCTGTCCGCAGCCGCGGCGGGAATCAAATGTGGGTTTCGGTGTTTCGTCTCACCAATTTTCTCCGTCTTCCGGGAGCGTCAAAATGACTGGGGCTCCCTCGGTGATCGCCACCGAATTTTCGTAGTGCGCAGACAGCTTGCCGTCCCGCGTCTTGACAGTCCATCCGTCAGGCAGAACCTTTACTGTATACGTCCCTACATTTACCATAGGCTCAATGGCAAGGGTCATTCCCGGCAGAAGCCGCACGCCGTGTCCGGGCCGCCCGAAGTTTGGAACCTCGGGATCTTCATGCAGCTTTGCGCCAACGCCGTGACCGACATAATCGCGAACAAGTGAGAACCCGTTCGCCTCTACATAGGTCTGAATGGCGTGGGATATGTCTGATATACGATTACCCTTGCGGGCAAACTTGATGCCCTCATAGAAACTCTGTCGGGTCACTTCGATGAGCCGTCTTGCCTCTTCCGACACCTCTCCGCACGGGATGGTGGCGGCACAGTCGCCGTGGAAGCCGTGGATATACGCACCGACATCCACCTTGACAATATCTCCCTCGTGAATGACACGGGACCGCGAGGGGATGCCATGGATAACTTCATCGTTGATCGAGATACAGGCACTCCCCGGAAAACCCCCATAACCGAGAAAAGACGGGGTCGCCCCTGCCCGCTCGATGGTATTCCGAACGATCTTATCGATCTCGCCTGTCGTGACCCCTGGCCGAACAGCACGAGCCGCAGCGGCACGTGCCGCTGCGGTGATTCGTCCTGCCAGACGCATAAATTCCAGCTCTTTACTGGATTTTACTCGAATCATCTCGTTTATAACCCCAGCGCTTCGCAGGCAAGCTGTTTGGTTGCCTCAAAATCGTTGTTGATCTCAATGCTCTTGAGCTTGCCAAGCTTCGCATAGAAGTCCTTCACCGGCTCGGTCTGCTCATGGAAGGTAGCCAAACGCGCCAATACAGTCTCCGGCGCGTCATCCTTGCGAATGACAACCGGATCGCCGCACACGTCGCAAATGCCCTCCTGCTTCGGAGCCATCTCCTCACTGTTGACATTATAGGTTGCGCCGCACTTGAGGCATACGCGTCTGCCGCCCATTCTCTTGACGATCACATCGTCGTCAATCTCGAGGGACAGCGCGCAGTCCATCGGTACAACCTGCTCCAGCGCTTGCGCCTGAGGAATGTTGCGCGGGAAGCCGTCAAGGATACAGCCGTTCGCGCAGTCGGGCTGTGCAAGGCGTTCCTTAATCATGCCAATGACGACCTCATCCGGAACGAGCCCGCCGGCATCCATATATTTCTTCGCGCTCAGACCGAGCTCGGTCTGATTCTTGATTGCTTCTCTGAGCATGTTGCCGGTAGAAATGGACGGAACGCCCATCTTCTCAATCAGGTATGCCGCAAGCGTACCCTTGCCGGCGCCCGGAGCGCCTAATAAAACGAGTTTCATTTTTCGATCTCCTCTATTATAGCCGCTTGATCCAAGAATTGCAACAACTTTATTCAAGGAATCCCTTATAATTTCTCATCATGAGC
>CAZEMM010000036.1:0-19218 GCA_964513445.1 uncultured Butyricicoccus sp. | reverse complement strand
TGCCGCACAGCTTGATCTTGACGCCGCGCTTGATCGCCTTGCGCACCTTGGTGCGCGTGTCCGTCTTAAAGTGCATAATCGCGGCTTCGCCCTGCGTGTCTTCGACGGTGACGTCAAACGCCTCGCCCGGCTCCGGCGCGGAAAAGACCTTCTCATTCTTCATCTCGGACACATCCAGACGATAGACAAAATTGGGCTGGATGCCCTCGAAATTTTTGCCGTCGCCCGTCTGATTGCGGAAGCCCAGCTTCTCCAGCTGTGCGATAAATTCCTTGTCCTCAATGGAGACGTCCGGGTCGAGCTTTAAAACATAGGAACGATATTTCTTCGCCAAAACACGCGCGCCTGCGATCAGCTGCTCCAGCGTCGCAAAATCATGCGGGTCGCATACCGGGCCGCGGCAGCCGTACATCAGCGTCCACGGCAGATGCGGCAGATTGCGGATGAGCACGGCAAGCGAACCGACAATGCTGCCGTCCGCACCGCGCACGATAATCGCTTCCCACTTCCAGTTGTCCTTGAGACGCGCCCACTTCTTCGACTGCATAAAATGACCATACGGATGTCCGGCGTTAAACGTCTCGTACTCCGCAATGGTTTTATCATTTACAAATTCAAACATTCTCCGTCCTCCTACTAGGGTCAGGCAAATCCACCAATACTCATTTCATTTTATTATATGCCATTTTATTCGCTGCTACAAGACAAAAAGCAAAGAAATCCGCTGTGGCTTTTTTCAGAAAAAACCGCCTTTTTTGCATAAGATTCCGTCAATTTTGCCGTCATAGATGCGGCGTTGACTTTTCCGCGCGCCTGCGCATTCCCGCTCACTCCGGCTTCAGCAGATTGCGCCGCAGTGGGGCAGGGCCGCGCCAGGTAAACGCGCGGTCGGGAAACGCCGCAAGAAACTGCCGGCGCGTGCAATCTGTCACATCCTCCAAGCGCAGGCTGCAAATGCGCCCGTCCCGAAAGGCGGGATTGCTCGTCTCGCGCGCCGTGCGGTTGAGCGGACAGACGAGCGAGCAGGTGTCGCAGCCCCACACAAGCGGATGCGCGGCAAGCGCGGCCTGCTGCTCCGGTGCGAGCGCCGCCTTGCTCTGCGTCAGCGCGGACAGGCACCGCTGCCCATCCACGCCGTCCGTTCCCAGCGCGCCGGTCGGGCACGCCCTGCGACATGCGCCGCAGTCGGGACAGCGTTCTGGCACGCAGCGCGTCGGCTGCGCGTCCGCGTCCGTGAGCACCGTACCGATAAACACAAAGCTGCCGTAGGTGCGGTCAAAAATCAGGCCGTTGCTGCCCAAAATACCCGCGCCGGACAGCCATGCCGCACGCACCTCGGGCAGCGGCGAGGCATCGACAAGCGGCACAAACGCGGCGTGCGGGAAATCGCGCCGCAGCCGCACACAGGCGCCCTCCAGCGCCTCCAATACAACGGCATGATAATCGCGCCCGCGCGCATACAGCGACAGATTGCCCGTATCGCGCACGAGATAGGGGAACAGCACGACGGCGACGCGACGCGCGCCTGCACATCGTGCCTCTACCGCCCGCTGCGCGCCTTCCTCCAGCCGCAGCGCATCAAGCGTGCACACGCCGCAGCCGCCCGTGTGCGGAATGGCTGTAAAATACGGCAAAATATCCATGATCTGCGCTCCTTGCTTGGTCCGCTTGTCCTGTTTTCAATCCTGTTTTAGTATACCACCGCGCCGCCTGTCCTGCAAGCGCGGACAACCGTGCCTGCAAAATAGACAAAATTTCCTTTGTACCTCGGGACAAATACGGGCAGACAGATGAAAACGCCCGCAATATCCTCCGCATATCTTGACAATAGCGTGCAAAATGCGATTTAATAGGAGTGCTACAATAATTATTTATGTGATCGATCGGGCGCGTTTATAAAATGTCCCGCGCGATGACGAAAGGCAGGTATACCCCATGTCTGATGGAAGAATTTATAATTTCTCGGCCGGCCCGTCCATGCTGCCGGTTCCGGTTCTCAAAAAGGCTGCGGAGCAGATGCTCAATTACGAGGGCTCCGGCATGTCCGTTATGGAGATGAGTCACCGTTCCAAGTACTACGATGATATCATCAACGGCGCACAGGCGGTTCTGCGCCGCGTGCTGTGCATTCCGGACAACTACAAGGTGCTGTTTATGCAGGGCGGCGCGACCATGATGTTCTCCGCCGTTCCGCTCAACCTGATGACCTCCGGCAAGGCGGATTATGCGATCACCGGCAACTTTGCGCGCAACGCGGCAAAGGAAGCGGCAAAGTTCGGCACCGTACAGGTCGCCGCGACCTCCGAGGCGGATAACTTTACGTGGATCCCGACGCAGGAGCAGCTCAAGCTCGATCCGACAGCGGATTATTTCCACATCTGTGCGAACAACACCATCTTCGGCACGGAATGGAAGTACGATCCGGAGACCGGTTCGGTCCCGCTGGTTGCGGATATGTCGTCCAACATCCTGTCCAAGCCGGTCGACGTCTCCAAATATGGCGTCATCTATGCCGGCGCACAGAAAAACATGGGACCGGCAGGCGTTGCCGTCGTCATCATCCGCGAGGATTTGCTCGGTCATTACCGCGAGAACATGCCGGTTCTGCTGGACTTCGCGCTGACTGCAAGCAAGAACAGCATGTACAACACCCCGCCGACGTACACCATCTATATGCTCAAGCTGGTTGCTGAGTGGGTTGAACAGATGGGCGGCGTTGCAGAGATGGCAAGGCTTGCTGATAAGCGCAGCTCCATGCTGTATGAGTATCTTGATTCCTCCGCGCTGTTCCGCGGCGCGGCAGACAAGGCATCGCGCTCGCGCATGAACGTCTGCTTCCGCACGGACGACGACGCGCTGGATAAGAAATTTATTCAGGAATCCATTGAAGCCGGCATGACCAACCTGAAGGGGCATCGTCTGGTCGGCGGCATGCGCGCTTCCATCTACAACGCAATGCCGGTCGAGGGCGTCGAGTTCCTCGTCGACTTCATGCAGAAATTTGAGAAAAACAACAAGTAATCCGGCGGCCTGCCGTCCAACGGCAGGAAATTGCCATTTCAAGGAGTATACGCTATGTATCAGGTCAAACTGTTTAACAAAATTTCCGAAAAGGGCACGAGCCTGCTGCGTCCGGAGGTTTACCAGTGCAGCGAGGACGCGGAAACTTACGACGCAATCCTCGTCCGCTCTGCAAAGCTGCATGATCTGGAATTTCCGCACAGCCTGAAGTGCATCGCACGCGCGGGCGCGGGCGTCAACAACATTCCGATTGAGCGCTGCACGGAAAACGGCATTGTCGTCTTCAATACCCCGGGCGCAAACGCAAACGCGGTCAAGGAACTGGTGCTGTGCGCGCTGCTGCTGTCCTCGCGCGACATTGTCGGCGGCGCGAACTGGGTCAAGACACTTGCGGGCAACGGCGACGCCATCGGTCCGATGGCGGAAAAGGGCAAGTCCAGCTTTGCCGGCCCGGAGATCGCGGGCAAGACGCTGGGCGTCATCGGTTTGGGCGCGATCGGCGTGCGCGTGGCAAATGCCGCGCTCGAGCTGGGCATGGAGGTCGTCGGCTACGACCCGTACCTGTCGGTCGATGCAGCGCTGAAAATCCAGCGCGGCGTCCAGTACACCACCGAGCTGAACGACGTATTGGAAGCGTCCGATTACATCACGGTACACGTCCCGATGACGGACGACACCCGCGGTATCATCGGCAAAGATGCCCTCATGCATATGAAGGACGGCGTGCGCATTTTGAACTTCGCGCGCGGCCCGCTGTGCGACGAGGACGCGATCATCGCCGGCCTGGAATCCGGCAAGATTGCGCGTTACTGCTGCGATTTTGCATCTGAGAAAATGCTGGCGCAGGCGCACGCACTATGCCTGCCGCATCTGGGCGCATCCACTCCGGAAAGCGAGGACAATTGCGCGGTTATGGCGGCGCAGGAGATCCGCGATTATCTGGAAAACGGCACCATCCGCAACTCGGTCAACTTCCCGAACCTCAAGGTTCCGCGCGAGGCGCCATATCGTCTGTGCGTTATGCACCGCAATATCCCGAATTTAATCGCTACGCTTTCCACCGTGCTGGCGCAGCAGGGCATTAACATCGAGAACATGGGCAGCCGTCCGCGCGGCGAGCTGGCATATACCATCATTGATACCAACAATGAGCCGACCACTGCGACCCGCGACGCACTGGGCGCCATCGACGGCGTCATCAAGCTGCGTCTCATCAAGTAATGAAATTTTTCGAGCCTGCGTTTCCTGCTGGAGACGCAGGCTATCAACCAAATGCAAGCATTTGGTTGAGGTTATGCAGCCCGGTGCGCGCACTCGCATTCGCTCGCACACTTCCGGGCTGAGAAGTGTCATTTTTGACGCACATGTCGCCAAAAATGACGGATTTGAAATCCGCTGTCCGCTGACGCCGACAGCTCATGACGAAATCTCTGCATCATATACTATGAGATTTCACTTTTTCTACAGACTGGAGCCTGCGTTTCCTGCTGGAGGCGCAGGCCTTTTTCGCCCGTTTTGAAAAAGCGCCGCGGACATGGCAAAATCCGCGGCGCCTTGCAAATCCTCTGAGGGAAATAATATTTACTTTTCCCTGATACGCGTGATGGAAAACTGAAACAGATCGCTGCGCAGATAATCAACGGTGTACAGCACCGGATTGCCGCGCGAGTCAAAATGCTGCTGCTCCATGCCCAAAATCGGCATATCGCTCTCCCCGCGCAGCTGTATGGCCAGCGCGTCGTCATTCTGCGGGATAATAAGCCGGGTAGTTGAACGGCTGACAAAAATGCCCTTGCGCTTTTCAAAATAGGAGAACAGCGAGTCCGGCATATGCATCGGATCCAGCTCATCGGCCAGATAGACCGGGATATACTGCATGCTGCAGCAAATCGGCGAGCCGTTTTTCGCGTGACGTGTGCGGTTGAGATAGAACACATTGATTCCTGACTTGATACCCAGCGCGGAAGCAATCTCACGGCTTGGAATGGTCAATCCCGTCGTATACGTGCTGGTACCTTCAGCGATGCCCGCCTGCCGAACCATCTCGCTGACAGAGTTCAGTCTCGTCAGATCATTTTCCGTCTTTGCAGAAATCTCCATCAAAAATGTGCCGACACCGTGCTTGGAATAGATAATCCCCTCGCGGCGCAGCTGCTCGAGTGATGCGCGCCAGGTCTCACGGCTGATGCCGAACCGCTGCGCCATGCTCATCTCGGACGGAAGTCTATCTCCCGCCTGAAAAACGCCCTCCCGGCACAGCATCAAAAATTCTTCCTTTGCACGCAATGATGATGACATCCGTTTCATTTTTTTACGCCTCCATATGTCTATACGATAGCTTATTATTGTACGTACTTTACGTTGGCGAGCTTATACATGTTTCCATGCCGTTGTCCGCTTTTCTCTGTTGTTGTAGATAGTATATCACGTCGGTTATAAAAAACAATTCGCAAATTCAACAAATCGCGTGCGCGTACACGCAACATTTTTCACAAATGCGGGCGCGTGCACGCAATTTTTTGCGTGCACTTTCCGTCCATTTTTTTACAATTCCATCTGGTTTGCGTGCATGGCAGTCGTCTAAATAGTTTCATACCTCTTGCTCCTGTGGCTTTTTCTCTCATTTTACGGTATAATAAAATGCAAAGGAGGTCTGGTATTGTGGCAGAAACCAAAACCAACGCCATGCGGATGCTCGAGCGCGCCAAGGTGCCCTATCGGGCGCACAGCTATGAAACGGACGGCGAGCATGTCGACGGTCTGACCGTCGCGGCGGCACTCGGGCAGCCATTGGAGCAGGTATTTAAAACGCTGGTCACCGTCGGCAAATCCGGCGAGCATTTTGTCTTTGTCCTTCCTGTTGCGGCGGAGCTTGACCTGAAGAAGGCGGCAAAAGCGGTTGGGGAAAAATCCGTACAAATGATACATGTCAAGGAGATCAACATGCTGACCGGCTATATTCGCGGCGGCTGTAGCCCCATCGGCATGAAAAAGCAATTTTCGACCGTGCTGAGCCAGTCGGCGCGCGGGCAATCCACCATCATTGTCTCAGGCGGCCGCATCGGCTTGCAGGTCGAGCTTGCGCCGGACGCGCTGCTGAAGCTCGTCCGCGGCAGCTATGGTGATATCGAGCTGTAGCGATTGACACAACTGCACCGTCGTTTTTCTGCAACCAAAAAGGCGCGCCGCCAAGCGAAGCGATAATAGAGTATCTGCGAATGGCTTGAACGCCTGCGTTTGCAAATCGCTGCGTGCAGGAAACGCCGCGTCTCTTATACGCAAAACGCCCCTGGCTTTTGGAAGTCAGGGGCATTTCGGCCTTTGGCGCTCACAATGCGGATTTTCCCGTCAGAAGTGCCGCCGCTTATTTTCAAAATGGATTTCTACTGCTCGGTTTCCTGTTTTTGCTTTCCCGTAACTATGCCAATTACCGCCAGTATAGCATTAACCAGACACCAGCCGGACCAAATAGCCAAATCCGAGTAAGTCCCATAATTTGCGAATCCTATCAGCGCAGCAAGACCAAACAAAACGATGAGCGCAATATTTCCTCCCTTACCGACGGATTTTCTCGTCGCAATGGAAACGATTCCGCCTGCCAACATAAAGGCGGCAACAAGAAAGCCTGCGGAACCGGAAACCTCTCCATTTTCCTCAAGTGTATTTGCCATGCCAGCCGCACATGACTGGAACATAACCAATACAAACAAGACACATGATAAAACACCGGACACCAATTTCCAAATTTTCATTCTAAACATCCTCCTATTGTGCCGAAAATGTGATCGGGTCAGAATCGGCTATCGTTTCATATGTTTCAGCGTTGTAGATATGGAACTTCAATTCTACTTCTTCAATTTTTTCAATGCCGTTTTCCTCTAAATCATTTGAAAAAATTTCGATGTTGTCAATCGATTTCTTTCCGTCATAAACAGTTGTTGAGAAGAACGGACTCATCATAAAACCGTTAATCGACATATCATCAACAGAAATCCCTATATTTGCCCCAGATGTGTTCTCACAGTAGAGAAGAATCGCCGTACCCCAGAATGAGTTCTCGTCCACTGCTTTTCCGACAATACGGATCCCGCCCTCGTTATATAGCTCTTTCCCTGCGTCATTCGGCGTTGTATCCATTTTTTCAAATTCAGAAGTTTGGATTTCTGAATAGACATTTTGAAAAATGACATTGTACGCGGAATCATATGCGTGAAAATACATTTCTATTTTCCCCACAGCATCAATCCCTGCCGCCTGAAGGGCAGAAGTTGATAAATACATGGTCTCATTTGCGTTTTTCCCAGCGGCTATCTCTGATGCGAATAAGTCCGAAATCATGTAGTCGTTTACGATAAGCGCATCACAACCTACGGTACAATCAGAATCGGCATTATTTTCAATCAGCAGCTTTATGCCATCGCCCCAGATACTGTCTGTCGTATACTCTGTTGCAGTGATTTTTATTCCGTCCTGCTCAACAAGCACCTGTTCCTCGATGAATACTTCCGCAGTTGTCTCTTGTGTAGCTGCCTCCGCACTCTGGTTTTCTTCCGAGGCCTCCCCTGTCTCAGAAACATCTGTAATCTCCTTTGTCTCTTCCGAAGAAGATCCGCTCCCTAACGCCATCGCGGCAAACAGCAACAGGCATGATGCCATGGCCAGCCACTTAAATTTCCTTTTCAACCGTTTGTACCCCCCTTAGAAAAATATTTTTTTATAACAAATACGGCGCCTGCCTCAGCCAATAATTCGCCGCAAATGTCCCATAAATCAAATGTTCCCTGGATCATCGGCGCAAGCTGAAATAATTCAATCGCTGCTGAAAATGAAAACGCGATCAGAAACACGCCCTTCAGGCTTGCCACATTATTACCAAGGCTGAAAAACAATGCATATACCAGGGCATATCCCCACAGCATGTCCAACAGATAATTCCTTATAAAAATGATACACGGGTTTTTCCCGCTGATAAGCGTCATATGGATTCCACTGCCCCAAAAGCTGTCTATTTGTTTCACAAACAATACATCCGGGGATATCAGGTAATAAACAAATGCGCCCAGAACGATTGGCAACACAACATTTATTGCCGAAAAAACAACCTTTCTTTTATCTTTCATGCAACCTTCCCTATTCTTGAATCCCGCTTGTCCGGAGTGTCTCCATTCCGTTTTCTTTCAGCAGCGAATTTATATCTATGATGCTTCCAGGCCGTTCGTTGAACATAATCATGATCATTGCATCTCTGGGAATTTTCGCATACAGCTCCGGCATCTTATATTTTTTCAAAGCTCTCTGGGTTTCCCCAAGCGTTAGCTCCGCAGCATAGCATATTCTTAATATAACATCCCGCTGCTTCGTATGTTTTTCGCCGGACAATAACTTGTACCCATATCGCTCCGGTATATCGGCCATTAAAAAAACTTTTTGCTGGGTAAGATTGTTTCTCCGGATAATTTCTTTGATATATACGGAAAAATCATTCGCTTCAGACAGCATACTTTCCTCATTTTCCTTACAAAATCTGTGAAATTCCGTCAAACGGGTCTTCCCCAAAATATTTTTTAAATCATCTGTTCTTTTTTCGTTCATTTTTCCTCCATGTTTGCTATAATGGCAAGAGATATACGAAAGGACTGTCATAACAATGGATTTATCAAAACGTCTGTCATTGTCCTACTATAAAAACATTGCAGTGATCAATGAAGCGCACAAGGTATATCTGGTTCAGCACCAGGATACCGGAAAAATCTTCGTCAAGAAGATCCTTGATGTATATAATACCGCTGTTTATGAGCATTTAAAGGAATGTCCCGTCAACGGTATTCCCAAAATCATTGACTTCGCGGAAAACGACGGACAGATGACAGTAATTGAGGAATACATATCCGGTCAGCCATTATCGGAGCTGATTGAGACCCATGCCCTGACCGCAGATAAAATCATAAAGTTTTCCATAAACTTGTGTGAAATTGTAGAGCAGCTGCACAAAATGAATCCGCCAATCATACACAGGGACATCAAGCCGTCAAATATTTTGATTCTCCCATACGATAAAATCATCTTGCTTGATTTTAACGCAGCAAAACAATATCATGATTTTACTCCGGCCGATACTGTCCTTTTTGGTACCCATGGGTATGCTGCCCCGGAACAATATGGATTTGGCGCATCATCTCCCCAAACGGATATCTATGCCATCGGTATCCTGCTCAAAGAGCTTTCATGCTCCCTGAATACGCCCACCAACCTTTTTGATGCGATCATCAGGCATTGTATACCGTTGGAGCCTGCCTATCGGTACAGTTCCGTTTTAGAGCTTAAAAATGATCTTCTTTCCCTTACCGACACGACAAAGCCTGCGCTGAAAAATGAAAAACCGGGCAGCTTCCTTCCGCCTGGATATCGAACCAAAACGCCGTGGAAAATGGCATTGTCATCCGTTTTCTACCTCTTTATCCTATGTCTGTGCGTATCCTTGCAGGTAGAAAACATGGAAGGCGCCGCGCTCTGGGTGGAACGCATATTTTGCTGTGCCATCATTCTGTCCATTATTTTCGGATGCTTCAATTACCGAAACGTCCAGCGGTTCATTCCTCTTTGCAATAGTCAAAATCGATTGATCCGATATCTGGGCATCATCATATTGGATGCCGCATTCGTGTTTTCTCTTTTGACGATACTGATTGTCATTGAAGGACTTTGCTTTCATCTCTGATAACTATACCACAAATTTGCAGATGTTGTTACCACCCTGGCAGTGGCAATTTGAAAAAACGGTGCGGCGAAAATGGGACATCGGCGTCTGAAGCGATCGGCCCTGCCGGTTCCGCCTCACAAGCATCATAAAACATTGGCACAAGCAACACAAAACAGCACCCATTTCAGTCAAGCATTTCCGCATGACCGCAATGGGTGCTAATACGATATTGGATTGAACTTTGCCTTGGGAAACGTGCGGGTTATACCAGCTCCGCGCGGCGGCGCGCTTTTGTTTATCGTTTCTTTTTCTTCTTTCTGTACAGCCAGACGGACGGCGAAACGAGCACAAGTATCGGATAGATCTCCAATCTGCCGACCAGCATATCCGCGCACAGCACTAGCTTGACAAAACCGGAAAAGGCGGAAAAGTTTCCGGTCGGGCCGACGAGCTCCAGTCCGGGTCCGATGTTGTTGAGGCACGCGACAACCGAGGTAACCGTTGTGATCAGGTCAAACTGGTCGATGGCAACGAGCAGCGTCGAGCCGACCAGAATCATGACATAAACCTTGAGATAGCTATGCACGCTCTGTACTGTTTTGTTCTTGAGCGGCTTGCCCTCAAAGCGGATGGTAGCCACAGCATGCGGATGCAGCATGCGGCGAATATCCTGTATCGCGCTCTTGACTAAAATGATCAGACGCGAAATTTTAAAGCCGCCGCCGGTCGAGCCAGCGCACGCGCCAATGAACATCAGAATGATCAAGATGGTCTTGCTGAACGTCGGCCATTGGTTGAAATCGGTCGTGGCATAGCCGGTGGTGGTGATGATGGTGCTGACCTGGAAAATGGAGTAGCGCATTGCAGAGCGAAACGAGCCAAACAACCGCATGGTGTCCAGCGCAATCAGAAGAACCGCTGCGGCGACAATGCCGAAATAGGCGCGCATCTCCTCCGAACTGAGGGCCGCGCGGAATCTGCGCACCAGCAACAGATAATATACGTTAAAGTTGACGCCGAACAGCAGCATAAAGACGGAAATGACCATCTCCACGTACACGCTGTCATATGCGCCGATGCTGGCGGCGCGGTTGGAAAAGCCGCCCGTGCCAGCTGAGCCGAATGAGCTGATGAGCGCGTCAAACAGCGGCATGCCGCCAATCAGCAGCAGCACGACCTCCGCGATTGTCATGACGAAATAAATGGCATACAGGATGACGGCGGTATCACGCAGCTTGCTCGACAGCTTGTCCACCGTCACGCCCGGCATTTCCGCGCGCATCATGTGCATTGCGCGGCCGCCCGACATCGGCATCACTGCCATCGCGAACACCAGAACGCCCATTCCGCCAATCCAATGCGTAAAGCTGCGCCAGAACAGCATACTCTGGCTCATCGCCTCGACATCGGTCAAAATGCTCGAGCCGGTCGTTGTAAATCCGGATACTGTCTCAAAAAACGCGTCGATATACGACGGGATTTCACCCGACAGATAAAACGGCAGCGCGCCAAACGCGGACATCAATATCCAGCACAGCGCGACGACGACCAGACCCTCTCGGGCATAGATCGCGGTGTCCCGCGGTGAGCGCAGGCCGAGCAGACAGCCAAACACGATGAGGATGACGATCGTGATGAGAAACGGTATGGTCGACTCCCCATACAGCAAGGCGACCACCAGCGGCAGTGCAAGCAGCGCCGCTTCGATCAAAAAGATGCGCCCCATCACATATCCTATCATAGTATAATTCACGAGTTTCCCTCAATTCCGAATGATATCGCGCAGATCGCGCAACGAGGTGTCGGAGGTGACGATAATGACATCATCGCCGACATGAACTACATCGTCGCCCGACGGGATCAGCGTCTTTCCGTTGGAACGCACAATTCCGGCGATCAGCGTACCCTGCTTGATGGATAGATTCTTAATCGGAATATCGACAAACGGCATGCCGGGGAGAATATTGAACTCCAGCGCCTCTACCCGTCCGCCGACCAGCTGGTGCAGCGTCTTGATGCTTGAGCCGCGGCTTTTTTGCATCGCGCGCAGATACAGCAGGATTGCTTCACTGGTCGCAGAGCCCGCGGATACCACGGTGTCCACCATGCTGTTCGCCGTCGCCATATCCTCGAACGATTTGTGGTTGATCTTCGTGATGACCTTGCTCGCACCGCACTGCGAGGCATACACTGACAAAATGATATTCGTCTCATCCATGCCGGTGAGCGCGACGAAGCTGTCCATCTCCTCGATGCCCTCCTCGTCCAGCATCTCGCTGTCCGACGCATCGCCATGAATGATGAGCGCCTCCGGCAGTCTCTCGCTCATTTCGTGGCACCGCTGGAGGTCATTGTCAATGATCGTGACCTCCATATGTGTCTCACACAGCTCCTTGGCCAGATAATAGGCGATACGGCTCGCGCCGATAATCATGACGCGCTTTGCCTTGGCCCGAAACAGGCCGAGTTTGCGGAAAAACTGCTCCAGCTGGCGCGGTGTCGCCGTGATGTGGATTTTATCGCCCTCGCGCAGCACAAAGCTGCCGTCCGGTATCACGACTTCCTGTCCGCGCGAGACCGCACAGATGAGCAGCTTGACACGAATGCTGCGATACAGATCGGCAAGCGACATCCCGTCAAGCGGATTGTGTGCGCCTATACGGTACTCGATCACCTCAAACCGCTGCTTGGAAAAATGCTCGACCTTCATCGCGCTCGGGAAACGCAGCACGCGCGCAATCTGGCGCGCCACCGCCTTCTCCGGATTGACGACCATGGACAGACCCAGCTCCGCGCGCATAAAACGCAGCTGCTTTTCATATTCTGGATTGCGAATGCGGGCGATCGTATGTGAAACGCCCAGCTTTTTTGCGACCATGCAGGTCACGATGTTGACCTCATCACTTGAGGTGCATGCAATAAGTAAATCCGCCGACGTGTCAAACGCGCCGTTCAGCACGTCATACGACGCGCAGTTTCCCATGATGCCACGCACATCAAAGACATTCACGACATCCTCTACCAACGCATGCTTCTGGTCGATAACGACAATATCATGCTGGTCGCGCACGAGTGGATCAATGACGGCTCGGCCGACCTTGCCCAGCCCGCAGAGTATAATTTTCATATCTTGCGCCTCATTTTGTGATGTGCGAATCCGCCGCGCTGTTCGCGATCTCCATCGCGTCGCTTACCTCCGCAGCCACCTGTTCCTTCGTCTGTTCCTCCAGCTTGCGCTGCTCTTTCAGCTCGCGCCTGTTGGCACCGCGGCGGATCAGCCCGACAAAAAACAGCACGAGCAGGATGAGAATCAGCGCAAAGATCACAATTCCCCCGACAATCATGACGCCCTGTACCGGCTGCGGCAGGCCGAAAAACAATCGGCGCGCCGTCCGCCACATCGTATCGTCCGCTGTCGCGGCCGCGCTTCCGCTGCCCTGTACGGCCTGCTCCGACTGTTGCTGCCGTACCAGCGGC
Organism: uncultured Butyricicoccus sp.; assembly: GCA_964513445.1. Taxonomy (GTDB): domain Bacteria; phylum Bacillota; class Clostridia; order Oscillospirales; family Butyricicoccaceae; genus Butyricicoccus_A. The sequence continues at coordinate 6,020 of CAZEMM010000036.1, read as the reverse complement.
ACGCGCAAAATGGTCTGCGTCCCGTCCGTTCCGGTTGCCGCGCCGTATGCCGCCTGGCTTTTTTGCGCAATACCGATGTCCAGATACGCATCTGCGCCGTCTGTCGCATAGGTATAGGTAACGTCCGCCGCGCTCATGCCCGTCGGCAGCCGCAGCTGCAAATCGGTCAGCATGTCGGCGGTGAGCGTCCCGCCCGCCTGCTGCGCGGCCTGCTGTGCCTGCGCCTCATAGTCTGCCACTGCGATGGGCACCGCCGTAAACGCCTGCTCGCCGTAATCGAGCAGCGCCTTGGTGTCGGTAAAAATGCCCTGCTTGACGGGGCAGGCGAGCAGCGTCACGATGAGGTTCGCGTGCTCCGTCCTGCCGCAGGCGACAAATGTATTCCACGCCTTGGTCGTCCAGCCGGTCTTTGCCGCGTAGACGCGCGCGTCATATACCTCGGAATCCTGTCGCAGCATGTCCACCTTTGTGCTGACACTCCAGCCCTCCGGAATGACATTGTCCGCCGGCAGCTGATAGCTCACCGTGCTGGACACCTTCGCAAATTCCTCATATTGATTGGCGGCGTAGGCGATCTTTGCCATATCGCGCGCGCAGGTATAATGTCCGTCCTCGTCAAGCCCGTTCGGATTGACAAAATGTGTATGCGTACAGCCCAGCTCCGCCGCCTTGTCGTTCATCATCTGAACAAAGGTTTCGACATCGCCGCCAACGCTGGCAGCCAGGATGTTCGCCGCGTCGTTGGCGGAATATACCAGCATGCAGTACATCAGCTCCTCGTTTGTCAGCTGCTCGCCCACCTCAAAGCCGACGCGTGTCGAATCCAGATCGACGGTCGCAAGCGCCTGCTCAGTCGCAACCGTTTCGCCCTCCATGCCGTTGTTATCCAGCACGACGAGCGCCGTCATGACCTTCGTGATGGATGCCATCGGCAACTCCGTTCCCGCATTCAGCTCATAGAGAATTTCTCCCGTATCCGCATCCATCAGGCATGCCGCTCCGGACGCCAGCGTGGGCGCCGCCGCATTGGCGCACACACCCCCGCACAGTGCGGCAATCGACAGCAAAAACGCCGTTAAAAACCGTTTCATTGACCCGCTCCTATCTATTTTCTAATGATTTACTCGCATCTTTCGTAATACGCGAAAATGCGCATCTATACTATACACCCAAAATGGCAAAATAACAAGTATACAACATTCTTTGACACAAATTTCATCCGAGTTTTTTTTGACCCGCGCGCATTTTTTGCGCCGCCTGTGTTTTGGTCTGCCGGTTTTTGTGGTATGATAAAACAAACACGCCCCGAGGAGGAATGAACATGACTGCATGTCTGCTGCGTCTATTCGCACCGGACAAAACCAATATGGCGCGCTATCGCGTGCGCTGCGGCCAGCTGGCCGGCGGGGTCGGCATTGCGGCCAACGCACTTCTGTGCATCGTCAAGCTGCTCATCGGCCTTTTCACGCACAGCATTTCGGTCACGGCGGACGCCGTAAACAACCTGTCGGACGCGCTGTCCTCTGTCATCTCGCTGATCGGCTTTCATATGTCCGGCAAGGCGCCGGATGAAGAGCATCCGTTCGGACATGGGCGTATGGAGTACATCGCCGCGCTGTTTGTCTCCACGCTGATTCTATTCGTCGGCTTCCAATTTATCAAAAGCGCAGCGGAGCGCATTTTCCAGCCCGCTCCCATCGTCTTTTCATGGACCGCGCTGCTCGCGCTCACGCTGTCGCTGCCCGTCAAGCTATGGCTCGGCTTGTTTAACCGCCGCATTGGCATGGAAATTCAGTCGCCTGTGCTCATGGCAGCCATGCAGGACAGCTTAAACGACGTCATCACGACCGGCGTCGTCCTTCTCGGCATGATCGCCTCGCGCTTTACCGCGCTGCCCGTGGACGGCTATGTGGGCATCGCCGTCGCGCTGTTTATCCTGCACGCGGGCTACAGCCTGGCAAAGGACGCGCTCGACCCGCTGCTCGGGCAAAAGGCGGATCCTGCGCTCGCCGAACGCATCCGCGAGTTTGTCGAGTCGTATGACGACGTGCTCGGCACGCATGATCTGATCGTCCATAACTACGGCGCCGGTCGGATGTTCGCGACCGTGCACGCCGAGGTCGCAGCGGACAGCGATCTCGTCACCGTTCATCAGACCATTGACGCCATCGAGCATCAGGTTTACAAAACGCTGCACATCTTTCTCGTCATCCATATGGACCCCATCGAGATACACGATGAGCACGTACAGCTTGCGCGCACACAGACCGCGCAGGTGCTCGCTGACATCGACCCGTCGCTCACCATGCATGATTTCCGCATGGTAAACGGCGAAAAGCAAATCAATCTGATCTTCGACGTCGTTGTCAGCTGTTCACTGTCCACCGAGGCGCTGCGCGCGGATATCTGCCGCCGCCTCAAACAGATCGACCCCCGTTACCAGCCCATCATCGTATTTGACCACAACATGTAGGAGGTATGTATATGCTGCTCATTCAAAACGGCGCTGTGCTCGACCCATACAGCGGCACAGATAAACAGGCGGATATCCTCATCGGGGATGACGGCATCATCCGCCGCATTGGTCCCGGTCTGCGGGCGCCCGCCAACACGCGGGTCGTCAACGCGTCCGGCCTCACCATCTCACCCGGCCTGGTGGATGTACACGTGCATTTCCGCGACCCGGGACAGACGTACAAGGAGGACATCTACACCGGCGCGGCGGCAGCTGCCGCCGGCGGCTACACCACCGTCGTGTGCATGGCAAACACGCTTCCGGCCTGCGACAACGTCGATGTTTTGACGCAGAATATGGACAAGGCGCAGCAGACGCCCATCAACGTTTTGCAGGCCTGTGCCATCACCAAGGGACTACAGGGCAAAACACTGACCGACTTTGCCACGCTGCACGCGGCGGGCGCGCCCGGCTTTACGGACGACGGCGTCAATCTGACCAACGGGCGCCTGTGCCTTGAGGCGATGCAGCTGGCCGTGCGGCTGCGTGTCCCGCTGTCGTTCCATGAGGAGGATCCGGCCTATATCCTCTCGCCCGGCATCAACTACGGCAGTCCGGCGGCGCGGCAGTTTGATGTACTCGGCGCCATGCCGCAGTCGGAGGAGGCGATGATCGAGCGTGACATTGCGCTTGCCCTGCGCACAGGTGCGCGCGTCGCGTTCCAACATGTCAGCTCTGCCCGTTCCGTCGAGCTCATCCGTCTCGGCAAGGCGCGCGGCGCGGATATCCACGCGGAGGCCACACCGCACCATCTGTATCTGACGCAGCAGGCGGTCGAGCAGCACGGCACATACGCGCGCATGAACCCGCCGCTGCGCACGGAAGCCGACCGTCAAGCGCTCATCGCCGGTCTGGCTGACGGCACGATCGATATGATCGCGACCGACCACGCCCCGCATGCCAAGGCGGAAAAGGACAAGCCGTTCGCGCTCGCGCCCTCCGGCATCACCGGACTGGAGACGGCGTTCTCCGTGTGCAATACCGCGCTCGTATGCAGCGGCCGTCTGACGCGCTTGCAGCTGCTGCGCGCCATGAGCCGCAATCCCGCCGCCTTCTATGACCTGAAGGGAAAAGCGATTGCCGAGGGCAACCACGCCGAGCTGATGCTCGCCGACTGGGATGCCGACATAACGTACACGCATTACCGCTCCAAGTCCTCCAACACGCCGTTTACCGGCATGCCGCTCAAGGGCAAGGTCGTCGGCATTGTCATGGGCTGCTCGTACATGCCGTCCTGACGCGCCACCCCCCTTTATACAAAATCACCGAACTTTTCAAGAGTGCCGCGCATGTTTGCGGCACTCTTTTCTACATTCATGCAAAATATTCCGATTTTTTCCTTTTGCGTTCACGTGCACGCATCATTTTTTCATACACATTGTATTCTTTTTTACAACAGCAAAATCGAGCAATTATTCCGCAATCGGACGTATTGTCTATACCTCCCCACATGCTATAATAGTGACACGAAGAGAGGAAAAACGACGGGCCCAAGTCATGAGAAAAAACGCGATTTCTCTGCCTCCTACGCATTCAAAAAAACAAATAAAGAGAAAGGTAGAGTGAGACATTCATGCTTTGGACACTAATCACCTTCATCGGCTTTACCATTCTGGTTGCCGTCATCTCCTATTTCAAGACGAAGGGCGATGACCAGACCACAGCCGATGGTTATTTCCTAGCAGGACGCGGTCTGCCGGGCTTTGTCATCGCCGGTTCTCTGCTGCTGACCAATCTGTCAGCAGAGCAGCTGGTTGGCACAAACGGACAGACCTGGGCGGTTGGCATGAGCCCGATGGCCTTTGAAATCGTCGCTGCGCCGTGCTGTATTTTCCTCGCGCTGTTCGCTGCGCCGCGCTATCTTAAAAGCGGCATCACAACCATTCCGCAGCTGATCGGCATGCGTTTTGACCGCAGCACCAAGCTGTGGTTCTCCATCGCGTACATCATCCTGTATCTGGTTGTCCAGATTCCGGTCATCCTGTACTCCGGCTCGCTGGTATTTGAAAACATCTTCCACGTATCCGATATGTTTGGTTTAACAACCTTTCAGGCAGTTGTCGTGCTGTGTATCATCATCAGCGTGGTCGGCTCCATCTATGCGATCTTCGGCGGCCTGAAGGCGGTTGCGGTATCCGATACGGTAAACGGCATCGGCCTGCTCATCGGCGGCTTTATGATCCCGTTCTTCGCACTGCATGTACTGGGCAAAGCGGCCGGTTATGACGGCATTGCCATCATTGACGGCTTCAAATATCTGGTGGAAAACTATCCGCAGAAGCTCAATTCCATCGCGCCGCTGGAATCCTCCGCACCGGCTGTTCCGTGGCTCACCGTATTCACCGGCCTGATTTTCCTCGGCTTGCAGTCGTGGTGCACCCATCAGTCGTTTATCCAGCGCGTCCTCGCGGCGGAAAACCTGAAGGAAGCGCAGAAGGGCGCGCTGTACTGTGCATTTCTGAAGATCATCGGCTTTATGTACCTCGCCCTGCCGGGCGTCATCGCCTTCGCGCTGTTTGAGTTGCAGGGCAATCAGGTCGACATGATGGATGCCGCCTATCCGCAGCTGGTCACAGAGGTTATCCCGGGACCGCTCATGGGCTTCTTCGCCGCAGTTATGTTCGGCGCGATCCTTTCGTCGTTTAACTCGGTTCTGAACTCCGTCAACACCATGTTTACCATGGATATCTACAAGGAATACATCAATCCGACCGCGTCGGAGGACTATCTTGTCAGGATCGGCAAGAAGGTCGGCATTGTATTCGCGGTCGCTACCACGATCGTTGGCCCGATGGTTTATTTCTTCCCGGCCGGCCTGAAGACCTTTCTTGATTCGTTCGTCATGCTCATCGGTCTTCCGGTGCTCTCCGCAGTGTTCGGCGGTTTCTTCTTCAAGTACCTGCCCAAATATGCGGCAAAGGTCATCATGGTATTCCATATCGTCTGCTACGGCGGGTTCCTGCTCATCTCCCCGACCTATTCAATCTTCGGCGGCGGTGACGGCGATATCCATTATCTGTACGCAATCATGATCCTGTGGCCGGTCGAGCTGCTCATCATGGCAATCATGAACCGGCGCGAAAAGGCAAAGGGCGCAGTCGCATGGGTCCAGGAGGATGTCGGCGCGGTCGATCTGACGCCGTGGAAATACCGCAAGGTATGCGCGGTTGCCATCGTCATCTGCTGCATCGTGGTATACACTGCTTTCTCGCCAATCGGCTTTGGCAGCTGGTAACGCTTCGCTTATTTCTGTTTTGGCAAATGGAAAACTCCTATCTCGTTCTGTTTGTTAAAACTCTCTCCCAACACCTGCAAAACCCGCAGTCATTTGGCTGCGGGTTTTGTTCGCCTGCGTGCAGGATTATAGCTGTCTGCATAGCAGAAGATACTCTTCATTAACATACTGAAGGAATGTCCTGGGCAGAAGCATGCTGTTAGATTGAGGCGCGCATGTGACATTAGGACGGGGCCTCGCTTTCGCTGCGCTCACCTGCCACCGGCAGGC
>CAZEMM010000035.1:0-19261 GCA_964513445.1 uncultured Butyricicoccus sp. | reverse complement strand
TCAGTATATTCTCCGCAAGGAACTGTGGATTCCTGGCACTTCTTGTGCAACCGTGACTGCTGTATTTAATGGTAGATTTAATATTCAATGCCCGACAGATGCGAAGGATGCGCTTGTCGTTGACGTGAATATGGTCATCGTGGCCTAAATCGTCGTTTATACGACGGTAGCCCTTATCCGGACTTGCCATATGGATTTCCTCTACCCTTTTGGCGAGTTCGCGGTTCTTGCGCGTCCTTTCGCTTAGCTTTCCGGATGCCCATTTGTAGTACGCTGCCCGTGAGATATGCAGAATCGAGCATGCTGTTTCAACAGGATACTCCGAATCCTTTATCGCTCTGTAGAATCGTCCTTGCCGTATCCCGTCAAGGCATCCCTCCTCTCCAATTCTCTCACTTTTTTTAACAGGTCACGCTCCATCTCTGTCAGGTACAACTTATGTTTCAGTTGTTCATTCTCTATTTGCAGCTTTTCCAGTTCTGTCCTCGGCGTCTGATCCTTCTTCCGCTTGCCGCGGCGATCTTCCAGTCCCGCCTCACCAAGTTCCTCATACCGCAGTGTCCATGTCCGTGCCTACTGATAACTCACCTTGTACTTGAGTGCCATCTCGCCGTAGTTCTTTCCTGATGCCAGACAATCTCTGGCTATTTCCACACGTTCTTCTTTCGTTGTGGCTCGTCCTTGCTTCATGTAGCTCCCGCCTCCCGATTGTTTTACGGAGTTGAAATCTCCATGAGCATTATACACCTTTATCCAGTCACGGAGTTGCCTTGTGTTTTGTATGAGGTATTTTTTGCAGATTGTCTGTAAACTGCTCCCTCCGTCCAAATATTCGATGACGGCCGCCATTTTCGTCTCAACGGTATAGTGTCGGTTTCGCTTTTGAGTAAAGCCTGCTATTCCATGATTCTCGTAAATTCCTATCCAACTTCTTATGGTCTGATGATCTGCTCCGGCTGCCCGTGCCGCCTCGCTTATGCTGACCTTTTGTTCCAAGTATTCCCGAACGATCTTCACTTTTTCCTCTGCTGCTATCTTTTGTTTTCGCGGCATGACAATGCTCCTCCTATGTTTGACAGTGCTTTTTATTCTTTCACTGTCTCTCATAGGGGGAGCATATCACAAACGGGAGGTCTTTTTGTGTTATAGATATTGTTCGATGACCTGCGCGACACCGTCATGGTTGCAGTCCGCTGTCGTGACATCGCACAGCGCCTTGATTTCCGGTGCGGCGTTCCCCATGGCGACCGACAGACCTGCGCGGCGCAGCATCGTCTCGTCGTTGAAGCTGTCGCCCACGGCGATTGTCTGCTCGAGTGGAATATGCAGATGACGGCACAGCATGTCCAGACCGCACCCCTTGTCAATGCCGCGGGGCGAGCATTCGAGCGCCATGGCTTCTGCCCGCACCATGGTGACGGGCAGCGCCGCCAGCGCGCGCATGGACATCTCACAGTCCGTCTCCGTGCTGTGGTACAGATTGACCTTGCTTACGCGCCAGCCGCGCGCGCGCAGCGTTGCGGTATAATCCGACGTCAGCTGTGCACAGTGCACAAAGTGCGCGAAATATTGCTCCAGCTGCACATGCTGCAGAGCTGCGCGCAGCTGCGCAGCATCGTCCAGCAGCAAAAACACATCGGTATCGGAAAAGAATTGCAGCAGCAGATCCTGCTGCACCGCATAGTCCAGCAGCGGCTGTACGACGTCCGGCTCAAAGATGCGCTGATACAGTGCGCGCTTTTGCGCCAGATCATAGACGCAGGCGCCGCTCTCGCACAGCACATAGCGCATGCGCGGGAACAGCGGGAAAAAGTGTTCCAGCTCGGCGATACAGCGTCCGGTGGAAAAAACGACGGTTTTTCCGCGCGCCAGCGCGGCGTTGATCGACTGCCGGCTGCGTGCAGAGACTTCCTTTTGTGAATTGAGTAATGTGCCGTCCATGTCAACGGCAAGAAGCTGATATGCCATGGGATCGTGAGTTCCTTCCGTTATACGGCGGATTTCGCCTTACTTTCTCAATGGCAACACCGCGAAAAGCGCTGCCCTATGGATTATACCACAGACTGCGGCCGCAGTTCAACGGGGATCGGCGTTGGACGCGCGGACTTATGCGTCCTCCAGAACGCGGGAGAGCACGTCATCCACGGTTTTAACAGGGACGATGGTCAGCTTTTTGGTGACCTCTGTCGGGATATCACGCAGATCATCCTGATTTTCCGCAGGGATGAACACGGTTTGGATCCCCGCGCGCTGCGCCGCCATCAGCTTTTCCGGCAGGCCGCCGATGGGCATAACACCGCCGCGCAGCGAGACCTCGCCGGTCATGGCGACCGTCGGGCTGACCCCCTTGCCCGTGACGAGTGAGACGAGTGCGGTCGTCAGCGTGATACCGGCGGAGGGACCGTCCTTCGGCGTTGCGCCCGCGGGCACATGGATGTGCAGGTCGTTTTTCTCAAATAAGGAGGCCTTATCCGGATAGCGGCGCTTGACGATGCTCACCGCGATCTGTGCCGACTCCTTCATGACGTCGCCCAGCTGTCCGGTGATGATGACCTTGCCGCTGCCGGGGGTCAGCATGGTTTCAATAAACAGGATCTCACCGCCTGCCGCCGTCCATGCCAGACCGGTGACGATGCCAGGCTGTTTGTTATCCAGAATGTGCGTGCGGTGGATGGGACGCTGGTCGAGCAGTTTTTCCAGACTGCGGGGCAGCACGACGATTTGGCTGGTCCTGCCGCGCACCAGGCTGACCGCCGCCGCGCGGCACAGCGTGTTGATCTGTTTTTTCAGCCCGCGCACACCCGATTCAAACGTATAATTGTCGATCAGGCTGCGAACCGCCGCGTTGGTGATGCGCAGGCTACGCTCCGCAATATGCATCGCCTGCTTTGCCTGCGGAATCAGATGTCGTGTGGCGATGTGCTCCTTTTCCACCGGGGTGTAGCCGGGGAACTGGATGATCTCCATGCGGTCGAGCAGCGGGGCGGGAATCGTGTCCATGGAATTTGCCGTGCAGATAAACAGCACGTCGGACAGGTCATACGGCACGTTCATATAATGATCGGTAAACGTGTTGTTCTGTTCGGGATCGAGCACCTCGAGCAGTGCGTTTGCCGGATCACCGTTGTAATCCTGCGACAGCTTGTCGACCTCGTCGAGCACGATGACCGGATTGGACACGCCGCTCTTTTTCATGCCGTCCATGATGCGGCCCGGCATGGCGCCGACATAGGTGCGTCGGTGTCCGCGGATCTCCGCCTCATCGCGGATGCCGCCCAGACTGATGCGCACATACGCGCGGCCCAGCGCCTTTGCGATGCTCTGGCCGATGCTGGTCTTTCCGGTACCGGGCGCGCCGACAAACAGCAGGATGGAGCCGGATTGGCTACGGCCCAGCGCCATGACCGCAAGATGCTGAATGATGCGCTTTTTTACCTTTTTCAGGCCATAGTGATCCTCATCCAGAATGCGCTCCGCCTTGTCCAGCCGGATGGATTGGAACGGCTCCTTTTTCCACGACAGGCTGGTGACAAAGTCGAGATATTCATACAGCATGCCGTATTCATGGCTGTCCTTGCCCTCCAGCTTCATGCGGCGCAGCACCTTCTCCGCCTCCTTGCGGGCAGTGTCGTTCATGCCGGACTCCGCGATGGCCTTTTCAAAGCGGCGCACATCCGTGATGTTTTCCGGATGCATGTCGTCGAGCTGCTTTTGCAGAAATTCGATCTGCTTTTTCAGCGCTTCCTCGCGATAGAATTGCTCGTTGCGCTTTTGCAGCGCGAGCTGCGCCTCGCCGGAGACCTGCGACTGCGCGACGAATTCATAGACCAGCGCTTCGATGCGGTCAAACCGCGCCGCCTGAGAGTCGGTTTCCAATATTTTATATTTTTCCTCGTTGCTCACATTGAGCAGGCTGGACAGCCCGCAGGCCAGCTGATTCATAGAGGTCAGCTGCAGCAGGTAGCCGCGCGCGACGACGCCCCATTCAAATTGCTTGACGTAGTCGAGCAGCTTATCCTTCAGCGCGGCAAAACGGATGGGGGCGTCCTCCGGCAGATCCTCGATATCCGGCAGCGGCTCCGTATGAAACGTCGGCTCCGCGTCCGCCTGCGCTTCGCTTGTGATTTTGACGCGGTCGGTCACCAGAACGGAAACCGTACCCTCGTCGTCCACCTCGACGGCCTTTCCGGCCGCGCCGACGGGATAAAATTCCGGCGGCTGGTCTGCGCCCGGCTCGCTCTCCTTGCGGAAACGGAAAAGAAAGGTGTCCTCCTGGCTGACATCTCGAATCCCCATATTTTCCAGACTGCTCCGTTTGAAATGCAGCGTCGTGTCCGGCAGCAGGATCATATTTAAAACAGAAATGATGTGTGTCATAGCTACGCTCCTTTCGGGGATATTTGTTCGTTTATGAACAATTTGGACGAAACAGGGCGGCGCGTGCGGTCACAGCCCCCACAGACCGGCGGTGATGTTGGCGTCCATCTTTTGCAGGATATGCGCAAGCAGCAGCCGCTCCTCCACGGTGATGCCGCAGAACAGGACGTTCTCGCATTGCTCCTGTACGGCGAGCGCCTGCCGCGCGATGTCGCAGGCCTGCGGCGTCAGAACGAGATGGGTGCGCCGCCGGTCAGCAGCGTCAGCGTACAGTGTGATAAGCTGACGGGCCTGCAAATGCTTCACCGACTGCGAGATGTGCGCCTTGGACAGCGCGCGCCGATCCATAATATCGGTCGCGGTATCGCAGTCGCGCATGAGATAGAGGCAGACGAGAATATCCAGCTCGGTGTTGCGAATGCCGTTCCGGTCCGCAATCAGCGCGGATTTCTTTTGCAGCAGCTTTTTTAACCGCATGCCCGTCTGGATCATATGCAGCATCTGTCCCGCACCTCCACATATTGTTCACAAATAAACTAATTTTAACCCTATTATAAAAAAACGACGGCAGTCTGTCAAGCACGGAAACAGGAAAGCTATGCTGCGGCCGCCTTCACGTACAGGTGCGCGCCGCTGCCCGTCCGCCTGCCGGCGGCGCGGGAGAAAGGGGCGACGTCAGAAAAAAATGATTCCATAAATGTCTAAAGTACCCAAGACATTGTGCGAATATAACAAAAAATAAGCGCATATTTTGATGAAAATATGGTTTTTTGCAAAATCCCCAAAAACTGTCCCCCGTCATATTGAAAATAGAAGTTTTTTGACGAAAAGAAGTTTGATAAAATCAAGACAAAGACTTTGAAGTGAGGAGGGAGATACATGGGATACATATTGGAAATGCAGGATATCAGCAAGACGTTTCCCGGTGTAAAGGCGCTTGACCACGTGCAGCTGAAGGTAAAGCCCGGCGAAGTACACGCGCTGATGGGCGAAAACGGCGCGGGAAAATCGACGCTTATGAAGATTCTGATGGGTATTTATACCAAGGATGACGGCGGCGAGATTTTGTTTGACGGAAAGCCCTATCACGCTTCAAACCCGAAGGAAGCGATGGACCGCGGCATCGCGATGATTCATCAGGAGCTGAATCCGATTTTGGATATGTCCGTGTATGAGAACATTTTTGTAGGGCGCGAGCTGCGCAAGAATGGACTGGTGGACAGCGGCGCGGAGATCCGCGAGGCGCAGCGGCTGATCGAGGAATGCGGTTTGCATGTTTCGCCCAAGGAGCTGCTGCGCAATTTGACGGTCGCGCAGTGCCAGCTGATCGAGATCATCAAGGCGATTTCGATCAATGCAAAGGTCATCATCATGGATGAGCCGACGGCGGCGATTACCGAGCGCGAGGTGCAGATCCTGTTCGAGCACATCCGCAGGCTGAAGAAAAACGGCGTGGCCATCATCTATATCTCGCACCGCATGGATGAGATTTTCTCCATCTGCGACCGTGTCAGCGTTTATCGCGACGGCCAGTATATCGGCGAGGGAGATACCAAGGATTTAACCGAGGCGGAGCTGATCCGCATGATGGTCGGCCGTGAGATCACCGATGTGTTCCCCAAGCTGGAGGCGCAGATCGGGGATGTCGTGTTTGAGGCCAAACATATTGTCCGCGCGGACAACAGCGTAAAGGACGTATCGCTCTCACTGCGCAAGGGCGAGATTCTGGGCATCGGCGGACTGGTCGGCGCCGGCCGAAGCGAGCTGGTCGAGGGCATTTTCGGCATGCATGAGCTGTCCGGCGGCGAGATTTACGTCAAGGGCAAAAAGATAACGGTGCGTTCGCCGAAGGATATCATCGAGCAGGGCGTCGCGCTCATCACGGAGGACCGCAAGGTCACCGGCCTGAATCTGACCGGCACGGTCAACGACAACATCGCCATGGTTGCCATCCGCAAGCTGCTGTCGCACGGCCTGTACGATAAAAACAAGGCGCGCAGCGCATCTAAGGATTACATAGAAAAATTAAATATCAAAACTCCTTCCGGCGATCAGATCGTCGGCAATCTGTCCGGCGGCAATCAACAGAAGGTGGTCATCGCCAAGTGGCTGCTCAACGACCCGGATATCATCATTCTCGACGAGCCGACCCGCGGCATTGATGTCGGCGCAAAGCGCGATATCTATCTGCTGCTCGGCAAGCTGGTACAGCAGGGCAAGTCAGTTATCATGATCTCGTCGGAGATTCCGGAGCTGATGGGCGTCTGCGATCGCATCATGGTTATGTGTGAGGGCAATCTGTCCGGTGAGGTGACGCGCGATGCATTCTCGCAGGAGCGCATTATGACGCTGGCCTCCGCCATTGAAGTATAAAGGAAGGAGAAACCATGAAAAAGGAAAGAAATATCAAATCACTGCTGAGCGAGTATTTTATTTTCGTGATCTTTATCGCGCTGGTCATCGTATTGACCATCCTCAAGCCCAGCTTTATCCAACCGACCAACCTCGTCAATATTTTAAAGCAGGCATCCATTAACGGCATTCTGGCGTTCGGCATGATGTTCGTCATCATTGCGGGCGGCTTTGATATGTCGGTCGGCTCCACCGTTGCGTTTACCGGCATCCTGGCGGCCCTGCTCGGACAGGGACAGTACCCGCTGGTTGTGCCGCTTATCGTCGCGTTGATCGGCGGTCTGGCGGTCGGCCTGATCAACGGTATCGGCGTTTCGATCGGCGACATTCCTCCGTTTATCATGACGCTGGGCACGATGACCGCCGTGCGTGGTCTGGCGCTGCTGATCTCCAACGGCAATCCGATTATCGGCATGAGCCCGGCATACACGGCGGTGGCCGCAAGCTCGATCTTCGGCATCCCGATGCTGGCGATTTTCCTCGTCATCGTCATTCTCATCTGCTCGTTCGTGCTGTCCAAGACGGTATATGGCCGGCGTGTGTACGCCTGCGGCGGCAATTTGCAGGCGGCGCGCGTGTCCGGTATCAATACGAACAAGATCCGCATTTCCACCTTTGCGATTGCCGGTCTGCTTGCCGGTCTGAGCGGCTTTTTGATGACGTCCCGTGTCACCATCGGACAGCCGACCGCAGCAGAGAGCTATGAGATGGACGCCATCACCGCGTGTGTCGTCGGCGGCGTATCCATGTCGGGCGGCGTCGGCAAGCCGTGGGGCGTTGTCGTCGGCTGCCTGCTCATCACCGTTATTACCAACGGTCTGGATATCCTGGGCGTCTCGTCGCATTGGCAGAAGATCGTCAAGGGCGTGATTATCGTTCTGGCGGTGCTGATCGATATCAAGGGCAAGCGCAAGAAAAACTAACGTGATGTTAAGTCGGAGGAAGCATCCCCCGCTTATCAATATTTTTAGGAGGTATCAACATGAAAAAGAGACTTTTAGCGGTTCTGATGGCCGGTATGATGACACTGGGCATGATGGCTGGCTGCAGCAGCAGCGACAGCGGCGACACGTCGACCGACGCGTCAGGCTCTGCTGCCGCCAGCACGAGCACGAGCGACGGCTCGTATAAGATCGCGCTGATTCAGCAGCATCAGACCAACGCGTTCCAGATCGCAGTAACCGAGGCGGCACAGGCCAAGGCAGACGAGATGGGCGTTGATCTGAAAATCCTGAGCGCAGATCAGGACGCGGCCAAGCAGATCAGCCAGATCGAGCAGTGCGTATCCGAGGGCTATGACGCCATTCTGTTCGAGCCGGTTGACCCGGACGGCCTGTGCGCGGCGGCAAAGGATGCGGCGGATAATGACGTTATTATGATCAACATCGTTTCCGCCTGCACCGATTGGGAGAACAACGGTATTTCCGCGGTTTCCTATGGCGATAACGTCAAGGCCGGCGAGACCGAGATGCAGCAGGTTGCCGATCTGCTGGACGGCAAGGGCAACATCGCAATCCTGACCGGCCCGTCCGGCGACGCAGGCGGTCTGCAGCGCATGGAGGGCTATGAGAACGTCCTTGCGAACTATCCGGATATGGTTCAGGTTGTCGCACCGGCGGACTGCCAGTGGGATACCGCAAGCGCACAGTCTACCGTAGAGAGCTGGCTGTCCGCTTACGATCTGGACGCGATCATTTGTGAGAACGACGGCATGGCAGTCGGCGCAGGCAACGCGGCGGGCGCGAACAGCGGCATTGTCATCACGGGCGTCGACGGCACGCCGGACGGCTTTGAGGCGATCAATGACGGACGCATTACCGGCACGGTTTCGCAGAACGGCGGCGAGATGGCGAGCAACGCTATCGAGGCTGCGGTTACGTTGATTGACGGCGGCAAGCTGGACAATAATGTCATCGTTACGGATAATACTTGGATTGATGCTTCGAACGTAAAGGATTACGAGTAATCGCTCGCCTGTGGAGCGCTTGCTCTGCGGCATCCATTGTATTTTTTCAGTTAACGTGTTACCATGAATAAGGGGGAAAAGGGAAAGCGGCGGCGTTTTCCCTTTTCCTATCGTATCGGGACGGACAGCCGGAGGAACAGGAAATGCTAAGAGTAGTGCTCGCGGATGATGAGAGAAAGATCTTGCTGCTGCTGCAAAAGCTGATCGACTGGGAGAGTCTGGGCTATGAGATTGTCGGTACTGCCAACGACGGCATACGCGCATTGCAGCTTGTAGAGCAGCTGCAGCCGGAGCTGCTGATTACCGATGTCCGAATGCCGGGCTGCGATGGGATTGAATTAATCCGCCGCGCCAAGGAGCTGCAGCCAAAGCTGCATTTTATCGTTATCAGCGGTTATCGGCAGTTTGAATATGCCCAAAACGCGCTCAAATACGGCGTGGAGGATTATCTGCTCAAGCCGCTGAAGCAGGAGGAGCTGAGCGATATCCTGCTGCGCCTGAAGGATAAGATGGGCAAGGAGGCGGCAATAGAGTACCAGCTTGAGAAAAGCGAGGAGCAGCTGCAAAAGCTGGTGCTGGACAGCCTGCAAAACGCGGCGGAGCGGCAGCTGCCGTTTTGGACGGCGGAGCAGGCGGAGAAGGAATACGGTCTGCATTTTGGCGACGGAAGCTATTTTGTCGCGGTTGTCAAGCCGGATACGCCCAATGCGGCGCAGTATGTGGACGGCTACCGGCTGATGATGCAGCACCTGCTGGAAGCCGTGCGAAGGGAAGTTCGCCCAATTGCGGATGAGTACGCGATCGCTGTGCGCAGGGAGGGCATCGTCATGCTACTGTATATGCGCGCCTATGATGCGGCAGCGGTCAGGAG
The DNA here is from genome assembly GCA_964513445.1 of uncultured Butyricicoccus sp. Taxonomy (GTDB): domain Bacteria; phylum Bacillota; class Clostridia; order Oscillospirales; family Butyricicoccaceae; genus Butyricicoccus_A. The sequence continues at coordinate 9,635 of CAZEMM010000035.1, read as the reverse complement.
GTGCTTTGGGCAGATACGGCGGGAGATTCAAAAGCAGCGCGAGCTGTTTTGGGATGTCCGCGGGACGATTTGTGTGGGAAGCAGAAGGCCCTGCCCGGAGCAGCTGAGCGATTCCCTGCGGGAGGCGCTCTGGCTGTGCCGCGACCGCCTGTGCCATATCCACGCATTTCGCGATGCGGAGATGGAGACCATCGCGTTTTCCGACCGGTATCAGATGGATATCGCGCAGAAAAAACGGTTTCAGGAGGCGACGGAGTATCTGGATGAGCAGCGGTTCCATGAGGAGCTGGACGACAGCTATCATGAGATTTTGCAGCGGCAGCCGATCAACGGGCAGATGCTGACGGATTGGTTCCATCAGATATTGGAGGCCAGCCTGTATGGGCTGCGGCAGAACGGCGACATGGAGGATGGATTTGAGGAGCAGATGGAGGATGCGTTTTGGTACTGTATCCATGTGCAGGATATTATGAACCTGCTTGAAACGCGCATCGGGCAGCAGATCCAGAGACTGAACAAGGAAAAGGCGCTGCGGGAGTCGCGGCCGATTATACAGGCAAAGCGGTATATCCAGCAGCACTATCAGGAAACGGTGCGGCTGGAGGATGTCAGCAATGCGGTTGGCTTTAACGCCACCTATTTTTCCGCGCTGTTCAAAAAGGAGACAGGGCAGAATTTCATGGATTACCTGACCGAAATGCGCATCAACAAGGCCAAGGAGCTGCTGTGTGACGATACGCTGTCGGTACAGGATGTCGTGGAGCGGGTCGGCTACCGCGATCTCAAATATTTCTCCCGCCTGTTCAAAAAGACAACCGGCGTTAGTCCGTCAGACTATAAAAAGCTGTACAAGTAGGTGGTAGTATGTGGCTGAAAAACGGTTGGAGGCTGTGGCGCGCGCTGCGGCAATATCGCAATGACAGGAATCTGGATGCGGTGCTTAAGACGGACTGGGATCATGACTCGGATTTGGATCGGCTGTTTATGGATATTGAGCAGCGGCTGTACGGCGATGAGATTACCCGTTTGCAGCAAAAGCAGGCGGAATACCTCGCGCTGCAAAACCAGATCAACCCGCATTTTTTGTATAATGCGCTGGAGGCGATCCGCGCGGATGCGCTGCTGGCGGACTGTGAGGAAATTGCCGAGACGACGGAGGCGCTGGCAACCTTTTTTCGCTACACCATCTCAAATGTACAGGAATATGTTACCTTTTCCGACGAGCTGGACAATGTGGAGGACTATTTCACTATCCAGCGCTGCCGGTTTGGCGACAAGCTCTCGATGGAGCTGGAAATGGAAAACGAAGCGCTGCTGGAAGCGCGCATGCCCAAGCTGATTTTGCAGCCGCTGGTGGAAAACGCCGTGCTGCACGGCCTGGAGGAAAAGATGGGGCATGGCACCGTACGGATCATTGTAAAGAGCAGCGAGCAAACGCTGTTCTTGCAGGTGCGCGATGACGGCATCGGCATGACAGAGGAACAGGTGGCGCGGTTAAACGAGCAGTTTTCCGGGGATGACCGCACGGCGCCCGCACGCCAGCGGGGCGGCATTGCGCTGCGCAATGTCAACAGCCGCATCCGCCTGATGTTTGGGGAGGACTATGGCCTTCGGATGTTCAGCGCGGTGGGCGTCGGCACAGAGTGCTGTGTCACGCTGCCGCTGCGCATGCAGGAGGACAATGGATGAAAGAGGAATTGATTCGCATTGAAAACGGGCAGTTTCGGACGGAAGACGGCCCATATCAATTTGATATTTCCATTTCCCGCGGGGAATGCATCGGCATCTATGTAGACGAGCATCTTACCTCGGATACGGCCTATCTGAATATTTTCAAGGGCGGCTCCCATATAAAAAACGGAAAGATATTTTTGTGCGGCGCCCGCGTCGGCTCGTTTGAGCTGGAACGATGGATCCGGCAGAACAGCATGGTTATCGATAAGTGCCGCTTTAATACGAAGGAGCTGACCGCATGGGATTTTGTGACCGCGCTGGGAAAGCCGATGAACCTTCGGCAAAAGGCGCACGCGGAGCAGCGCCTGCGCACGGAGCAGGCCGCGCAGATGCTGCGGGAGATGGAGCTGGATATCGCGTGGAATAAAAAGCTGGTTGAGCTGACGCCGCTGGAATATTATACCCTCGCGGTTTTCCGCGCGTGGTTTCAACGGATTGAGCTGATTGTGCTCGACCGCTTTACGGAAATCCTGCGCAGGCGGGATTTGGAGCGGCTCATGCGCTGCGTCCAGCTGCTTCTGGGACAGGGCACGGCTGTGCTGCTGTTTGATATGGAAGAGACGTTTCTGTATCAATATATAAACCGGCTGGATGTAATCAAAAACCGCAGGACGTGCTTCCGGCTGTATCCGGAGGAATTTGACAACCGGCTGTACAAGATTCTGGGCTGGGAGCGCTGGAGCAGCGCGGCGGAACGCCCCAATCCGCCGTCAGAGAGCAGAGTCGTGCTCTCGGTGTCCAACCTGACGTTCCCGTCTCTGCCGCCGATGCGCTTTCAGATCCGCAGCGGGGAGATTGCGCTGCTGCGAGATGAAAATTATCAAACCGTGTCCAGCCTGCGAAGCTGTTTTATGGGAGAGCAGGGCTGGCTGGACGGCACGTTTTGTCTGGACGGCAGACCGTACACCCACCGGGAGCTGTCGCGTATCATCGGGACGAAGATCGGCATCCAGCTGGAGCGTCCCAATCGATCGAACAACGTGTTGTTTGAGAACATGACGGCGCTGGATAACCTGAGCATCTGTCTGCTCCCGAAGGCGGGACAGCACATGGTTCGCAGGCAAATGACGGACAGCATCTTATATGAGGCGTCGAAATGGTTTGACCGGGACGCGCTGCTGCGTCCGCTGAGCGAATGGTCGCTGCCCGAGCGGCTGCGGTTTTCCTATTTGAAATGGTATATGCTCAATCCCGCGCTGCTCATCTGCTTTTTCCCGTTTGCCGGACTGGAATCGGCCTATCATGAAATGGTGATCGAGCTTCTGGTGACCTGCGCGCGCCGCGGAATGGCGGTATGGATCGTCTCATCCGGCATTGACGCCATCTGCGAGAAAACAGAAAATATCGGATTTTTGGAACGTCTGCATGACATCAGCGAGTAGCTGTGCGGACGAGAGCGCATCCCCTCCGGCCCGTCGGCCAGAGGGGATTTTTCGCGTGTGCAAAGTGTGGCATTCTGATGAGATCCTGACGCGGATTGGGCAGATGTGCGGCGGAAAATTGAAAAAAATGCGTGCGAGAATTGTAAGGATTCACGCAAAACACGTGATCCCCCTGCAATAAATACAGATAGAAATGAACAAAATATAGTTGAAATATGGTTGAAGTTTCGGTAGGGAGTTGTTATAATGAGAACAGCCTGAAGAAGTGTCATTTTGCCGTATATCTGGAAGGGATCGTGAGGACAGGATGGATAAGCATCAGATCCTGAAGGAATGCGTGGAAAACGTCATGCTTCTGACGCAGCTTGGACTGTCTGTTGCCGTGCCGCCGCTGCTGTGCCTGTACGCGGCCAATTGGCTGCGCGGCGTGCTGGGGCTGGGCCTGTGGATCATGGTGATCGCACTGCTGCTCGGCCTGGGCAGCGCGGGTGTCAATGTGTGGCGGTTTTGGAAGCTGCTGCAAAAGCGTTGGGACAAGCAGGATACGTCCGGGCGGGTGCCGAATGAGACGAATGGACAAAGCAAGTCGTCTGACGACTCAGACGCGCCGAAATTCCGCAGGTGAATTTTTCGTGAATGGTGGTGAGAGAAATCAAAATTGAACCGGCAGTCAAGCTGGAGACCAAGCACATGGCCATCGGCATCGTGGCAATGAGCGTTGTGATGGAGATCGTGTTCGCGGTCATCGGCAGATTTGACTATACTGTTTTGCTTGGCAATCTGCTGGGCGGCGGATTTGCGCTGCTGAACTTCTTTTTGATGGCGCTCGCGGTACAGCGTTCGGTTCTTAAGGAGACGCCGGAGGAATCCAAGCTGGTCATCCAGAATTCCTATACCAAGCGGCTGCTGCTGCTGGTCGTGGTGCTGATTGTGGGCATCAAAGCGCCCTATTTCAACTGGATCACGGTTGTGATTCCGCAGTTTTTCCCGAGAATCACCATATTTATCAAAACCCTGCCTATCTTTCAACGAAAGGAGGAAGAATGATTCATGGAAATATCCGTCACTGGTGCCAAGATCTATTTCACCATACCCGGCATTAACTTTCCGGTGACGCAAACACTTGTCAATGCGTGGATTGCAATGGCGATCATCGTGGGCGTGTGCATCTGGCTGACACGCGGGATGCAGGTACATGCCCGCACCAAACGTCAGATTATCGCGGAATATGCGGTGAAGGCGGCGACCAAGCTGGTGCATGATAATATGGGCATTATGGGCGACGGCTGGAAGGGCTTCGTACCGTTTATCGCGGCCATTCTCTCAATGTCCGTTGTCAGCTCGCTGATGGGCTTGACCGGCGCGTATTCGCCGACCAACGACCTCAACACATTTCTGGCATGGGCAATCGTGGTTTTTGTCCTCATCACGTTTTATAAGATCAAGACCAATGGCTTTGGTGGCTATCTGAAGGGCTTTGCGCAGCCGATTCCGGTTATGCTGCCGATGAACCTCATCAGCGAGATCGCAACGCCGGTTTCAATGGCGCTGCGTCATTTCGCAAACATCGTGTCCGGCTACGTCATCGGCCTGCTGCTGTATGCGGCACTGGGCGCGGTCAGTTCAATGTTTTTCGGGCTGTTTTCTGAGACGCTCGCAGCAATTCCGGTCTTTCAGGTTGGCATTCCGGCGGTACTCAACATCTATTTCAGCCTGTTCTCGGGCTGCGTGCAGCCATACATTTTCAGTATGCTGACCATGCAGTTTGTAGCTTCTGCCGCGGCGGACGAGTAACTTTTTGCGGCAAACATTCCCCTTGCTTTTTTGCGGCCGCAAATACTGGAGAGAGCGCAGCCGCAAAGCACAGCAAACATTAATTATGTATTTTCAACGTTCAGAACGTTTCAGGAGGAACTTATTATGGAAAAAGCAATCGTACTTGCAGCATCTGCAATCGGCGCCGGCCTCGCTATGATCGCTGGTATCGGCCCTGGTATTGGTGAGGGCTACGCAGCCGGTAAGGCTTGTGAAGCGGTTGGACGTCAGCCGGAGGCAAGAGGCACCGTTACCTCGACGCTGATCCTCGGCTGTGCGCTGGCAGAAACCACCGGTCTGTACGGTTTCGTTGTTGCGTTGATTCTCATGTTCGTCAATCCTTTCCTCGGCAAGCTGTAAGCAACCGGCTTTCGGCTTGACCGGAAGGCTATCTTGTAAGAAAGGAGAACGAATTTGGGTACATTAGAGTTAGTTTCCATTGTCCCGTGGGAAATTATTACACAGCTGGTTAACCTGCTGCTGTTGTTCCTGCTAATCAAACACTTTCTTTTCAAACCCGTTCAGAACATTTTGGATGCCCGTCAGGCGGAGATCGACAAGACGTATGACGATGCAGAAAAGGCGCAGGACGAGGCGGAAGCGCTGCGCGATGAATATGAAAAACGCATCGCGGACGCGAAAAACGAAGCTTCCGACATCGTCAAGAGCGCGACCCGCAAGGCGCAGCTGCACAGTGAGGAAATTGTGCGCGATGCGCAGGCAGAGGCAGTCCGCATAAAGGAAAAGGCGGACGAGCAGATCGAGCAGGAAAAGAAGAAGGCTATGAACGAGCTAAAGGACGAGATCTCGGGCATCGCTGTCGATATTGCCTCCAAGGTCGTCGAGCGTGAAATTGATGAAAAGGATCATGAAGCGCTGATCGCGGAGTTTATCAAGGGTGTAGGTGAAGCTTCATGACGGAGATTGCAAAGGCATACGGCAAAACGCTGTACGATCTCGCAGTCGAATGCGAAAGCGTCGAGCAGATACTCGATGAAATCACGACCCTGCGGCAGGCCTTTGAGGAGAATCCGCAGTTTTTGACGCTGCTGAGCACGCCGAACCTCAAAAAAGAGGAGCGTGTCGGCATCGTGGACGAAGCCTTTGGCGGAAAGCTCCACATTTATCTGCTCAACTTCCTGAAGGTCATTACGGAAAACGGAACCGCGCGCGAGTTTATCGACGCGGCGAAGCAGTTCCGCAACGAATACAACTGGGAGAACGGGATTGAGACCGTGACGGTGATTTCCGCCGTCGCGCTCGGCGCCGACCAGGAGGCCGCGCTGACGGACAAGCTGCACAAGCTGACCGGAAAAACCATCCATCTGGAAAAACGGGTGGATCCGGACTGCATGGGCGGCGTTCGTCTGCAAATGGAAGGTCTCCAGCTGGACGGCACCGTGAAAAATAAACTGGATGCGATACGAAACCGCCTGATGCGGACGCTCGCATAAAGAAAGTTGGTGAGACTATGCAGTTACGACCTGAAGAAATCAGCAGTGTTATTAAAGCACAGATTAAAAATTATGATACAAAGATCGAGCAGAGCGAGACCGGCACCATCATTCTGGTGGGCGACGGCATCGCGCGTGCAAACGGTCTGGAAAAATGTATGGCAAACGAGCTGATCGAATTTGCCAACGGCGAATACGGCATGGCTCTGAACCTCGAGGAAAATTCGGTATCCATCGTTATGCTGGGTTCCGACAAGGGGGTTCGTGAGGGCGATATCGTAAAGCGTACCGGCAAGGTTGTCTCGGTGCCGGTCGGCGAGGCGCTCATTGGCCGCGTCGTAAACGCGCTGGGCCAGCCGATTGACGGCAAAGGCCCGATCGAGGCAACCGAAACGCGCCCGATTGAGATGCCCGCGCCGGGCATCATCGAGCGCGAGCCGGTAACCGTTCCGCTGCAAACCGGCATCAAGGCGATTGACTCCATGATTCCGATCGGCCGCGGCCAGCGTGAGTTGATTATCGGTGACCGCCAGACCGGCAAGACCGTGCTGGCGACCGATACCATTATGAACCAGAAGGGCAAGGACGTCATATGCATTTATGTCGCCATTGGCCAGAAGAACTCCACCGTTGCGACGCTGGTAGAGGATTTGGCCAAGGCGGGCGCGATGGATTACACCATTGTCGTAACGGCAACCGCGTCCGAGCTGTCCCCGTTACAGTATATCGCGCCGTACTCCGGCTGCTCGATGGGCGAGTATTTCATGGCACAGGGCAAGGACGTACTGGTTATTTATGACGACCTGTCCAAGCATGCGGTCGCGTACCGCGCGCTCTCGCTGCTCATCCGCAGACCGCCGGGACGTGAGGCGTATCCGGGCGATGTATTCTATCTGCATTCCAGACTGCTGGAGCGCGCGGCGCGTCTGTCCGATGAATACGGCGGCGGCTCTCTGACCGCGCTTCCGATTATTGAGACGCAGGCGGGCGACGTTTCCGCGTATATCCCGACCAATGTCATCTCCATCACGGACGGCCAGATCTTCCTCGAGACCGAGCTGTTCCATTCCGGTATCATGCCGGCGGTCAACCCGGGCATTTCTGTCAGCCGTGTCGGCGGCAACGCGCAGATCAAGGCGATGAAGAAGGTCGCCGGTACGCTGAAGCTGGCGTATTCACAGTATCGCGAGCTGCAGTCATTCGCACAGTTCGGCTCTGATCTGGACGCCGATACCAAGCGCCGTCTGGCACAGGGCGAGCGCATCGTAGAGGTGCTCAAGCAGAACCGCAACAGCCCGATCGAGGTAGAAAACCAGGTTGCGATCATTTATGCCGTAACCAACAACTATCTGGATGATGTCAAGGTAGAGGATATTTCTGATTTTGAGCGCGAGCTGTATGAGCATCTGCGCGCAAATCCGGATATTTTGGCGGAGATCCGCGAAAAGGGTACAATGGGCGATGAGACGACCGCAAAGCTCAAAGAGGCGCTGAGCACTGTCAAGACCGCTTTTCTGAAGACCAGATAAGGGGGCTGAGACATGGGAGCCTCAATGAAGGAAATTAAGCTGCGCATCAAAAGTGTGCAGAGTACCATGCAGATCACCAAGGCCATGGAGCTTGTAGCCTCCTCCAAGCTGCGCCGCGCCAGAGAGCGCATTGAGCGCACGGAGCCGTATTTTAACATCGTGCATGACACGCTCAGCACGATTGCGTACAGCAAGCGCGATTTCAGCTCGCCATTCGTCGAGCCGCGTGAGGAGATCAAAAGGATCTGCTACATCATCATAGCGGGTGACAGAGGACTGGCCGGTGGCTATAACAGCAATATCACCAAGCTGGTCGATCAGGCAATCGCACAGTGCGGCGTGGATGTGTGCACTGTTCCGGTCGGCAAAAAGGCAGTGGAATTCTGCCATCGCCGGCAGCTGGAGATTTTAACCGAGCAGTATGGCATCGTCGAGGACGTTTCCATCGGCGACTGCTTTGAGGCGGCGCATTTCCTCGCGGACCAGTTCAAGGCAGGCGCCTTTGATGAGCTGCACATCGTCTATACGAACTTCGTATCTATGCTGACGCAGAACGCTGCCGCAATGCAGGTTCTGCCGATTCCGTATCACAAGAGTGAGGCAAAGGACGATCTGAGAAGCCTCGTCCTGTACGAGCCTAGCCCGGAGGCGGTATTTAATGCTGTCGTTCCGGAATATATTTCGGGCATTTTCTACGGCGCGCTCAGCCAGTCGTGGGCCTCGGAGCTTGCGGCGCGCCGCACGGCGATGGACGCGGCGAGCAAAAATGCGGGCGATATGATCGACGATCTCAGCCTCAAGTATAACCGTGCCCGCCAGGGCGCGATTACGCAGGAAATTACCGAAATCGTAGCCGGCGCAGAGCATTGACGCGCGGCTATTCCAATCCAAGTAAGGAGATATGTGCATGAACGAGCAAAACTTTGGTACAGTGGCGCAGGTTATCGGCCCTGTACTGGATGTAAAATTTGCGGACGGACAGCTTCCTAATCTTCTCAACGCGCTGGAAATCCAGCATGACGGCCGGACGCTCATCGCCGAGGTTGCACAGCACATTGGTGACAATACCGCGCGCTGCATCGCAATGAGCTCGACCGACGGTCTGGTACGCGGCGAGAAGGCATTGGATACCGGCAAGTCCATCAGCGTTCCGGTCGGCAAGGAGACGCTGGGACGTATGTTCAACCTGCTGGGCGAGCCGATCGACAACGGCGAGCCGGTCAATGCGGAGGAACGCTGGGAGATTCATCGTCCGGCGCCGACCTATGAGGAGCAGGAGGGCGCCACCACCATTTTGGAGACCGGCATCAAGGTCATCGACCTCATCTGCCCGTATGCAAAGGGTGGCAAGATCGGTCTGTTTGGCGGCGCAGGCGTCGGCAAGACGGTCATTATCATGGAGCTGATTAACAACATTGCCAAGCAGCACGGCGGCATTTCGGTCTTTGCCGGTGTCGGCGAGCGTACCCGTGAGGGCAACGACCTGTACGGCGAGATGACGGAGTCGGGCGTTCTGAACAAGACCGCGCTGGTCTATGGTCAGATGAACGAGCCGCCTGGAGCACGTATGCGTGTCGCGCTGTCCGGCCTGACGATGGCAGAGTATTTCCGTGACCGCGAGGGACAGGACGTACTGCTGTTTATCGACAACATTTTCCGCTTTACACAGGCAGGCTCGGAGGTATCCGCGCTGCTCGGACGTATGCCGTCCGCAGTAGGCT
>CAZEMM010000034.1:0-19501 GCA_964513445.1 uncultured Butyricicoccus sp. | reverse complement strand
CAGACGGATGCAGGCGGATACCGCCCTTGTACGGACCGATTGCAGAGTTGAACTGATAACGGAAGCCGCGGTTTACCTGCACCTTGCCGTTGTCGTCCACCCAGGCGACGCGGAACTGAATGCCGCGCTCCGGCTCCACAATGCGCTCGAATACGCCTGCTTCAACCAGATCCGGACGGCGCTCCGCAACCGGCTGCAGGGACTCGAGTACCTCATAAACGGCCTGATGGAATTCCGGCTCGCCCGCATTACGCTTTACAACAGTCTCGTAGACACTGTTCAAATAGCTGTTTGTAATTGCCATGTTGAATTTTCCTCCATACATTCATTATGTAGTGTTCACATCTTCGCTATTGATAATACCACAAAAATGGAAGTTTGAAAACATAAAAATTGCAAAAATACGAATTTTTTCCTGTTTTCTTTCCCTCATTGATTTTTCCAGACCAAAATTTGCGTTTTTTTACGTATTTTCCGCGTAAATCCGCCTTTTTTGAACAATTTCCTGCGTTTTTGCAAGTTTTCATGCGCCTTTCGATAAATCGTGCATTGTTTTATTCGCGCAAAATATACTACTTTTTGCGTATTTTCCTTCTCTTTGTGCGCAAAAACGGATGTCTCACTCCTTTGCGTTTTTGCAGTCGTTTTCAGATTTTGCAGGATTCATATTTTTTCCTGCATATTCTCCGTCATTTTAACGCGCTGATGCAGTGATTGTCTGCATCTGAGGCGTTGAAGCTGCCGCGCCGGCATTGACTTTCCGGACGAAAATGAGTATCATGGACACAATATAAAATGCTTATTTCCAAAGAAAGGTCCGCCTTTAGGCGGTACGATGCTTATGAAACCCAACATTCTACCTCAGGAAACCAAACGGAAGGTTAAAAAGTCCTTTTTCTCCTTTCTATTCAGCCGATTGACCATCAGTGCGCTGTTGATTCTGCTTCAGCTGGCGCTGGTATTCGCCGCCTTTGTGCTCATCCGCGGCCGCTGGAAGACGGTATACACCTGTCTCGAGGTCGTCAGCTTTGTCGTTATCATTTGGCTGGTGCGAAAGCCGGATAATCCCTCCTATAAGATTGCATGGATTATTTTGATTTTGCTGCTCTCGCCGTTTGGCTCTCTGTTTTATTTATTCTGGGGCAACACGCCGTTTAACCGGTCGCGGCTGGTCAAAATCAAGCCGTTGGATGTCACGCGTATTGAGCATCTGCGACCCTCTGGCACGCGCAAGCTGTGCACCAAGCTGCCGCGGTTCCGGCGTACCTGCCAATATCTGCACAACATTGCGGAAATGCCGGCATGGGAGAATACGGCGGCAGAGTTCTTCCCCTGCGGGGAATATATGTTTCAATCCATGCTACTCGAGCTGGAAAAGGCGCAAAAATTTATTTTTCTCGAATACTTTATTATTGAGCCAGGCGTGATGTGGGATTCCATTCTGGAGATCCTGTGCGAAAAGGTCAAGGCCGGCGTCGATGTGCGCGTGATGTATGATGATGTAGGCTGTATCTCCACGCTGCCGCGTAATTACTGGCGCACACTGGAGCAAAAAGGCATCCGTGTCGTGCGGTTTAACCGATTTATCCCGACGATGAACACATATCTAAACTATCGCGACCACCGTAAAATGTGCATCATTGACGGCAACATCGGCTATACGGGCGGTCTGAATCTGGCAGATGAATATATCAATCATGTCGAACGATTCGGCTATTGGAAGGATACCGGCGTCAAGCTGACCGGCTACGGCGTCGTCAATATGACCGCGTTGTTTTTGCAGCTATGGGATTTCTCCGTCGGCTGCACGACGGATCTGGATGCGTATATGCCGACAATCGCTGCGGAAAGCGACGGATTTGTACAGGCGTTTGCGGATTCCCCGCTGGACAGCTATAACGTCAGCGAGACAGTGTTTATGCATCTCATCGCCGGCGCCACCAAAAGCGTGTATATTACCAGTCCATACCTGACGCTGGACAACGAGATGATCACCGCGCTGTGCACGGCGGCGCAGTCCGGTATTGACGTGCGCATCATCACGCCCGGTATTCCGGACAAAAAACCGGTCTATCTGGTCACGCAGTCGTATTATTCGCAGCTCATACACGCCGGCGTGCGCATTTATGAATACACGCCCGGCTTCCTCCACGCCAAGATGATTGTCGCGGACAACGATATTGCCTGCGTCGGCACGATCAACATGGATTTCCGCAGCTTTTATCTGCACTTTGAGTGCGGCACGGTATTTTATCACTCTTCCGTTGTCGGCAAGGTGCGTGATGAAATTCTCAGCATCATCGAGCAGTCGCACGAGATCGATGAGCAGTGGCTCTCCTCCTATTCGTGGCTGCGCTCCATCTGCGCGTCGCTGCTGTCGTTGTTCGCGCCGCTGATGTGAGTTCCTTTTTGGGGCGAATGTCCTAGGCGGAAGCTGCTGTTAGCTTGAGGCGCGCATGTGGCATTAGGACGGGCCTCGCTTTCGCACCCCTGCCACCGGCATGCCGCGACTCTGCGCGCTTGCGACAAACGCCTACCGTCTGCCGTACCGTGCCGTTTCTGCGGTGCGGCAGCATGAAGTGACCCACAGCCGCTCTAGCGAATGCGGCTGTGGGTCTTGTTGTCTTTTCAGCTTGAAGGGCTACAAACGCAACCGTTCCAGTTTGGGAATCGCTTTCATTGTCTGCGTGCGGCTGTGTATTATTCGATACCGAAAAACCGCTTGCCGTTTGCCATCGTGATATCCTCGACATGCTGGACAGTCAGTCCCTTAAAATCCGCGATCTGCTCCGCGACGCGGTGCACATACAGCGAGCTGTTGCGCACGCGCTTGCCCTCCAGCCGTTCCGGCTCGGGTGTCAGATACGGGCTGTCGGTCTCGATCATGATGCGCTCCATCGGCAAATTTTCGATGATATGGCGCGCCTTTTTCGCATTTCCATAGGTGATAACGCCGGTAAACGACAGATACCAGCCCATATCGATGAGTTCGCGGGCATATTCCAGGCTGCCGGAATAGCAGTGATAGACGCCGCGCAGGTCGGCATACTCCTTGACGATGCGCAGGCAGTCCTCATGCGCCTCGCGGTCATGGATGATGACGGGAAGTCCGACCTCCCGTGCAACCTCCAGCTGTGCGCGCAGCAGCTTCTGCTGCATTTCACGCGGCGGCGTGCTCTCCGGCGCGCGTTTTTCCCAATAATAATCCAGCCCGATCTCACCGATCGCCTTGACCCTGGGATGGGCGCTCAGCTCCCGAATGCGCGCGACATCCGCATCCGTTACACCCATACTGTATTCCGGATGAATGCCGACCGCCGCATACATAAAATCATACGTTTCCGCCAGCCGGATGGCGATCTCCGAGGTCGCGACCGTGCAGCCGGGATTCAAAATCAAGCCGACATTGTGTTGCGCCATAGAGGACAGCAGCGCGTCGCGGTCAGCGTCAAACCAATCGTCATCATAATGTGCATGTGTGTCAAACAGCATAGCCTTTCCTTTCTCCGATATCGGAAAAGGGCTGCTGCGAATGCACACACAACAACCCTTTCCATATAACAGCGCTATCGTATCGAAAATTACCGAATTTTGCAGCCGGACGGAATGCCGTCCACAAAGATCACCTTGACGCCCTCCGGCGCATCCGCCGCGAGAATCATGCCCTGGCTCTCCACGCCGCGCAGCTTCGCCGGCTTGAGATTGGCGACGAGTACGACCGTCTTGCCGACCAGCTCCTCCGGCTTATAATATTCCGCAATACCGGACACGACTTGACGCGTTTCCGCGCCCACCTCAAGCCGGAGGCACAGCAGCTTGTCCGACTTCTTGACCGGCTCGCAGGACAGAATTTTTGCGGTCTTTAGCTCGACCTTGGCAAACTCGTCGATGCCGATGGCAACGCCCTCCGGCGCTTCTTCCTTCTCCGCCTTCTTTGCTTTCTTTTCCGCTTCCTTGCGCGCCTTTCCCTGACGCTTTTCGAGGAATTCCAGCTCCTTGTTCATATCAATGCGCGGGAACAGCGCAGCGCCCTTGCACACGGCGACATCCGCCGGCAATACGCCAAACGAGACCGTGCTGTCCCAGGTAAACGCCTCCGGCTGCGCGCCGATCTGCTCACGAATCTTCTCGGAGGAATCCGGCATAAACGGGGTGAGCAGCACGCCGCAGATACGAATGGTCTCCAGCAGGTTATACATGACGCGCGCCAGACGCGGCTTATTTGCCTCATCCTTGGCCAGTACCCACGGCGCGGTCTCGTCAATGTATTTATTGGCGCGGGAGATCACCTTGAAAATTTCAACCAGCGCGTCCTGGAACGTATACGTCTCCATCTTCTGCTCATAGATACCATGCAGCGCACCTGCCATAGCCAGAAGCTCGTCATCCAGCGCGTCCGCCTGCTGCTCTGCCGGCAGCTTGCCGTCAAAGTACTTCTGCACCATGGATACCGTGCGCGATACCAGATTGCCCAGATCGTTCGCGAGGTCGGAATTGATGCGGCTGATGAGCGCTTCATTGGAGAACACGCCGTCCGAGCCGAACGGGAATTCACGCAGCAGAAAATAACGCAGCGTATCCACGCCGTAGCGCTCCACCAAAAATACCGGATCGACGACATTGCCCTTGGACTTGGACATCTTGCCGCCGTCCAGCAGCAGCCATCCGTGCCCATAAATCTTTTTCGGCAGCGGCACATCCAGCGCCATCAGCATGGCTGGCCACAGGATGGAATGGAAGCGCACGATTTCCTTGCCGATGAAATGCACATCCGCCGGCCAATACTTCTCAAAATCGTGATAGCGGTCGTTTTCATAGCCCAATGCGGTGATGTAGTTGGTCAGCGCATCGATCCACACATAAACGACATGCTTCGGGTCAGAGGTCACCGGAATGCCCCAGCTGAATGTGGTGCGCGAGACGCACGTATCCTCCAGACCCGGCTTGATAAAGTTATTGAGCATCTCATGGGCACGCGAGGTCGGCTCCAGCCAATCCGGATTCTCCTCAAACAGCTTCTGAATGCGATCCGCATACTTGGTCAGACGGAAGAAATACGCCTCCTCCTCCGCGTCATAGACCTCGCGGCCGCAGTCCGGACATTTGCCGTCCACCAGCTGCGCGTCCGTCCAGAACGATTCGCACGGCTTGCAGTACTTGCCCTTGTAAACCGACTTATAGATATCGCCCTGATTCTTCAGGCGTTCAAAAATCTTCTGTACCGCTTCGACATGATAGTCATCGGTGGTGCGAATAAAGCGGTCGTTGGAAATGTTCATCATCTTCCACAGCTTTTGAATGCCGTCGACGATGCTGTCGACAAACTGCTGCGGGGTGACGCCAGCCTCCTTCGCCTTGTCCTCGATCTTCTGTCCATGCTCGTCCGTGCCGGTCAGGAACATGACATCATAGCCCTGCAAGCGCTTAAAGCGCGCCATGACATCAGTTGCAACCGTACAGTAGCAATGGCCGATGTGCAGATTATCCGATGGATAATAAATCGGGGTCGTTATATAAAACGGTTTTTTCTCCAATCGAAACCTCTCCTTTTTTGATAGTCTACCTGTTTATCATATACCAAACAGGGGCATTGCATCAAGTTATTTTGAAAAAAATCCCCGCAAAACGCAAAAAAAGCCGGGCAACGCACGGCGACCAACGCCATGCGGCCCGATCTGTACGTGTGCGCTGCACGCTTTACTGCGGTTTGTCCTGCTTTACCTTAACGGAAACGCCGCGGATGCGGTCGAACAGATGATACAGCGACAGCAGGAAATACGGATAAACGTATATCAGCAGCAGGCTCGTCAAGCATACCGCGAGCAGAATCCACAGCAGGAAGCTCAAAAGCAGGCTGAGCAGCTCGCGTTTATGTCCCGCGAAGCAGCCGGCCGCCTGCCGGATCGCCTCACGGCAGGTCATATTCCCCTGTTCCATCAGCAGCGGATACGCGCATTGATAGCGCAAAACCATGCACAGGAAAAACACACCCGCAAATAAGACGATCTCCCACATCAGAAAGCTGCCGAACGAATTATTCAGCACATACCGGTACAGCGCGTACCCAACGCCGCAGATTGCGGCGGTCGGCACCAGCCACAGCGCGCTGCGCAGTACCAGCAGCAGCGACAGCCGAATGGCGCGCAGATATTCCCGTCCGGAGGACAGCGCCATCGTCACTATCGTGACCGACGGCCGCGCGCCCGCGCGCCGCAGCGCATAAAACTGTGTCAGACCATAGTACAGCGGCTGCAAAAGAAACAGCTCTGCCGCCAGCACGACAGCGATATACAGCAGCACGTGCGCATCCGTCAGCGATGCGGCAACGTCCTCGTTGAAATAGCCCAGCTTTGCACTCAGCCCAATGGAAATCAAAAACTCCGGCAACAAATATAACGCAGTCGCGCCCAAAGTCGGGAGAAGCATGGCCGTGATATCCTGTCTGGCCTGCAGCTTGCTGCCAAACACATTTTCCGCTTGCTGCCGCTGCATAAAATCTCCCTCCTTCGGGCGCTATGTACTGTTTCAAACCGAATTGGGCTGGATATTGATTCTTCCCGCACGCTGTCTTAGCCGTACAGATAGTTGCTTTCGTTTTCCTTGACGGTTGTCGACTCGCCGTTGACGGTGACGGTCTTATACAGCGCCGCATACTTGTAGCTTGAGCCGTACGACGTGCTGGTCGAGAACGAAACCTCCTTCTCCACCGTTTCGGTGCCGATGATCTGTACGGTCAGCGCACCGCCGCTCGCGCTCGCGACAATCTTGATCGGATAAGCCGTGTTGTTCTTAAACCGGAAATCCTTGCTGCCCCACGCGACCGCCGCGTCCTGAGAGATCGGCGTATAGGTAACCTGGAACTGATGGCACCAGCGCTCGGTAACCTCAAGATCTGCGCGAAGAACTGCCATATAGGTCGTCGAAGAGGGCTGGCACACGCCGCCGCCCAGATCATTGACCTGCTGGCCGTCCGAGAAGATGATCGCCGTGCGATAGCCGCGGTCGGACGTGCGTTCACCGACAATCGTATTATAAGAAAACTCCTCGCCCGGATTCAAAATCGTGCCGTTAATCGCCTCCGTCGCCAGACGCAGGTTGGTGGTACGGCCCGCCTGACCGCTGTTGTAATACGTCGTCGAGGACGCCAGCACATCGCGGAACAGCACCTGTGACAGATCCTCCGCCGTGATTTCAGCCGGTGTGTATTCAACCGGCAATGTATAGGTCTGCTCCGTCGCGTCACCGATCGCCGTCGCAATCGAGCTCGGGTCGATCTGGATGCCGTCGATCTCGTCGATAATCGTCTGGCCGTCGCTCTTATCCACAATCGCGTTGATTGGCTCCGTGCTCGACTCCTCCGAAATCTTTTCCGGATCCGGCTTTTCCTGATCGATCACATAGGTCTCAATGGTATACGGTTCGGTATCTGCCGCCTGAAGCTGTGCCGTCAGCGCCTCATAGACCTTCTCCCTGTCGAAGCCGACGCCCTGCTTGCCGGTGTCAATCGTCATCATCTCGGTCTCGCCGTCCACCGACCAGCTCGGCTGAATCGGATCATAGGCCAGATTTGCCGCCAGCGCATCGACATGCGCCTCGACTGCACCGTCCTTGAGCTGCGTGCTGAGCGCAACCTCCCAGCCGGTGAACATACTGTTGATCACAGTGCCGACGCGCTGGAAATAATTCCCTTCGCGGCCGATCAGGTACGCCTGTTCTGCCGCCGTGCTGCTGTCCACCGCATCCTCAATCTCAGAAAGCGGGAACGCATAGTATTTCTCGGTATTTTCCAAGATATCCATGCCGGACAGGTACAGCTTCTTTTCCTTGATGCCGTCAAACGCTTCTCCTGCGATATAGTCCTGCGCTTCCTCCTTCGTCATGCCGCTCAGCTTATAGTCATCCGCAACATATACGCCGGGGAAGATATTGGGATATGCGTAGACAAATATGCTGAACGCCACAACCGCAATGACCGCGACGCCTGCGATGATCGCCGCGATGCGCTTGCCTCTGCCAAAGCCGTGCCCGTCCGCAGGGGCTGCTTTGTCCCCCTCGTCCGCCTGACCGGTTTCCTCCGATGCATCCTTCTTTTCCTCTTGCTCGGATTCCCCGGTTGCTTTCGCTTGCTCGGATTCCTCGGTTTCCTCCGCTTGCTCTGTATCCTCAGCCTCGCTGGATTCCGCCGTTTCCTCGCTCTCGCCAGACTGCTCATCCGTCCCGTCGTCCTGCGCAGCTGCTTCCGCACTGTCTGCAACCTCCGCAGCCGCAACTGCCGCCGCGATCGCTTCAATCTGCTCGTCGGTATCGTCCGACGCTTCATCTGCCGTCTCATCGTCCGGCGCTTCAGCAGCGATCTCGTCGTCCAGCTCCTCGGTCACCGATTCCTCATCCAGCGCTTCGGTGACGGTGTCGCCGTCCAGCTCCTCGGTCGCCGGTTCCTCATCCAACGCTTCGGTAACGGTCTCGTCGTCCAGCTCCTCGGTCGCCGGTTCCTCATCCAGCGCTTCGGTAACGGTGTCGCCGTCCAGCTCCTCGGTCGCCGGTTCCTCATCCAGCGCTTCGGTAACGGTCTCGTCGTCCATCGCTTCCGTAACGGCTTCCATCTCTTCCTCTTCGTCCTGTGCAGCCGTATCTGCGAGCTGCGCCGACGTAGCCGTGAGACTGGTCACGCTGACCGGCCTTACGCTGTCCCAGCCTCCTGCTCTGTTTCTCTTTTTCATTTCAAACAAGGCGGCTCTTGCTCCGTCCTGCTCTGTCACAACCGGAAATCCCCTTGTGGATTCCTCCACGCCGTTCTCCTCCGGTTCCATCACGGACTGTTTTGTATCCTTCATGCAGTCTAAGCCCTCCTGCTGCTTTTACACACTATCGTCCTATCGTTTTATATTTTGTCGAAATGCGTTTTTTGCATGAACACACAACGATAACAATATCATAGTGCATTGCAAGGAAAAATACAATTACAAAACCGAAACAATTTGATGTTAATTTCAAATTTTTTTATTCATTTCAACAAAATGATGAAAATAATCGTTATACATTAAATCGAAAAACAACGATATCGCCGTCACGCATCACGTATTCCTTGCCCTCCGAACGGACAAGGCCCTTTTCCTTGGCTGCTGCCATCGAGCCGCATGCCATCAAATCCTCATACGATATGACCTCCGCGCGGATAAAGCCGCGTTCAAAATCAGTGTGGATCTTGCCGGCCGCCTGCGGTGCGCGCGTGCCCTTAACAATCGTCCATGCACGCACCTCCTTCGGGCCTGCGGTCAAAAAGCTCATCAGGCCGAGCAGATCATAGCAGACACGGATCAGACGATCCAGACCGGATTCTTCGAGGCCCAGCTCCGAGAGGAACAGCTCCTTTTCGTCGTCCTCCATGCCGGCGATATCCTGCTCCAGCTGCGCGCAGATCGGCAATACCATCGAGCCCTCCGCCTGCGCGATGCGGCGAACCGACTCCAGCCGCTCATTTTCCGCGCCCTCGCCGGAAAACCCGTTTTCATCGACATTCGCCGCGTAGATGACCGGCTTGGAGGTCAGCAGATCGACCGTATGGATGAGCGCGGCGTTTTCGTCAAATTCCGGGAACGTGCGCGCCGTTTTCCCCGCCTCAAGATGCGCGTACAGGCGCTCAAACACCGCAATCTCCTCGTTGTATTTTTTATCGCCCTTCGCGAGCTTTTTCGACCGCTCAATGCGGCGCTCCAGCAGCTCCATGTCCGACAGAATCAGCTCGAGATTGATGGTCTCGATATCGCGCTCCGGGTCGATGCTGCCCTCGACATGCACAATGTTGTCGTTTTCAAAGCAACGGACAACGTGCACGATCGCGTCCACCTCGCGGATATGCGACAAAAATTTATTGCCGAGGCCCTCGCCCTTGGACGCCCCGCGCACGAGACCGGCGATATCGACAAATTCCACGACCGCCGGAATGGTCTTGGGCGGGTTGTACATCTCGGTCAGCCTGGTCAAACGCTCGTCCGGCACGCTGACCATGCCGACATTTGGGTCAATGGTACAAAACGGATAGTTGGCCGACTCCGCGCCGGCATTTGTGATGGCGTTGAACAGCGTACTCTTGCCAACATTCGGCAGTCCGACGATTCCTAATTTCATTTTTATCCTTACCCGTCCAGAAATCCCTGATTTTCCAGGGTTTCCGCCTTTCGTTAAATTTCTTGTACGCCCTTTTTACGCCCTTTTTGAAGCTGGCGGCGTAGCCTGTTGAAATTGGCGTATTGCGTTTACCAGAGATTCGTCCGTGATATGAACAGCTCTGTCCATTGCTGTCTGAATGCTTGCATATTCTAATATTGGAATCCCTTTCGTATCTCAAAAGAGAGTCCAACGCAAGCATATATTATAGCATAGAGACTCTCTTTTTTCAATCTCTACAAAAATAATTGTCGCTAGATGCGGCATCAAAAAAAGTCACCTTTCGGTGACTTTTTCGACAGGCTGCGCGCGTTTATTTTTTAATGATAAGCGCCATGAATACCAGCGGCTCGTCACCCGGACATGAGATGCCGTGCGAGCCGCCGTCCTCGCAGAAGAAGACGCAGCCCGGTGTAGCCGGACGCTTCTTGCCGTTGTCCACATAAACGCCCTCGCCGGAGAGGATGTAGTACGTCTCTGTCTCGCCGTGATGCTCGTGCACCGCAAGCTCCTCGTGCGGGTGAATGGTGACCTCGGCGTACAGACGGATTTTATTGTCCATCTGCTGCTCGTTGAGCAGCTTTTTGATCGTCATTGGATTTGCGCTCATAGTATTTCCTCCATTGGTTCGCCAGCATATGATATGCACGGCAACGCTGTAAATTTCTTTTTCTATCCTAGCGTATTTTACGATTGTTTGCAACGGCGGAACAGTACAAATAATTGCGCGTATTGACGGTGTTTATTGGGCAAAACAAAGCTGCACCGATAAAATCCGGTGCAGCCTGGCGATTTATTTGGCATATTCGACGGCGCGCGTCTCACGGATCATATTGATCTTAATCTGACCTGGATATTCGAGCTCGTTTTCGATCTTCTTTGCAATTTCACGGGAGAGAACAATCATATCGGCATCGGAGACATGCTCCGGATTGACGATGATACGGATCTCTCGTCCGGCCTGAATGGCATACGAGCTGGAAACGCCCTGTGTGGAGTTTGCAATTTTCTCCAGCTTTTCCAGACGCTTGATGTATGCCTCGAGATTTTCGCGCCGTGCGCCTGGACGGGCTGCGGAAATGGCGTCCGCCGCCTGAATCAGACAGGCAACGATGGTTTTCGGCTCGACATCGCCGTGATGCGCCTGCACCGCGTGGATGATGTTGTTGTGCTCGTGATAGCGCTTGCACAGGTCGACGCCGATATCGACATGGGAGCCTTCCATCTCGCGGTCGACCGCCTTGCCGATGTCGTGCAGCAGGCCGGCGCGCTTTGCCTGATTGACGTCAACGCCCAGCTCAGCGGCCAAAATACCGGCGATGTGGGAAACCTCAATGGAATGCTGCAATACGTTCTGACCATAGCTGGTGCGGTAACGCATGCGTCCGAGCAGCTTGATAAGCTCCGGATGCAGGCCGTGTACGCCGGTTTCAAGAACGGCGCGCTCACCCTCCTGCTTGATGATCTGCTCCACCTCACGGCGACTTTTTTCGACCATTTCTTCGATGCGGGCCGGATGAATCCGACCGTCAATGATGAGCTTTTCGAGTGTCAGCCGTGCAATTTCGCGGCGAACCGGATCGAAGCATGACAGCGTGATGGCCTCCGGCGTGTCGTCGATGATGAGGTCAACGCCGGTCAGCGTCTCAAGCGTGCGGATGTTGCGTCCCTCGCGTCCGATGATGCGTCCCTTCATCTCGTCATTCGGCAGCGGCACGACGGATACGGTCGCCTCCGCGACATGATCGGCTGCACAGCGCTGAATGGCGGAGGAGATCATCTCCCTCGCATATTTTTCCGCCTCGTCCTTCGTGCGCTGCTGAATCTCGCGCAGCTTGACAGCGGCGTCATGCTGTGCCTCCTGCTCGATGGAGTTGACCAGAAATGTCTTTGCCTCATCACGCGTCAGTCCGGAGATGCTCTCCAGACGCTCCAGCTGCTGCTGCTTGTACTGCTCCGCCTCGTCGTGGCTCTTCTGTACCTTTGCCAGGCGGCGGGTCAGTTCTTCGTTTTTCTTTTCCGCGGCGTCTGTTTTTCGGTCAAGGGTTTCTTCCTTCTGTGTCAGCCGGCGCTCGGTTTTCTGTACCTCGCTGCGGCGCTCCTTGATTTCGCGTTCCAGATCCGCGCGATCCTTGTGGATTTCTTCCTTTGCTTCCAGAACAGCCTCCCGTTTTTTGCTCTCGGCGGCCTTGATGGAATCGTTGATAATACGCTTGGCTTCTTCTTCTGCGCTGCCGATTTCCTTTTCAGCAACGTTTTTTCTATAAGCAAAGCCAATCCCGACACCAATTACGATGCCGATGATTGCGGCAATTACAATGAACACCATTGTTCTGACATACACCTCCTTGTGTTTTTTTAAATTGTTAAACTCAGACATTGATTGTACACATGGCGCACGTGCGTGTTACAAATGTGCGCCGCAATGGGTATCGTAATTCATTTTAATCGGAAAATAACCCATTGTCAACCGTCGTCCGGCGGACATTATTGACGGCTCTTCCCAATTGTGCACAGGAATCTGTTCTGAATTTAACAAAATTTGCGAAATTTGAGATTTTATGTTGATTTAACATTGATACTATATTTTTTTTACGAACCATAGTATAATAAAGCATAAGGTCGGCGGGTCGTCCCGCGGCCTGAACAGGAGGGTATTATGCATCATTCGATCAGGCGGCGTACAGACGGTGCGCTGGTTTATTATATGTGTGAGGAGATGCGCACACCGCATTTGTTTACGACAAAATTCGGCGGCGTGAGCCGCGGTCCTCTCGCCTCGCTCAATCTCGGCTTTAACCGCGGGGATGCGCGCGAAAATGTCATACAAAATTATGAGATACTGGCGCGGCATTTGGGTGTGCCGCGCACCCGCATGACGATGACCAGACAGGTGCACGGAGACTGTGTGCGCGTGGTGGATGAGAAGGCGGTCGGCATGGGACAGGCGCAGCCCCTCGCATGGGAAACCGACGCTATCATTACCAACCTGCCGCGCGTGCCGCTGTGCGGCTATTATGCGGACTGCGTGGTGACGCTGCTGCACGATCCGGTCAGCCGCAGCATCGGCGTGTGCCATTCAGGCTGGCGCGGCACGGCAAACGGCATTTTGGCAAAGACCGTGCGCGCAATGCGCGAACAGTACGGCGCGGATCCCGCCAATATACAGGCGGTCATCGGCCCGTCCATCCGGCAGTGCTGCTTTGAAACGGATGACGACGTGCCGCAGGCGATGCGTGAGACGATGGGCGATGCGGTTTTGCCGTTTATCCAGCGGCGCGGCGGAAAATTTTTTATCGACTTGCAGGGCATCAACCGCATACGTCTGGAGCAGGCGGGCGTCCGCGCGGTTGTGGACAGCGGCCTGTGCACCAAATGCATGCAGGATACCTTTTGGTCGCACCGCGCGACACATGGCCGGCGCGGCGTACAGGCAGGCGTTATTATGCTGGAGGAAGAGGAATGAGAAAAAAAATCGCGGCGGCGGTATCCGCCTGTGCGCTGACCCTGTCGCTGCTGTCCGGCTGCGGCAATCCGGTGGAGAGTGTGGAGCAGCTGGTTGCCGGCTCGGCGGAGTCTGCGGCGCAGCAGCAGGAGCTTCATCTGGCCTATCGAGCGGACGATTCCATGCATCCGCTCACCTGCCGGACGGTAGAGAACCAGCTGCTGTCCCAGCTGTGCTACGAGGGGCTGTTTGCGCTCGATTGCGATTTTCAGCCGCAGAAGGTGCTGTGCGACAGCATTTCGCGCACGGGTGAGCGCAGCTATACGCTGACGATCAAGCAGGGCGTGCGCTTTCACTCCGGAGAGGAGCTAACCGCAGCGGACGTTGTCTATTCGCTCAATCATGCCAGAAGCGATGACGATTCCATTTATAAGGAGCAGCTTTCCGCCATTTCTTCTGTCCGCTATGACGGGGACGAGGTGCGTATCCGTCTGTATGAGCCGAGCGGCAATGTTGCGGCGCTGCTGGACGTCCCCATCATCCGCCGCAACAGCGAGGAGGATGCGCTCTGCCCGGACGGCACCGGACCCTATCAGCTGACGCGCGAGGATTCCGTTGTGCGGCTGAAGGCGTTTTCCGATTGGAACGGCGGGAGCGTCGGCTTTGATGATACCATCGAGCTTATCAGCATGGAGGACAGCGCGGGAGAGATGAACCTGCTCACAGAGGGCGGCCTGTCGCTCATTTTACAGCAGGATGCCGAGCGTGCACCGGTGGAAGAAGCGGGAGAAAGCGTCAACGTGCCGACGACGCAGCTGCACTATCTCGGTGTCAACTGCGCAGATGACGCACTGGACAATCCCACTGTGCGCACGGCGCTATCCATGCTGATGAACCGTGACGCGCTCGTAACCATCTGCTTTGGCGGACGCGCGACGGCCGCCGCTGTCCCAATGCAGGGCGTGCCGGACGGCGTAAAGTGCACGCAGTACGACAAGGATGGCGCGCTCGCGCTGCTTGCGGATGCGGGTATTTATGACCGCGACGGCGACGGCACGCTTGACCGCGCGAACGGACAGCCGTTTACTGTGGACGTCATCTATAATGCCAGCTACAACACAAAAAGCTCGGTGCTGCAGCAGTATGCGCACACGCTGAGTGATGCCGGTATTTCACTGACGGCGACGCCGCTCGACTATGAGACCTGCCGCGCGCGTCTCGAGGACGGAGATTTTCAGATGTATTATGGAGAATATCATATGACGGCGGATTTTGACGCGGACACGCTGCTCAGCGACGGCGGTACGCGCAATTTTGGCGGCTATTCCAGTCAGGAAATGGAGGACTGCCTGCGCGCACTCAATGAAGCGGAGGAAGATGCGCGCACACAGGCGGTCGCCGAGTATCTGACCTGCTTCTGCGCGCAAACGCCGATCATTCCGATTGTATTTGAACAGGCGACGGTTACAGCGGCCTCCGTCATGCCGGAGGGCTTTGATCCGTGGCCGGACAACCTCTTCCATGGCATAGCGGGCTGGAAGGCGTCATAAACTGCCGGACTGTCCGAGGCAGTTGCGTGTATAATGAAAGAAATACTGCTGGAACACGCCCGCATAGGGGCTGTGCATAAAGCGCCCGATGTCGCCGCTGTAATACGCGGCGGCTTTTTTCATCCAGGTGTCCACCGGAAATGCGTCCAGCTTGTGCAGGCCGAACAGCAGAAAGCAGTCCGCCACCTTGCGCCCGACGCCGTGCAGCCGCATGATTTCGCGGCGCGCTTCCTCTGTAGACAGCGCCTGCAAATCCGTCAGCGCGCGCGGGTCGCGAAACGCCTGCGCTGCGCCGATTAAATAGGGCGCACGATAGCCTGCGCGCAGCGGCGCGAGCGCGTCGGGTGTCAGGTCTGCCAGTGCGTCCGGCGCAGGAAATGCAAATTCCCCGCTGTCCGCAATCGGTTCGCCCCAGCCCGTGCACAGGCGCTGCACAAGGGCGGTGATGCGGGGGATGTTGTTGCACTGCGACAGCAGGAATGTGCACAGCGCCTCCCATGGCTCCTGCCGGAGGATGCGGATGCCCGCGCCGAATCGGGCTGCCGCCGCGGTGAAGTCGTCGACGGCAAAGGCGCGGCAGATTGCGGTATAGTCGGTGTCGCAGTCGAAATACGCGCGCCACAGCGTATCAAAGGTTTCCTGTGTGCCGGAGATACACAGCGCACCGTCCTCGTCCCAGACGCGGGCGATTGTGCCGCGGACAATGCCGGTGAAGCTGCCGTCCGGCCGGGCGCGCCAGCGGAAGCATTGGCCGCAGCCGAAGGTCTGCGCGGCGGAAAACCGGCTTTCGCTCTCTATCTTGATATGATGCGCATATTGTGTCAGCTGCATGGGACAGCCCCCTTTTTCAAAAGCTGTTGTCAGTATAGCATGGACGCGCCTTTGCGGGCAAGTACCAAGCCGGACGCGCATAAATCGTCAGATTTTGTCGCAATGACGGTATGCTGCATGCGAAAAGTATGCTATACTAAGAAAACACCGCTGGATTCAGGCTTCGGCGCAGATAGCCGTTGTTTTTCCGGCGCAATCGTTCCATGTCAATGGTATTGATGAAGAGGTGAGATATTGGAACGCAAGCCGAAGAAAAGTGAATGGACCATTCTCGAGGAGCAGCAGCGCAGCAAAAGGGAGCGGCGCAGGGCGGCGCGGGAGCGCAGGCAGCGCAGCAAAAAGCACAGGCTGTCCGTCTGGCATAAGCTGGGGATCGCGGCGTGCACAGCCGCGGCGCTGGCCGGCCTGTACTGCACGCTGGTGTTTTCACATATTCCGGTGATCGAAAAATGGCGTACAATATATATTGAAACCGCGATGGGCACAATGACCAAGCAGTGGCTGGCAACGATGTTTTTGCCGCAGTCGATCATTGACGATGTCATGAACGGGCGCGCGACGATAGAGTACCGGCAGGAGGAATATAACAGCGACTGGGAGAGCACGGCGTTTACCGTGGAGCAGGACAGCATCACGGGCACATGGGAGCAGCTGGAGGACATTTTTTCCGACAGCTATCCCGAAATTGACATGCAGTCGCTGCGGCGCTTTTTGCAGTCGCACACGCGGCGCGAGGTGCTGGACGCGGACGGCTATCTGATGATCGATGCAGCGGACTATGACGCGGAGGAGACCGGCATCGAGACGGTCTACGGCGATCCGGTATGCGCGATCGACACGCGCAACGGCATCGTCATTGTCAGCCTGGAGGGCGACAGCTATTGCGGCCGCATGGCAATCGTAAAAAATCCCAATCAGGTTCAGCTGGCGGTTTCGGATACGCTGGGAAGCAAGGGCAGCTATCTGAGCGAGCTGTGCGAGGACAACGATGCGGTACTGGGCATCAACGCCAGCGGCTTTGACGACCCGAGCGGTACGGGAAACGGCGGCTCGGCCTTTGGATTAATTTGCAGCGGCGGGCACATATACAATCCCTCGCTGGACGGTCAGATGAAGGTCATCGGCCTGGACGCCAACGGACGGCTGAATATCACCAACGATATCCCGGACGGCACGCGTGACGCGATGCAGTTCAGTCCCGCGCTCATCGTCAACGGGCAGCAGCTCATCAGCGGCTCTGCCGGATGGGGATTGCAGCCGCGCGCGGTCATCGGCCAGCTGGAAAACGGGCAGATGCTGCTGGCGGTCGTGGACGGCAGACAGCCCGGCTATTCCATCGGCATCACGCTGGGCGATCTGACGGATATTCTGTATCATTACGGCGCGTATCAGGCGTGTAATCTGGACGGCGGCTCGTCTGCGGCGATGTATTACAACGACCGCTGCATCACCCACTCCTCCGCCGTCACGCCGGATAAGGGACGGCATATCCCGGATGCATGGGTGGTCACAGAAATGAAATGAGAAAACCGGCCTTTCGCACGCTGTGCGGCGGGCTGTTTTTTCTGCGCGGCGGCTGTAACCAAATTGTCAGAAAAATGGCAGATGGTTGTAACCTGATAACAGCAGGGTTACAGCAGACAGCGAAAATACGGCTTCAAAAAGCGCAAAATGGACGAATGAAATGCAAACGTTTGAAACAAAAATCCGTAAAATTTGCGTAATTGCCCCGAAATCTTAGCGATAATTCGTCAACATGGATAAAATCGCAGTGATATTTTTGTGCAGATTACAGAAAGATTACAATCATTACAATTTGGTTACACAAACGCCGATTTTTGTGTTATAATACGTATGGAAACAGAGGAATACCCAAAGGAGGTTTTATCGTGGTTTTTCACTCGTCAATGCAAAAGAAAAGAATTCTTTCCGCTTTACTTTGCGGCACGGTGATGGTATCTGCCGGCGCACAGGTATTTGCGGCAGATATAGATACGATTTCTACCGAAGAGGAGATTCCTGCCGAACAGCAGAGCGAACAGGTCGAGACGGCAGAGCAGACCGATGTGCTGCTCATCACAGACGATGCGGCGGTGCAGACAGAGGCCGCAGTCGAGACTTCGGAAGCGTCGGAGGAAACCCCGTCGACGGTAGATGAAAGCGCCGTAATTGAATCGGACGAGCAGGCGGCGGATGTGCTGCCAAATGAAGAGGAGAGCGTTGAGGTAGAGCTGAAGGGCGCGTCCAATACGCTGTCCCAGAGCGGCTATGCGCTTAAGCGTCTGGGCCTTGTGAAGGGCGATGGAACGGGAGATTTGATGCTCACCAAGCGGTGCTCCCGCGCAGAGGCGTTTACCGTGTTCCTCGCAGTACTCGGCGAGCGTACCATCGCTGAGAATTCCAGCTATTCGCATCCATTTAAGGATGTTCCCGCGTGGGCCGACAGCATCGTCGGCTATGGCGTGTACAAGGGTTACACCAACGGCACAAGCAAGACAACTTTCGGTGCAAAAACAAATATCGAGCTTCAGCAGTATATGACCTTTATCCTGCGTGCGCTGGGCTATCAGGATGGCACTGATTTCACATGGAGCAGCGCATCGAAGAAGGCGATTGAAATTGGTTTTTGCAGCAGTTCGCAGATGACAACATGGCTGAACACCACGTTCACGCGTCAGCAGATTATGGAGATCTCGTACACCGCGCTGAACACGCAGCTGAAGAACAGCAGCAACACGGTTGCCGATAAGCTGATTTCCATGGGCGTCATTACCGCGGAGCAGGCGGAGCAGGAAGGCCTGACCTACCACGCTTCCGGCAGCGGCGCGGAGGACACGTCGGCAGCTACCCGGAAGCTCAATTCCATTATGAATATCTATCCGAGCGGCACATCGCTTGGCAGCGGTTATACCTTTGCCGGTGCGTCGCAGTGCATGGGCTTTGGCCGAGAGGTCTTTTACCGCATGTACGACCAGACAGCTAAATGGAATTATGACGGAAGCCCGAAGTCGTCCAGCGACGGCGCGAAGTATGATATCGTCGCACAGTCCAGCTCGTATTCCGCAGCCAGCATAAAGACGCTCATCAGCAAAGCGAAGCCGGGCGATATCCTTCAGATGGACAGCCCGAAGATGCATACGATGGTATTCGTCTCCAGCGATGCAAGCGGTTTTACCGTATATGACGCAAACTGGGTCGGCGCAAATAAGGTCAGCGTCCGCTATGTCAGCTATGGCGCATGGACCGCACGCAACAGCAACGGCATTACCGTGCTGCATTCGTCATCATATCCTACCGCATAAAAAGAAAATCGTAACCCCGCGGGCGGGCGCTTCACAGAGTGAACCGCTCCCCGTCAAGTAGACAGTGAAATAATTCAAAGAAAGTTCACAGCGCTGCGGCGCTGTAGCAACCGCAGATTCCGGTTGGATGCTAAGGCATCCAACCGGAATCTGCGGTTTTGTTCTATGCGGCCATGAAAAGCTCGTGTTTCTCCATAGGCGTGAGA
>CAZEMM010000033.1:0-20435 GCA_964513445.1 uncultured Butyricicoccus sp. | reverse complement strand
AGAAGGGTCAGGATGTCGTCGATATGAACCACAAGGCGATCGAGCTGGGCGCTTCTGCATACGTCAAGATCGACGTACCGGCTGACTGGGCTGACGCAAAGGACGCTGCTCCGGCCGCTGCTCCGGAAGGCCGCGAGAAGACCGTCAAGATGGTTCGCAACCTGCTCGACCCGATCGGACGCATGGACGGCGATTCGCTGCCGGTATCCGCATTTGACGAGTATGTTGATGGCACCTTCGAGCACGGCGCATCCGCTTACGAGAAGCGCGGCACCGCCGTTACCGTTCCAACCTGGGATGCGCAGAAGTGCGTACAGTGCAACCAGTGCGCATATGTCTGCCCGCATGCAACCATCCGTCCGTTCGCGCTGACGGCTGACGAGGCCGCTGCCGCTCCGGCTGCCGCGAAGGTTGTTCCGGTCAAGGTTGGCGCAGGCAAGGACAAGTACCAGTTCAGCATGGCGGTTTCCCCGCTCGACTGCATGGGCTGCGGCGTCTGCATCGGCGTTTGCCCGACCAAGGCGCTCACTATGGTTCCGCAGCATGAAGAGGCTGCGCAGGCTGAGGTTTGGGATTACATGGTATCCAAGGTCGAGCCGAAGGCAGACATGGCAGACACCAAGACGGTCAAGGGCTCCCAGTTCAATCAGCCGCTGCTTGAGTTCTCCGGCTCGTGCGCAGGCTGTGCGGAGACCTCGTATGCCCGCCTGATTACGCAGGTTTGCGGCGATAGAATGTACATCTCCAACGCGACCGGTTGTTCCTCCATCTGGGGCGGCCCGGCTGCCACCTCTCCGTATACCGTCAACAAGGACGGCCGCGGTCCGGCATGGGCAAACTCCCTGTTCGAGGACAACGCAGAGCATGGTCTGGGTATTTACCATGGTCAGAAGGCAATCCGTGAGTCGCTGATTGAGCAGACCAAGCAGCTGATTGCAATCGACTGGGCGCAGGCTGCCATCAAGGAAACCGCACAGAAGTGGCTGGATACACTGAATGATGGCACGGCAAACGGCGAAGCTGCAAAGGCATATGCCGCTGCACTGGAAGCAAACATCATGGATGGCTGCACCTGCGATGCATGCAAGCTGGCTTCCGCAATTCTGGCGAAGAAGGAATATCTCGCGAAGAAGTCCGTCTGGATCTTCGGCGGCGACGGCTGGGCATACGACATTGGCTTCGGCGGTCTCGACCATGTACTGGCTTCCGGCGAGGATGTCAACGTCATGGTATTCGACACCGAGGTTTACTCCAATACCGGCGGTCAGGCTTCCAAGGCGACCAACATCGGCGCAGTCGCACAGTTCGCAGCGGCCGGCAAGTCAATTCAGAAGAAGTCTCTGGCTGAAATCGCAATGAGCTACGGCTACATCTACGTTGCACAGGTTGCAATGGGTGCAAACATGCAGCAGACACTCAAGGCAATCGCTGAGGCTGAGGCATATCCGGGACCGTCGCTGGTCATCGGCTACGCGCCGTGTGAGATGCACTCCATTAAGGGCGGCATGACCAACTGCCAGTCTGAAATGAAGAAAGCGGTTGACTGCGGCTACTGGAACATGTTCCGCTTCAATCCGGCTTTGAAGGCAGAGGGCAAGAACCCGTTCACGCTTGACTCTAAGGAGCCGAAATCGGAGGGCTACCAGAGCTTCCTGATGGGCGAGGCGCGTTACTCTGCGCTGACCCGTTCGTTCCCGGAGCGCGCGAAGGAGCTGTTCTCCGAGTCCGAGCAGAAGGCAATGGCTCGCTACACCCACCTGCTCAATTTGCAGGAAATGTACGGCAAGGATCTCTAATCCCGCATTGTCTCACCGCATGATATAATTATCTCCCCGACGGGTTACTCCGTCGGGGAGATTTTTTCGCAAGAGATTCTATTGTTCATCCGCCTGCCGCTGTGTTATACTTAATTCTACAGACAACAGCAACAGGAGGAATATTCTTATGAAGCAGTTTTCATTTGTCTTTTTGGTCATGTGCGCGGATTATGACCCCGCGGTGCACAACACAAAGATCGAATCCCCGATGTGCCGCAGCCTGATGGTCGGCGTCAAGGATCTGGACGACGCATGCGCACAGGCAAAGCGTCTGGTCGACGCCGGCGAGGTCAAAAAGATCGAGCTGTGCGGCGCATTCGGCGAAGCAGGCGCGCAGGCAGTGCGCGACGCGATTGCAAATGAGGAAATTATTGTCAGCTACATCGTCAACCTGTAAACCGGCAGAACCCTGCCGACCACGGAAAAAATGAAGCCGCCGCTGCAAGCATGCAGCGGCGGCCATTCTATTTCCGGTATACCGGGCAAGGCTATGCAGCCTTACTTTCTTGCGATAACCTTCTTGACGTTAGCGACGATCTCGTCAGCCGTCAGCTTATAAGCCTCGCGCAGGAATGTTTCTGCGCCAACCTGGCCAAACTGATCATGTACGCCAACCATTTCCATCGGAACAGGGGTATTCGCGGTGGTAACACGCGCAACAGCGCAGCCGAGACCGCAGGTGCAGTTGTGGTTCTCAGCGGTTACGATCGCGCCGGTCTCCTTAGCAGCCTTGATGATGAGCTCCTCATCAATCGGCTTCCAGGTAACGATGTCGATGACGCGGACATTGATGCCCTCCTTCTGGAGCGCTTCGTATGCCTTCAGCGACTCGTCAACCATGATGCCTGCCGCAATGATGGTCGCCTGATCGCTGTCGCTCTCCTTGAGCGTTACGCCCTTGCCGATCTCGAAATCAGAGCCGTCAGCGTAAACCGTGGTGAACGCCTTACGGATCATACGCATATAGGTCAGTCTGCCCTCGACAGCGGTCAGCTTCTTGGTCAGTGCGTAAACCTGTGCATAGTCAACCGGATCGCAGACGATAGCATCCGGAACAGACAGGTACAGTGCGCAATCCTCAAACGGCATATGGGTGCCGCCGTTGTACGCAGCGCATACGCCAGGATCGGAGCCAAGTACATGCACGCCCAGCTTTGCATATGCAGCGGACATAAACGCCTGGTCAAATGCACGGCGAGAAGCGAAGCAGCCGAACGAATGCATCCATGCCTTCTTGCCGGTCGCAGTCAGACCAGCAGCAACGCCCATCGCGTTTGCCTCAGCGATACCTGCATTGATGCTGCGGCCGAACTTATCCAGCTTCTTACTATTGATGCAGCCCTTCAAGTCGCAGTCTACATGAACGACGCTTTTGTCAGCCTCCATCAGCTCTGTCATAGCCTGAATATAGCCGTCACGGCACGCGCGGCTGTCCTTTTCGTGCTTACCAATCAAAGTATAACTCATTTTGCATGCCCTCCTTACTTTGCAGCCTTGACAGCAGCCAGCTCAGCCTCTGCTGCGGCGATTGCTTCTTCCCACTGCTCCGGAGACGGCTGCGAGCTATGTGCGGCAGAAGGCTCAGCAAACGTAGCGCCCTTGCCCTTCGTGGTGTTCAGAATGATTGCCGTCGGCTGACCCTTTACTGCAAGCGCGGCCTGAACTGCGTCATAAACCTGCTCAACATCGTTGCCGTTTTCTACGTTGATAACATTCCAGCCAAATGCGTCAAACTTCGCGCCGAGACCCTTGCCATGGCTCATGACCTCGTCAACCTTGCCATCGAGCTGATTCTTGTTATCATCGACAAAGCAGGTCAGGTTGTCCAGCTTATAGTGCGCTGCAAACTGTGCAGCCTCCCAAACCTGGCCCTCATCGCACTCGCCGTCGCCTACAAATACGTAAACATGATTATCCTTGCCGTCCAGCTTGTGGCCCAGCGCCGCGCCTGTCGCAGTGGACATGCCCTGACCCAGAGAGCCTGTGGTCAAATCGACGCCCGGGGTCTTGGTGCGGTCAGTATGCGACGGGAAATTTGTGTTCGGTTTGTTCAGTGTGCGGGTCTGCTCCAGATCATAGTAGCCCTTGAGCGCCAGCGTTGCATATGCGCACGGACCTGCATGTCCCTTGGACAGGACGCACCAGTCACGA
Source organism: uncultured Butyricicoccus sp. (assembly GCA_964513445.1). Classification (GTDB taxonomy): domain Bacteria; phylum Bacillota; class Clostridia; order Oscillospirales; family Butyricicoccaceae; genus Butyricicoccus_A. Next base: position 16,467 of record CAZEMM010000033.1, on the reverse strand, counting down.
CCCTCCCAACGCGGATTCTTCGGATCGATCTTCATCACATCGCCATACAGGACAGCCATTGCCTCGACGATCGACATCGAGCCGCCAACGTGTCCAAAGCCAAGCGAGCCGATGGTCTTCAGCGTCTCAACTCGGATTTCTGCCGCGAATTCTTTGAGAGCCTGCATCTTTTCTGCTTTCTGCATTGAATACACCTACCTATTCCTTATTCGTAGTTGCCGGATAGGCCGCACGAACAGACATATCCAGCAGTTAATTCAATTTTATCATTTCATCCAACAAATTGCAATGCCACCCCGCCTATTTTTAGAGATTTTTTCTACACTTCGGCGTTTTTTTGGTTAACTCTTCAATACATCCCTGCTTTTTTCAATGTAAGAATGCAAAATCCATACAAATTATGACAAAAAATAATAATTATATATTTCTTTTTGATAAAAAATCTGCTATAATCTAGACATGTGAATTTGTTGTTCCACAAAGGTAGGTACCACATGAAAATAAGCAGGCTCAATTCCATTGAAGAATACGTATTATCCAAAAAAACCGTCTCCATTGACGAACTGTGCGAGGTGTTTCAGGTTTCCAAAAACACCATCCGGCGCGATCTCAATGAGCTGGAAACACGTGGACATATAGCGAAGGTATACGGCGGTGTCACCGCAGTCACGCTGGAAGATGTCATGCCCCTTCCCGTGCGCTCCGGGCTGAATTCCGCTGCAAAGGATCAGATCGGCCGTCTGGCGGCGCGTGAGATCAAAGATGGCAACACCATTTTTATCGACTCCGGTTCCACCGCAGTCTGTTTGTTGCGCCACATTTCCCCGCGCATCAAGCTGACGGTCATCACCCATTCCCTGCCCGCAATGGTGGAGGCGGCAAAGCTGGAAAATGTCAATCTCATTTCGCTGGGCGGCGTGTATAACCCGTCTACCAGCTCGTTTGTCGGCATTTCCGCGCAGCAGTCGCTCTCCTCGCTGCGCATCACAAAGGCGTTTCTCAGCGCAACTGGCGTCACTGTCGAGTCCGGCATGAGCAATACGACGTTTCTGGAGGCGGAGATCAAGCGGGGCGTCGTCGCGCACGCGGCGGAAATCATGCTCATCGCGGACAGCTCCAAACTGGGACATGACGCCACCGTCACATTCTGCCGCCTGCAGGACATCTCTACCCTTATCACCGACCAGCAGCCGGCGCCCAAATTCGTGGAGTTCTGCCGTGCGCATCGCGTGCGCATTGTATATAACTGAGCTGAAAGGAAACCAATAAAGAGGCCGCTGAAAGTGAACTGCACCCCACTTGTTAGACAAGTATGGTATACTGTCTAACAAGTGGGGTGCAGTTCAAAACGCTTGGCGACCTCTTTTAGCTTGTTCCCCTGTTATTTGACCTGCCGCTCTTGTGCGCGCACATTATCCAGATACACCCGCCCCCACGCGCACATCGCGTCCAGAATGGGCAGTACGGTGCGGCCGAACTCCGTCAGCTCATATTCCACCTTTGGCGGCACGACCGGATAGACCCGACGAGAGATCAGTCCATCCTCCTCCAGCTCACGCAGCTGCTGCGTCAGCATTTTGGGCGTGATTTTGGGCATTTTTCGCTGCAATGCGCCAAAACGCAGCGCACCGTCCGTCAGATGGTCTAAAATCAGCGCCTTCCACTTGCCGCCGATCAGCCCCAGCGTCGCCTCAATCGGACAATCATATGGGATGTCCCAGCTGTCGCGTTTCATGTGCCACCTCCTATTCGTCTGACCACTATCTATCATGGTAGTACCTTACAAAAAAGTACGTACTTGTTTTTTACAAATTTTCTGGTATTCTGAAAACAGAGCAGCGCCCGTCCTGTTGGTTTGCTTGTACTTATATTATACCATTTGTGACGGGTTAGTACAAGAGATATCGCCTGTTCCGTCTTTCCCATGGCATTTCGTCACCATGCACAAATTTCCGTCTGTATTTTCTGCGCGGGCTTCTTGAAAACGACAACATGTCATGATATAATAACAATAAATTATGCAAAAGGGGACGTATGCGCCCGTTTTGCACGGTGACACTCATTACAAAATTGCCAAAGCTGGCATAGAGAAAGGTGTGTTTTACAATGTACATGGACAAGGAAGTCAAGCGCGGCTATAATGAATACCTGCGTCTTGACGAAGGAGAAGGCAAGGATGGTATGATGGATGTCGGCCTGCTGGTTATGGAGGCCGGCGACGTATACACCATCGAGGAAGCGGACAAGGAAGTCGCCTGCCTGATGTTTGACGGCGAGGTCAACATGGCTTGGGATGACCAGAGCTGTGATATGAACCGTCCGAACCCGTTTGATTACAATCCGTGGTGCCTGCTGGTACACAAGGGAACCAAGATCGTCATCACGGCGAAGGCTCCATCCAACATTTATATTCAGAAAACGCTCAACGACAAGGTCGCGCCGGAATTCCCGAACAGAATGTTCCTGCCGGAGGAGACCGACACGTGGGCGCGTGGCACAGGCGGCGTTCTGCAGAACTGCATCAAGCGCGACGTGCGCACCTGCTTCGATCTGGACAACGCGCCGTACTCCAACATGGTGCTGGGCGAGGTTATCAATCTGCCGGGCAAGTGGTCTTCTTACCCGCCGCATCATCATCCGCAGCCGGAAGTTTACTTCTACCGCTATGACAAGCCGCAGGGCTTCGGCGCAGGCTGGGGCAACGGCGAGCTGTATGAGACGCATCACAACGGCATGGCACTCATTACCGACAAAATGCATTCGCAGGTCACCGGCCCGGGCTACTCCTGCTGCTATGCGTGGGGCATCCGTCACCTGCCGGGCGATCCGTGGGATAAGACCCGCATCGACGATGTTGAACATGAATGGCTGGTTCGCGACGACGCGGACGAGCATATCTGGAAGTGCTCGACCGGTTACTAATCCCTAATCCCCGACCGATATTATTTCCTATCTGAAATAATATAGAGAATTGTGTAAGATTCAACATGAGGAGGAAAATTCTATGAAACACATGGAAACCGTCCGCCTGACTGCCAGCCAGGCGTGCATCCGTTTTCTGGAAAACCAGTATGTCAGCTACATTGACATGGACGGCAACGAGGTTGAGCACAAGTTTATCCGCGGTATCTTTATGATTCCGGGTCATGGCAACTGTGTCGGCTACTGCAACGGTATCGAGCAGGAGATCAAGGATCTCGAGGTCTATCAGGGCAAGAACGAGCAGGGCATGGCGCTGGCCGCTGTTGCATTCTCCCGCCAGCTGCGCCGCAAGCAGGCATTTGTCTGCACCTCGTCTGTCGGCCCCGGCGCCTGCAACATGATTACCGCCGCTGCTACGGCAACTGCGAACAACATTCCGGTTCTTCTTATGCCGGGCGATGTATACGCATCCCGTCAGCCGGATCCGGTACTGCAGCAGATGGAGCAGCCGCAGAACCTGACCATTTCCGCGCATGATTCGTTCCAGGCCGTCGTTAAGTACTGGGGCCGTGTCAACCGTCCGGAGCAGATCATGACCGACATGATCTCCGCATTCCGCGTTATGACCGATCCGGGCAACTGTGGTGCAGTCGCAGTTTCCATCCCACAGGACGTACAGGGCGAAGCATATGACTACCCGGTCGACTTCTTCAAGAAGCGCGTCTGGACGATCGAGCGCCGTCCAGCTACCAAGAAGGCTGCCGCTACTGCCGCTGAAATCATCAGCAAGGCAAAGAAGCCGCTTCTCATCTGCGGCGGTGGTGTCCGTTATGCTGAGGCACACAAGATCTTCCGCAAATTTGCTGAAAAGTACGGCATTGCATTTGGCGAGACCCAGGCGGGTAAATCCGCAATTGAGTGGACCCATCCGCTGAGCCTTGGCGGTCTGGGCATCACAGGTACGGAGTGCGCAAACGCATTCGCGCATGACGCAGACGTTGTCATCGGCGTCGGCACCCGTTACACCGATTTTACCACCTCGTCCAAGTGGCTGTATGCGACCGACGCGAAGTTCGTTAACATCAACCCGTCTGAGTTCCAGTGCCTGAAGATGGATGCGTATCCGGTCGTTGCGGACGCAAACGAAGCGTTGACAGCCATCGACGCAGAGCTGGAAAAGACCGGCTACCACACCTCCGAGGCATATGCCGCTGAGCTGGCAGAGCGCCAGAAGGCTTGGTGGGCTGATGTTGACCGCATGGATCATACCGAGTACATTGACGCAGAGTCCTATGTGCCGGAGATTCAGGACGCAAACCGCCGTGCTGTTGAGCATTACATCGAATCCATCGGCTCCAAGCTGACGCAGACTGCGGCGCTCGGCTACATCAACACCCATATCGCGCCGGATTCCATTTGTGTCGGCGCAGCCGGTTCCCTGCCGGGCGACCTGCAGGCTCTGTGGAGAGCGTCGGTTCCGAACACCTATCACTGCGAGTACGGCTACTCCTGCATGGGCTACGAGGTTGCTGGCGCGTATGGCTGCAAGATCGCTTGCCCGGACCAGGAGGTCTATGCAATGTGCGGCGACGGCTCGTTCGATATGCTGCACTCCGAGCTGATCGCTTCGGTTCAGTACGGCTACAAGATCAACGTCTGCCTGTTTGATAACGCTTCCTATGGCTGCATCAACAACCTGCAGGTTGGTCAGGGCAACAAGTCCCGTACCACCGAGAAGAACATGCATATTCCGGGCACCCCGTTCGACGGTTGCGATCTCGGCCCGGCGATGAAGATCGACTACGCTGCGGTTGCTGCCGCTTATGGCTGCAAGACCTACACCGTAACGACCATCGATGAACTGGCTGCTGCGCTGGAGGATTCCAAGAAGCAGACCGTTTCCACGCTGATCGACATGAAGGTTCTGCCGAAGTCCATGTCCAAGGAGTGGGAAGCTTGGTGGCGTGTAGGTGTTGCCTCGGTTTCCGACAAGCCAGAGGTTCAGGAAGCCTACAAGAAGCTTCAGGATCACCTGTACGAAGCGCGTCATTATTAATCCACACCCTCGCATCTTTATCGCGAAAACCAAAGATTGTACGGGAAGCTCGCCGAAGCAGGCGAGCTTCCTTTTTTGTATTTTTTTACGAAATCCGTCATATTTTCCAGCATTTCCCGCGTTTTCCCCGCCAAAACAAACGAATTTACAAATTATCCTTCCATATTCCAAAAAGTGTGGTATAATAATCGATAAGCCGTGATAAAACAGAGGGGTCACGGCGGCATATATATACATGCTATGTGAAAGGAGAGCACATGAATAGAATGAAGCTGAAACAAACCATGCTGGCTGTCTGCTCGGTACTGATGGCGTCTGCACTGCTGCTGACCGGCTGCAATTCGGGCACCAGGGTGCGCGGAGATACCTCAGACGATGCCTTGGAGGTCGGCTCCGCAGTCGTCACCGGCGGCACAGAGCGTGAGGAAACCGAAGAGCCCGAAGAGACCAATACCATCCCGAAGGGCGACAAGTACATCGCACTTACCTTCGACGACGGCCCAACCGGAAACGAAGGCGGACGCACAGAGCGTCTGCTGGACGGTCTGAAGGAGCGCGGCGCGCACGCGACGTTCTTCCTGTGCGGCTATCGCGTCAACGATTACAACTCAATGATGGATCGATATCTGGCGGAGGGGCACGAGGTCGGCAACCATACGATGAACCACACGCGCATGGACACCGACACCGATGACGGCGGCTTAGAGGAGGTCGTATCCAACAACAAGCTGATTGAAAGCTACACCGGCGAGAAGCCGACTGTGATGCGTCCTGTCGGCGGCGCATATGACGACAGTGTGATCGAGGCCATGAAAGAGGCGGACATGCCGATTATCCTGTGGAATCTCGATACCCTAGACTGGAAGTACCGCGACGCGGAAAACGTTAAAAATAACATCCTTGAACAGGCGGAGGACGGCTCAATCGTGCTGATGCATGACCTGTATGAGACGACGGTTGAAGGCGTGCTGGCCGCGATTGATGAATTGCAGGAGCAGGGCTACGCATTCGTCACCGTCTCTGAGCTGGCGAAGCTCAAGGGCGTCGATCTGGAGGCCGGCGAGGTCTACAGCGACTTTACATATGAGACGCTGCATCCCGAGTCAGAGGATGACGAAGAAGAAGAGGTTTCGGATGAATACCCGACCGAGGAGGAATCTGAGGATCTGCCTGGCACACCGGATGAATACGATGACGACGAGGATTCCTACCCGACCGAGGAGGAGAGCGAGGTCATCAACGACACCATCGACGATAACGAGGACGGTATCCCCGACTATTTACAATAAGACAGCGGCGTATTTCCCTTTGGAGGAAGCCCTGCCCGGATACAGACATTCACAGCCTTTCGGACGTCTGTATCTGCCGGCAAAGAACGACCGGCTGTGTCACACAGCTGCTTGCGTTTGGCCGAAAAAAGCCCAGTCCGTTTTGCATACGGAGCTGGGCTTTTTCATATATCGTGCATTTACTTGTCCAATCGTTCGTCGTCATACAGCGCGCCGCATTTCTCATAGTGCGTGATCCGTGCGATGTGATTGTCATCATCGACAAAAACGACCTTCGGCTTGTGCGTCTCGGCCTCCTCCGGCGTGACATCCGCATAGGCCATGAGGATAATGCGGTCGCCCTCCGACACACATCGTGCCGCCGCGCCGTTGAGGCAGATCATACCGCTTCCCGGCTCGCCCGCGATGGTGTACGTCTCAAGCCGGTTGCCGTTGTTGATATCTACGACCTGTACCTTTTCATATTCATATATACCCGCCGCGCGCAGCAGCTCACTGTCTACCGTGATGGAACCGACATAGTTCAGCTCTGCCTGCTTAACAACAGCGCGGTGAATCTTGCTCTTGAGCATTTGAATGGTCATGCGTCCGTCCTCCGTGCTTTCTCAGCGTTCGATAATGAAATTATCGATCAGGCGGGTCTTGCCGATATAAACGGCAATGGCGGTCAGAATCGAGCCTGTCGTGCTGTCCACCGGCTCAAGGTTGTTCCAGTCCACTATCTCGACGTAATCGATGCGTGCGAGCGGCTCCGCCTCGATCTCCGCGGTGATGACCGCCTTGACCTTGGCCGCATCGGTCTCGCCTGCGTCGATCGCCGCCTTGCCCTTGCTCAGGCTGCGCGACAGGCACAGCGCCGCCTTGCGCTCGTCCGCGCGCAGATAGGTGTTGCGCGAGCTCTTTGCCAGTCCGTCATCCTCACGCACGATGGGACATCCCACAATATCCAGCGGCATATTGAGGTCGCGCACCATGCGGCGGATGACAGCAAGCTGCTGCGCGTCCTTCTGACCAAAATACGCGCGGTCAGGCTGTACGATATGGAACAGCTTACTGACGACCGTGCACACGCCGCGAAAATGCGTCGGGCGCGTCTTTCCGCACAGCCCCTTGGTCAGATGCTCCATGTCGACATAGGTGCAAAAGTCCGGCGCGTACATCTCCTCCGCCTCCGGATGAAAAATCAGATCCGCGCCGGTGCGCTCGCACAGTGCGGCGTCATGGTCGATATCACGCGGATAGGTTGCCAGATCCTCGGTCGGGCCGAACTGAATCGGATTGACAAAATCCGAAACGACCGTGCGGTCATTTTCCGCGACCGAACGCGCGATCAGGCTCTGGTGCCCCTCATGCAAATAACCCATGGTCGGCACCAGACCCACCGTCAATCCCTGTGCGCGCCATGTGCATACCTGCGCGCGCACCTCTTCAATCGTCTTTACGATTTTCATCGTTCGCTTCTCCTTCTATGTATCAGGCTGCAAATTGCAATCAATACAGCCGGCCGATAATTTCCTCATCCATTTTGTAGGTGTGCTCTGCCGCGGGGAACGTGCCTGCCTTGACCTCGCGGTCATAGCTTTGGAACGCCTCGTTCATAATCTCACCGACATTCGCAAAATGCTTGACAAACTTCGGTTTAAAATCCATGTACATGCCGAGCATGTCCTGATAGACAAGCACCTGACCGTCGCACCCTGCGCCCGCGCCAATGCCGATGGTCGGGATGTCAAGCTCCTGGGTAATCTTTGCCGCCAGCAGCGCCGGAACGCCCTCAATGACAACAGCAAAGGCACCTGCCTCCTGTACGCGGCGGGCGTCGTCCAGCAGCTTTTGTGCCTGCTTTTCGCCCTTGCCCTGTACCTTGTGGCCGCCAAACGCGTTGATGGACTGCGGCGTCAGGCCGATGTGCGCGCAGACCGGAATGGATGCGCCGACGATCGCCTTGATCTGCTCGCAGACAGTCGCGCCGCCCTCCAGCTTGACAGCCTGTGCACGGCCTTCCTTCATCAGCCGTCCCGCATTGGTGACCGCATCATAGACAGATGCCTGATACGACATAAACGGCATATCGCCGATAACCAGCGCATTCTTTGCGCCGCGCGCGACTGCCGCCGTGTGATGAATCATATCTTCCATTGTGACGGACAGCGTATCCTCATAGCCGAGGATGGTGTTGCCCAGAGAATCACCAACCAGAATCGAATTGATGCCGGCCTGGTCGATGAGCTTTGCCGTCGTGTAATCATACGCTGTCAGCATGGACAGACGCGTACCCTCTTTTTTTGCCTGCTGGAATGTTAAAACCGTGTTCTTCATGACAAGCCCTCCAAATACGTTGTGAGAGCGGTATCGTCCCTGTCCGGATGCTTTTCGTGCGCGATGGCGCACAATCTGCGTGTCAGCATGGCATACAGCGCCCGGTCGTCCGCGTCAAGGCACTGCATATGCGCGCGGATTGTCTCCAGATCACCGCGTTCGGCAGGCCCGGTGAGCGCGTCCTGCGGGCCTTTTTCACAGACCGCCTGCGCATTGCCCAAAATGAGCGGGGTGAGCGCCGTGCGCGCCTGCTCCGCCGTAAAGCCGCACTGCTCCAGCAGCTGCATGCCCCAGGCCGACAGCCCGACCGCCAGATTACTCACAACACAGGCCGCCAGATGATAGCGCGCCTTGTCCTGCGCTGCAATGACCGCCGTTCGCGCGCCGCAGCGCTGCATCAGCTGTGCCATCTCCTGCGCACCGTCGCCCTCCAGCGTAAAAAACGCGCCCTCCAGCTTCTCCCATGCGGAAAACCTGTCGCTGACCGCCAGCAGCGGATGCACCGAGCAAACCCGTGCGCCGCGCGCCTGCGCGCCTTCAAAGACCGCGCCGGGCAACGCTCCGCTGCAATGGCAAAAACATTTACTTTCGATCGGCAGCGCCGCCATGTCGTTCCACATGCGCGCGATCACACCGTCCGGTGTGGTCACAAACAGGGTATCACTCGCCTGACATATGTCGCGTAACGTGTCAAATCGCCGTGTCTGTGTAAATTCCGCTGCCTGCTCGGCGTGTGCGGGGGTTTTGCTGAAATAGCCTGTGACCGTCACGCCATGCTGGACAAACAGCTTGCCCAGTGATGTGCCGACCTTTCCCGCGCCGATGAATCCAATTTTCATACGAACCACCTCCGTGTTGTATCCCGTCGGTGATCCCCTGTGCATCCGTCTCATTCGCATCTGCGATATGGGCTTCTGCCGAAAAAGTAAAATAAAACATCCGGTGCAGTCCATGTCCCGCAGGACACAATACCACCCATCCTGTTTTACTGTATCACAACCGCACCCGTGAAACAAGTCTAACCTTTTATTTTTCGCAAATATTTGCCGCTGTTTCTTCGAAATTTTCTGTAAGCGCACCGCATTTTTCCATTTCCGCAAATGAAACACCGGATGGCCGCTGTTTTTCTGCGCCAGCAACATCGGCTTGCGAATTGTCATCTCGTATTTTATCGCTTTTTGCCTTTTTTCTCTTTATGGAACATTTTTACGCTTCAGTACTTGAAAAATGTTCCATTTGTCCGTATAATGAATAATATTAGATATACTTCGAGCATATAATTATGGTACATTCTCCTTTCCCCCCCACTGCTGGGAGAATGTGCGAACAAGGAGAGAATTGTTATGGCTGAAACAACAACCCGCTTCTGCGACGCCGCGCGCTTCGCAGAACTGTCCCTAAGCCAATACGGACGATTTTCAAGTGATCAGGAAGCGCCGCTCCTTCCGTTCCTGGTGGAACACACCATTCTCGTGTATGTGACCTGTGGAACAGGCTCCATCAAGCTCGGCACCTGTACGCACAGCATAGCGCCCGGCATGCTTTTCGTGCTGTTCCCCGGCGTCTGCGCCAATTTCACCGGAATGGGCACGCAGCCGTTCGACGCCATGTGGATGGAGCTGACCGACTCCTCTGCCGTCGATATCCTGCAGCTGGCGGGCCTAACGCCGTCCAAGCCGACGCTTAGCCTGCCGGATGCGAACCGGACCGCCGAGCTGTTTGCCACGCTTACCGATCCACAGTGCGAATACAGCGCGTTGCGCGCGGTTGGGCTTGCGATGGAAACGCTCGACTGCCTGCTACAGGAAACGCCCTGTCCCGGCCATCCCAAAATCGCCAATCTACAGCGCTACTATGTTGAAAAGTCCATTCGGTATATTCAGCGTAAATACCCGCAGGACATCTCCGTAGAGGACGTGGCGGAATACTGCGGACTCAATCGCAGCTATCTCGGCAAGCTGTTCCGCGACACGACCGGCATGACCACGCAGGAATATCTCATCCGCTACCGCATGCAGGTTGCCTGCACCTATCTGGAGCGCGGCGCGGCCTCCATCGCCACAATCGCACGCTCCGTCGGTTATCCAAATCAGCTGCATTTTTCGCGTGCTTTTCACAAGGTATTCGGCATTCCGCCGCGCGAGTGGCAAAAGCGCAATCGAAAATCGTAACAATGCATCATGAGTCAAAAAACCACCCTCGACCGGGTGGTTTTTTCTATTTCCAATACGGGATGGGTTTATCTGTCAACTCCAAAATGTAATCCGCGGAGGTTTTATAGTATTGCGCCAGTCGAATGAGCACATCGGTCGGAATATCCCGCAGCCCGCGCTCATACCGGCAATACTGCGGCTGCTGCATCCCAAGATACGCCGCAACCTGCACCTGTGTCAGGTCATGGTCTTCGCGCAGCTCTCGCAGACGTTTATAGTAATTGTTCATAGGCTTCGCCCCTGCTTCTTCTAGTGTCGAGACTTGTCTAGTCTACTTCTATGCTACTATGAGAACAACAAAAATGTTTTACTATATGACTATTTAGCCATAAAACACGCAGTGATGTTGTCAGAAGAGTTAAAAATCTTTTGCACCCCGTAAAAAAAACTTGCCTTTTGTCGTAATTCATGATATCATATTTTCAGTTAGTTGTACAGACGACAATTCCCCGAGAGGTATGGAAATACGTTTCATTTTGTCTGCCGGGGCGGAATTCAGGAGCCGTATTTCGTCTGTATTACTTGCTACTTCACAAAATTACCTTTTGTTGTTGTAAGAAAGCCGCCGTGTCGCACAGGAACGACACGGCGGCTTTTTGCGTTTTTTGTTGTATTATTTTTAGATTTGGTCATATTTTTGGTCAAAGAGCAAAATATGCTGCGCATTAGTTGAGAATATTTTTTGTATATATTGTATGATTTTTGATTGAAAATTTGTGAACATTTTTTGAACAAACCTATTGATTCCAGGTTAGGACGTCTGCATAAAATCATATATGCAAGTCTGCCGGATGTATCACATCAGGCAGACCTGTGTATGAAGCGGATAAGAATAGGAGCTTGTCAGTTTCTGCATTGCGGGTGATTCCGAGACACCCGCGCAATTGGGAGAGTGTTTTGAAGAAGGAGTGTGTTACATGTTAGTTGTAATTGAGTTCATTGCCTTCACTGTGTTTGTAGCGATTTTGTCCGCGTATAAGACGCGCGATGAAAAGCTGGATACTGAGGAAGGCTATTTCCTGGCGGGCCGCGGTCTGCCGGGCATCGTCATCGCCGGCTCGCTGATGATGACCAATCTCTCGGCAGAACAGCTGGTAGGCACGAACGGCCAGGCATTTTCCGGTTCTATGGCAACGATGGCATGGGAGGCCACCTCTGCCTTTGCACTGATCATTCTGGCGTTTGTTCTGCTTCCGAAATTCCTCAAGGGCGGCATTGCGACCATCCCTGAGTTTTATGAGAAGCGATACGACACCGCGACGATGCGTATGTTTTCCATTATGTTTCTGTTCGCATATGTTATCACAATGCTGCCAACCATTTTGTACTCCGGTGCAGTTGCGCTGGAAAAGATTTTCGATATCAGCGCAATTTTTAACGTCAGCTACTTTACCGGCATTTTGATTGTTTGCTTTGCAACCGGTATCATCGGCATGTGCTATTCGGTATTCGGCGGCTTGAAGGCCGTTGCATACTCTGACACCATCAACGGCGTCGGCCTGATTATCGGCGGCTTCATGATTCCGATTTTGGGCATCATCGCGCTGGGCAAGCTGGATGGCGGCGGATTCTTTGCCGGTATCGAGCATTTTATCTCCGCAACGCCGGAAAAGATGAACGCCTGGTCTCCGGCGGATTCCATGGCGCCGTATATTCCGTGGCCGCTGCTGTTCACAGGCATGTTCGTCAACAACCTGTTCTACTGGGCAACCAACCAGTCGATCATTCAGCGTTCGCTGGGCGGCAAGAACCTGGCTGAATCTCAGAAGGGCGCGATCTGGGCAGGCTTCTTTAAGTGCTTGGACGTATTTGTCATCGTCATCCCGGGCATCATTGCCTACCAGCTGCTCGGCTCGACCTCGTCAGGCGGCGCGTTTGACGGCGACACCGCGTATCCGGCTCTGGTGCTTCAGGTTTTGCCGAAGCCGGTCATGGGCTTCTTTGCAGCCGTTATGTTTGGCGCAATCCTGTCCTCGTTTAATTCGGTCCTCAATTCCGCGTCCACGATCTTTACGCTGAATGTCTGGAAGCCAATCTGGGGCAAAAAGGCAAGCGCGGAAAAGGTCGTTAAGGTCGGTAAGTACTTTGGCCTGATCGTCGGCATTCTGGCGATCATCATCTCGCCGTTTATCATGTTCTTCGGTTCCGGTATTATGAACTTTATCAACGAGTGCTGGGGTCTGTTCTCCATGCCGATTCTGTGCGCAGTACTGTTCGGCATGCTCAGCAAACGCGCGCCATCCATCGCGCCGAAGATCGGCGTACCGGTACATATCATTCTGTATGCAATCGGCTACTTTACCTTATTTGACAAGATTCATTACCTGTACTGGGTATTTGTCTGCTTCCTCGTACAGTGCGTCATTTATTTCGCATGCATCAAGCTGCGTCCGCGCAAGACCGATTGGGAAATGCCGGATGCGCATGTCATGGACATGACGCCGTGGAAGACCGGCAAACTGTGGGCAATTGTCGGCGCATTGGTCGTCGTTGTGATGTACATCATCTTCTCCCCATTGGTACTGGCATAACCCATCTCAAAAAAATCTCGGAAAGCACAGAGCGGTTCCCTTTTGGGAGCCGCTTTTTATGTCAATCAAAGAAAGCCCTTCGCATAAAAATAGACACCCACACATGCGGTGAGTGTCTGCGGTCATGCTATGCTGCTTTTGCGGGCTTTATTCGCCCTTTCTCTGCTGAATTCCGCGCACAATGCGCAGCAATGGCTTGGTCGGCGCAAAGCGCGAGGCGAACACGCCCAGCTTGACTGTGCCGCCCGGCACGATCAGCAGCTTTCCGGCAAGCGCACCATCCACCGCCTGCTTGGCAACCGTCGCGCTTGGAAGCGAGCCAATGGCAAATTGAACGCCCGCCACACGGTTAAATTCCGTATCCACCGGACCGGGGCACAGACAACTGATCGTAACCTTGCTGCCTATGGTGCGCAGCTCCTCATAAATCGCCTCGCTCAGCCGCACCACATAGTTCTTTGTCGCATAATACGTTGCCAGCAGCGGCCCGGGCAAAAAGCCGGCAGACGACGCCACATTGAGAATGCGTCCCTCATCGCGCGCGACAAAATCACACAGAAACAGCTTGGTCAGAATATGCACGGCACGGATATTGACGTCGATCATCTCCAGCTCGCGCTCCAGATCGGTCTCAATAAAGTCACCATACAGACCGAAGCCTGCCGCATTGACAAGCAGACTGACGTCCTGCTCCTTTGCCCGTTCATACAGCCAGCGGCAATTGGCCTCCTTTGCCACATCGCACACATAAATGCGGCACGGTGTACCCAGCTGCTGTGCCAGTTCTTCCAAACGTTTGCGGCGGCGCGCCACAAGCAGCAGCCGCCAGCCGCGCGCACTCAGCTCACGGGCGATATCGCGCCCAATACCGGAGGACGCTCCGGTAATCAAAGCAGTTTTCATCGTGAAACCCTCTTTCAGCAAAAATAAACGGCGTGGCGTTTTCTCTCGCGGCGTCGGAATACCGCTGTTTGAAACGCCGAACAATGGTTGTGCTATAAGTATACCATATCTATTTGCATTTTTCGACATATTCCGTTATACTATCAGCATAGAAATGGAGGAAATCCCGTTGCATAGCTACACGCTTTTGGAATGGCTGTTGCTGTTCTATCTCTATTGTTTTTTCGGCTGGTGCTTTGAATCGGCTTATGTCTCCCTGCTGGAGAAAAGATTTGTCAACCGCGGCTTTCTGCGCGCGCCGCTGCTGCCGATCTATGGCTCCGGCGCACTGTGCATCCTCATCGTCTGTCTGCCGGTGCGCGAGAATGCAGCGGCCGTCTTTGTGCTTGGTATCATCTTCCCCACCCTGCTGGAATATGCGACGGGCTGGGCGATGGAAGCCATGTTCCACATGCGTTATTGGGATTATACCCATTGCTTCGGCAATCTCAACGGGTATATCTGCCTAAAATCTTCTATTGCGTGGGGAGTGCTGTCTCTTCTTGTTGTCAATTTCATCCATCCGCCCATCGGGCGGCTGGTAGAGCGTTTGCCGCTGCTGGCACAGCTGATGATCGTACTCATCATCAGCGCAGAATTCATCAGCGATTTCGCCGTCGCCTTCCGCGCCGCATTCAACCTGCGTCACCTGCTGGAGGAGCTGGAGCGCATCCATACACAGCTGGATACCACAAGGGTTCAGCTTGAACTGGCACGCGCCGAGGCGCGCGATAAGCTACAGGAGCTGAGCACTGAGGCACGCGAGGATCGTCGTCGCCGTCTGGGTGCGCTGGAACAGCGCAGAGAACAGTTGCTTGCGGAATTCAACCGCCGCGCGGCAAACGGCAACCGTTATCTCAACCGCGCCCTGCTGCGCGCCCATCCAACCGCTACCAGCCGCCGCTTTTCCAGTGCGCTGGAGCAGTTTAGGCAGAATATCAAAAAATAAGGCAATACCCACCCCATCTGTCAGACAGTACGATACAGTTTGCAGACGGGGTGTTGTATTGTACCGGCGCATCCGCAAAGCGGAAGACGCCGTTTTTTTGCGCGCATCAGCGACACGGCAGCTCACCGAATATCATGGGTACGCATACACTGGAATGGGAACACTTCGTCCCATTATTTTACAGAAAGGATGCGTGACGATATGGCTCAGGAAACGCCTAACGGGGCAAAGCATGCGGTAATTCCGCAGGATGCAGCTTCCAGCCCCGGATTTGTTTTGAACTATAATTTACTCGCGCTGGCAATGGGCTTTGTCCCGGATCAGCTGTGGCAAAATATTTACAAGCCGGATGTCGGTCTTGCGCGCGGCACGGTGTTCGCTGACCTCGATAAACCGTTTATCGGAGAGGAGGCGGTCGCTTGTGACTGAGCAGCAGCAGGCAATGCAAATGGTGCGTCAGCACCAGTTTTCCGCAATTGACACGGCCATGTTCCTTGACAGCCATCCCGACGATGAGGCCGCGCTGCAATATTTCCGCAGCATGACGCGGCAGGCCAAGCAGGCGGAGGACGCCTATCTCAAGCACTTTGGCCCGCTCAAGCTGTCGGATGCCGGGCAGGAAAAGCGTTGGAACTGGATCGACGAGCCGTGGCCGTGGGAAGGGAAGGTGTGAACCATGTGGGATTATGATAAGAAATTGCTGTATCCGGTTCGCATCTGCCGGCCGGATCCCGCCATGGCAAAGCTCATCATCACACAGCTAGGCGGCCCTGACGGTGAATTGGGCGCCGCTATGCGCTATCTGACACAGCGATACGCGCAGCCATATGCGCAGGGTAAGGCCATCCTGACGGATATCGGTACGGAAGAGCTGGCGCACTGCGAGATGATCGGCGCCATCGTCTATCAGCTGACGCGCTGCCTGACACCTGAGCAGATCAAAAAAAGCGGCTTTGACGCCTACTTCGTTGATCACACCACCGGTATTTATCCGCAGGCGGCAAGCGGCATGCCATTCAGCGCGTCCACGCTGCAATCGACTGGCGATGCGATCGCTGACCTGTTTGAGGATATGGCAGCAGAGCAAAAAGCCCGCCTGACCTATGACAATCTGCTCCGGCTGATCGACGACCCGGATGTGCGCGATCCTATCAAATTCCTGCGTGAACGTGAGATCGTACACTTCCAGCGCTTTGGTGAAGCGCTGCGCACCTATGTAAACAAAAAAAAAGAATTTGTATAAATT
>CAZEMM010000032.1:0-22733 GCA_964513445.1 uncultured Butyricicoccus sp. | reverse complement strand
ATGAACAGAGAGGTGAATCCATAATGGCGTACACGTTTCGTGGCGGTATCCATCCGGGAACACATGATGATCCGGGATTCAAATCCGCAACAAACACAAAGCCGATCGAAATTCTGAAGGCGCCTGACAAGGTCGTGCTTCCTATTTCGATGCACATTGGCGCACCGGCAAAGCCGCTGGTGAAGAAGGGTGACATCGTCGATATGGGGCAGATGATCGCAGAGGCCGGCGGTTTCGTCAGCGCACCGGTTCACGCGTCGGTATCCGGCAAGGTACTCGACGTTACGCCGATGCTGCATCAGAACGGTTCAAAGGTTCTGTCCATTGTGATTGAGAACGATCATGAGGACAGACTGCACGAATCGGTCAAGCCCAAGGACTTCCAGTCCATGACCAACGACGAGCGCGTCCAGGCGATCTGGGATGCGGGCATCGTCGGACATGGCGGCGCGACATTCCCGACGCATGTCAAGATCAAGTCCGGTATTGGCAAATGCGATACCATCCTGATTAATGGTGCAGAGTGTGAACCGTACATCACATCCGACCACCGGCTGCTGCTGGAGCGTCCGGAGGAAATCGTACAGGGCGTCCGTTATCTCGTTGAGATTATGGGTGTTAAGCAGGCATTTATCGGCATCGAGCTGAATAAGCAGGACACGTTTGCAAAGATCGAGCAGCTGATCTCGGGAGACCCGGTCATTAAGCTGGCGCCGCTGGAGTGCCGCTACCCGCAGGGCGCTGAAAAGCAGCTGATTAATGCGGTCACCGGCCGTGAGGTTCCGTCCGGCAAGCTGCCGGCGGATGCGGGCTGCGCCGTTTTCAATGTGGATACCGCAGGCGCGGTTGCCCGCTGCTTTGACAAGGGTATGCCGGTTATCCGCCGCGTGGTCACGGTATCCGGTTCCGCGGTCAAGGAGCCGAAAAACCTTGAGGTGCGCACGGGCACCATCGTCACCGAGCTGATTGACGCGTGCGGCGGCCTGAAGGAGGCGCCCAACAAGCTGCTGGCAGGCGGCCCGATGATGGGCGTTGCGCAGTTCACCACCGATGTGCCGGTGCTCAAGGGCACCAACGCGTTCCTTGCCTTCTGCGGCGAAGAGGATCGGCGCGTCGAAAAGCCGGTCTGCATCCGCTGCGGCCGCTGCGTCGGCGTTTGCCCGATGCATCTGACGCCGGTCTACATGAACATGTACGCGGCGAAGAATGATCTGGACGGTTGCGAGGAATATGATGTGCTCGACTGCATTGAGTGCGGCTCGTGTGCATATGTATGTCCGGCGCGCATTCCGCTGGTCCAGCAATTCCGCGTCGCAAAGATGCGCGTGCAGGATAAGCGCCGCGCAGAGGCTGCAGCGGCAAAGGCTGCTGCGGAAGCCGCTGAGAAGAAGTAAGGAGGGTGAACGGCATGTATGATTTCAGTAAAGTAGTAATTACATCCTCCCCTCATATTAAGAGTAAAGAGGATACCCAATCGATCATGCTCGACGTGCTCATTGCATTGCTGCCGTCGCTGATCGTTTCGACCTATGTGTTTGGACTGCGCGCGGTGCTGATGACGGCGGTTTCCGTTATCGCGTGCCTCGTCTTTGAGACGGTCTATGACAAGATCGTCGGCAAGCCGAACACGATTCAGGACCTGTCCGCAGCGGTCACCGGCGTGCTGCTCGCGTTTGTCTGCCCGGTTACGCTTCCGTATTGGATGCTGATTATCGGCGACGGCGTTGCGATCATCTTTGCCAAGTGCATCTTTGGCGGTCTGGGCAAGAACTTCATGAACCCGGCTCTGGCGGGCCGTGCGTTCCTGCTGGCCTCCTGGCCGGTCGCTATGACCACATGGGTCGCGGCACACGGCAGCGTTGGCCTGCTGAGCAATCCGGACGTCGTTTCCGAGGCTACCCCGCTGGCGATCATCAAGGGCAGCGCGGAGGGCGACCTGCCGAGCCTTGCAAGCGTATTTTTGGGCATGTGCGGCGGCTCGATGGGTGAGGTTTCCTCGATTGCGCTGCTCATCGGCGGCATTTACCTGCTGGTGCGCAAGGTTATCACCCTTCATATTCCGGCAGCGTATATTCTGACCGTTGCGATACTTACGCTGATCTTCCCGGCGGGCAATCTGGGGCATCTCGATTCCATGCTGTACAGCGTGTTCAGCGGCGGCCTGATGCTCGGCGCGTTCTTTATGGCGACCGATTACAGCACGTCTCCCGTATCGCGCAAGGGTCAGGTGGTCTTCGGCATCGGCTGCGGCCTGCTGACCGTTATGATCCGTTATTTTGGCGGATATCCGGAGGGCGTCTGCTATTCCATCCTGCTGATGAACACTACGGTATGGCTGATTGATAAGCACACCCGCCCGACCAAGTTCGGCGCACCGGCAAAGCAGAAGAAGGAGGGCTAATCATGGCTGGCAAGCAGAAGAATGAATTTGTACAGCTCGGCGGCATCCTCTGTGCGATCACGCTGGTCGTAGCGCTGTGCCTCGGTGCGGTCAACGCCGTCACCGAAGGCCCGATTGCGGAGCAGTCGCAGCTCAAGACGGAAAACGCACTCGCGCAGGTTATGGACGCGGAGGTCGAGGAGACCATTGACGTTGAGGAGAACACCACAGTTACCACAGACAAGGGCACCGAGGTTCCGATCCTTTCCGCCTATAAGATGGCGGACGGCGCGGGCTATTGCGTAGAGGTCGGCCCGTCCGGATTCGGCGGCACGGTTGACACCATGGTCGGCATCGGGTCGGACGGCACGATCACCGGCATCTCAGTTATTTCCGCATCCTCCGAGACTCCGGGCCTTGGCGCGAACTGCGTCAAGGAGGAATTCCAGAGCCAGTTTGCCGGACAGCCGGCTGACGGTACGGTTGCGGTTGCAAAGGACGGCGGCTCGATTACCGCACTGACCGGCGCGACCATCACCTCCCGCTGTGTATCCGAGGGCGTCAACGCCGCTGTCAAGTATGCGGCGGAATTGGGTTAAGGAGGTCACATCATGAGCTTTGGAACAAAATTAAAGGAAGGTCTTACGACCGACAACCCGACGCTGGTACAGCTGATCGGTCTCTGCCCAACGCTGGCAACGACGACCTCGATCATCAACGGCATCGGCATGGGCTTGTCTGCAACGGCCGTATTGATCTGCTCGAATATCGTTATTTCCCTGCTGCGTAAAATTATCCCGAACAAGGTTCGTATCGCAGCGTACATCACCGTCATCGCGGGCTTCGTTACCGTTGTCGATCTGGTGCTCAAGGGCTTTCTTCCGTCCCTGTCCGATTCGCTCGGTACTTTTATCCCGCTGATCGTTGTAAACTGCATCATCCTCGGCCGTGCCGAGGCATTCGCGTCGAAGAACTCGGTAGGCGCCTCCGCTGTGGACGGCATCTGCATGGGTCTCGGCTTCACCTTCGCTTTGATCCTGATGTCGGTCGTGCGTGAGCTGCTGGGCGCCGGTACCATCGGCGGCGGCCTGATTACCGTATTCAGCCAGCCGGCGACCATTATGATCCTGCCGGCAGGCGCGTTCCTGACGCTGGGCTGCATCATCGCGGTCATGCAGAAGCTGCTGAAGAAAGGAGAATAAATTATGACTTCAATTTTATCCATCTCCCTCGGCGCGATTCTGATTAACAACTTTATCATGTCCCAGTTCCTCGGCTGCTGCCCGTTCTTCGGCGTATCGAAGAAAGTAGACACTGCGGTCGGCATGGGCATGGCGGTAACCTTTGTAATGGGCCTTGCCTCCGCGGTTACATGGGTTATCCAGACCTTTGTGCTGGATAAGCTGGGGCTGGGCTATATGCAGACGGTTGCGTTCATTCTCGTCATCGCGACGCTGGTACAGTTTGTCGAGATGTTCCTGATGAAGGCAATGCCGGCGCTGTATCAGGCGCTGGGCGTGTTCCTGCCGCTGATTACCACCAACTGCGCGGTATTGGGCGTATCGCTTCAGAATATCCAGAACGGCTATAACTTTTTGGAATCGGTCGTATACGGCGTCACCGGCGGTCTCGGCTTTACGCTGGCAATCGTCCTGTTTGCCTCCATCCGTGAGCGTCTGGCGGCCTCCGCTGATTGCCCGAAGTGCTTTGAGGGCATTCCGCTCGCACTGATTTCCGCCTCTCTGATGGCGATGGCATTCCTGGGCTTTAGCGGTATGAAGATCTGGTAAATCCGCAGAGATAAGGAGTTGAATGACAAATGATGAATATTGTATATGCAGTGCTGGTGCTGGGCATTATGGGCTTGCTGTTCGGCCTGATTCTGGCACTCGCATCCAAGGTCTTTGCGGTCGAAGTGGATGAGCGCATTCCGGCGGTACAGGAGTGCCTGCCGGGAGCAAACTGCGGCGGCTGCGGCTACCCGGGCTGTAATGGCCTGGCGACGGCAATCGTCGAGGGCAAGGCGCCGGTAAACGGCTGCCCGGTTGGCGGCGCGGCGGCTGCGGCGAAGATTGCGGCAGTTTTGGGCGTCGAGGTTGTTGAGACGGAAAAGATGATTGCGCATGTCCATTGCTCCGGCACCTGCGGCAACGCAAAGAACCGCGCAAACTATGAGGGCATTGAGGATTGTCTGGGCGCGATTCGTGTGGCGAACGGCTATAAGGAATGCGCGTTTGCCTGCCTCGGTCTTGGCACCTGCGAGAAGGCGTGTCCGTTTGGCGCGATCAAGGTTGCCGACGGCGTGGCAAAGGTAGACGCAAGCAAATGTACGGCATGCTCGAAGTGTGTCGCGGCTTGTCCGAAGCACATCATCAGCCTGGTTCCGGAGAAGAATGTGGTGCGCATCGACTGCTCGTCCAAGGCAAAGGGCAAGGAGGTCATGGACGCATGCAAGGTCGGCTGTATCGGCTGCGGCCTGTGTGAAAAGACCTGTAAGTTCGACGCCATCCATATGGAGAACAACCTTCCTGTCATTGATTATACCAAGTGCAAGGGCTGTCAGATGTGTGCAAAGGCGTGCCCGCGGCATATTATTGAGCCGTGGAACACGGAGGAGAAGATCAAGGAGCTTGCGGAGCTGAAGGCAAAGCAGGCTGCTGCAAAGAAGGCTGCTGCGGAGAAGGCTGCCGCCGCCAAGAAGGCGCAGGAAGCCGCCGCTGCCGGCGCGGCGAAGGAATAACGCCGCTTTTGCGAAGGCCTTAGCAAATTAGAGGAGACGCTCATGAACATCGATCGCATATTCAATACAAAGCGCAAACGCCGTATCGCGGCAGCCGCCTTGATTGTTTTGCTGATCGTTGCCATGGGCGTCTATCTGGTTTTCTCGATGATCGTCATTGACGAGAACGGCGCGCACGTCGTGGATAAATACGGCGTGCTGGAGGAGATTGAACAGGATCAGCCGGTCGCTGAGGCGCCTGCGGAGGAGGAAGTTCCTGCGTCCGAGGAGACGGCTGAGCCGGATATGCGCGCGGTGCTCTTGTCGACGAGCGCGCTCTGTGACGACGGCATTCGCGACGAGCTGACAGAGCTGGCGCAGGCTGGGCAGGTCAACACCGTTCTCGTCGATATCAAGGATGAGGACGGCGCGCTTGCGATCGCAGTGGATACGACCGAGCTGGACGCGGACGGACTGACGGATGCTTCTGCCGACGCGATGGCGCGTGCCATTGGGCAGCTGCGCGACGCGGGTATCCACGTTGTCGGACGGCTGCATTGCCTGCACGACAACACGACCGCGCAGCGCGCCTCTTCGCTTGCGATCGCGTATTACCGCGGCGGCACATGGACGGATTATGACAACACGCGCTGGCTCGACCCGACGAGCAGCAATGCGGTCAATTATCTGTGCGATGTGGCAAAGGCCGCGGTTTCGGCCGGCTGCGATGAGCTGGTGCTCGCGGATCTGACATTTCCGCCGCGCGGACATCTCGATCGGGCAGAATTTGCCTATGCACCGTCCGATCAGGCGAGCGTGCTGAAAAATGTGCTGCAGTCGATTCAAACGGCAGGCGGTGTGCCGGTCGGCCTCTCGGCGGACGATGCCGAGGAGCTGCTGACGCTGTCGGAGAGCGGCGTGGAGGATGGCATCCCGGCGGGGAATGTTGGCGCATTTCTGCGCACAGCGCACCGCATTTATCTGTGGGCGGACAGCGCGGAGGACGCGCAGCAGCTGACGGACGAGGTCCGTGCATTGGCGGAGGATACGCCGGTCGTTCCGATTTTTGAGGACGGCACGGCGTGGCTGAACTATGACGGCGCGGCTGTGCTGTATGGCAGGCGGGATTACGCGTCCGCGCTCCGGACGATTGGAGAGGTCCAGCCGTAGCGCGGAATTTTGATCAAGCACGTATCGAAGACACCAAACGGCATCTTAGCCTGTAGAAAAAGTGAAATCTCGCAGCACAGATGCAGGGATTTCGTCATGCGCTGTCAGCGTGAGCGGACAGCGGATTTCAGATCTGTCATTTTTGGCGACATGTGCGTCAAAAATGACACCTCATGTTTGCATTTGGTTGACAGCCTGAAGGCGCCGTTTGGCGTCTTTTTTTTGCGCCCGCTGGCGCAAATCGGCTTGCTTTTTGCTTTGCCGGCAAGGTTTTACAGAAAAGTAATGATTTCCGCGATAAAATGCCGTATAATAGATGTGTATTGATGTCAAAGGATGATCCCGTCGGGATTTGGACATAAAGGAGTATAGGCAATGAGCAAGAGAATTTTAATTGTAGAAGATGACGGCAACATTCGTGAGCTGCTGCGGCTGTATTTGGAGCGGGAGGGCTATGAGATTTTTGAAGCGGCCAACGGCGAAGAAGGCATCGCGCAGTGGCGCAAGATCGGACCGGATATGATTTTATTGGATGTGATGATGCCGGTGATGGACGGCTGGCAGGTATGCAAGATCATCCGCGCGGAGAGCCAGGTTCCGATTATTATTTTGACAGCGAAGGGCGAAACCTTTGACAAGGTGAACGGTTTGGAAATGGGCGCGGATGATTATATCGTCAAGCCGCTGGAGATGCGTGAGGTTGTGGCGCGTGTGCGCGCGGTGTTCCGCCGGCTTGGGCCGGATGACAGCGGGAAAATATCCTTTGACAAGCTGACGATCGACAAGCAGGCGTATGACCTCATCGTGGACGGAAAGCGAGTGAACGCGCCACCGAAGGAAATCGAGCTGCTGTACTTCCTGGCGCAAAGCCCGAACCGCGTATTTACCCGCGCCCAGCTGCTCGACGACGTATGGGGCTTTGATTATTTTGGAGACACACGCACGGTCGACGTTCATGTCAAGCGCCTGCGTGAAAAGCTGGAGGGCGTTAGCGATAAATGGGAGCTGAAGACCGTTTGGGGCGTCGGATATAAATTTGAAACGAGAGAATAACCGATGAAAAATATCTTCATCCGCAATTATATGGCGTTTGCCATGCTGATTTTGGTCAGCTTTACATTTGCCGGCGGCGTATTTATTGCACAGGTCAGCCGCTATTCGATGCAGGAAAAGCAGGATCAGCTGGAGACGACGGTGGATTATGTCGAAACCATCGTGGAAAACAACACCATGGTGCTCAGCTCCATTAACGCGTCCTTTTTGGAGACCTATTTGGAGCAGCAGGCATCGCTCAGCGGCAGTACAATTCTATTGACCGATGCGCAGGGCAGTGTCGTGATTTCGGCAACGCCGACGGCTGAGGACAACCGCACGACCGAGGCCATGGACGAGGACAAGCTGCAGGGAACCATCAGCTCTCAACTGGTGCGCGCCATTTTGAAGAATGAACGCTACTTTGGGTTGGGCAATATCAGCGGCCTGTTTTCAGAGAATTATTACATTGCCGGCAGCAAATGTGAGGACGAATCGGGCGAAATCATCGCGTTGGTCATTGCGGCGGTCCCGTCGACATCGACAACGGGTCTTATGAATACGATTATGCGCAGCTATTTGTTTATTGTCGCGATCACGCTGGTACTCACGTTGATTATCAGCTGGTTCTTGTCTGATATGCTGACCCGACCGCTCAAGGGTATTGTCTCCGCCGCGAAAAAATTCGGACATGGTGAATTTGATGTGCGCGTTTCAGAAAACAACAACTGCGTTGAAATCGATGAGCTGGCGGTCAGCTTTAACAACATGGCGACGTCGCTGCAGCAGCAGGACGAGCTGAGCCGCGGCTTTGTCGCCAATGTCTCGCATGAGCTGAAAACGCCGATGACATCCATTCGCGGCTTTGTAGACGGCATGCTGGACGGCACGATCCCGCCGGAGAAGCATCAGCAATATCTGCATATCATTTCCGAGGAGGTTGGACGCCTTTCCCGTCTGGTCGTGCGTATGCTGGACGCGGCAAAAATTCAGGCCGGCGAGATGATTATCACACCGGTGCCGTTTGATTTAACAGAGATGGCGGCTCGTGTGCTCATCAGCTTTGAAACACAGATCAACAACAAGCACATCGAAATGGATGTGAAGATGGAGGACGATGTCATTGTACATGGTGACGGCGATTGTATTTATCGTGTGATCTATAATCTGATGGATAATGCGGTAAAATTTGTCGAGGACAGAGGTACGTTGACCATTCGGTTGGAAAAAGAGGGCACGATGAGCCTGTTTTCCATCTGTAATACCGGCGCGGAAATTCCGCCGGAGGATCTGCCGCATGTCTTTGACCGCTTTTATAAGGTGGATCGCAGCCGCAGCAGGGATAAAACAGGCG
The DNA here is from genome assembly GCA_964513445.1 of uncultured Butyricicoccus sp. Taxonomy (GTDB): domain Bacteria; phylum Bacillota; class Clostridia; order Oscillospirales; family Butyricicoccaceae; genus Butyricicoccus_A. The sequence continues at coordinate 14,078 of CAZEMM010000032.1, read as the reverse complement.
CGGGCCTGGGCTTGTATATCGTCAAATCCATTGTCAATCTGCATGGCGGCGATATTTCCGTGCGGTCGTCTGACGGCAGGACGGAATTTGCCTTTACCATGCCGCTTGCGGAGCGGCAGGATGAGCGCCGCAGCCTGACGCAGGGAAAGCAGACAATCGGTTGACAATTATACCATGGATGTTTCCGCGCGGGCAGAAAATCTGAACCGTCTGAAAAATGCAGTTTTTTTGTGTGCGTTTAGCCTGAGGACACCTCTAAAAACCTGGTATGATTGATAAATAGGGCTTTTCGCGTTCACAGCCGTATGGTACAATAGATGCATCAGGCTGGCAGGGGCAAATGAAAATGAAATTGGGTATTTTCAATGAAGAAATTCGCTGAGAAAGGCTATCACAAATTGAGCGATTCTCTCAAACGGCTGAATGCAGCCGGATGCTTGCAGATGAGGGCATCATCACGCACAAGGGAACCAATCGTTGATGCCGCTTTTGCAGACGCACCTCTGCCTGAAATCCGCCGCACAGCGCTGCGGCGCATAAGAGGGATTGCTATGCTGAATATTGTTTTGGTTGAACCGGAGATTCCGCAAAATACCGGCAACATCGCGCGCACGTGCGCTGTGACCGGTTGTGTGCTGCATCTGGTCGGGCCGCTGGGCTTTTCTATTACCGACCGCCAGCTCAAGCGCGCCGGCCTGGATTACTGGCATTTGCTGGATATCCGATATTATCATTCACTGGATGAATTTTGGGAGAAAAACCCGAATGGAAGCTATTTTTATGCGACAAGCAAGGGGACGCAGCGGCATACCGACGTGTCATATCCGCCGGATGCCTATCTGCTGTTCGGCAAGGAGACCAAGGGTCTGCCGGAGGAGCTGCTGCGCGCACATCCGGAGCGCTGTGTGCGCATTCCGATGCGGGAGGGCGCGCGCTGCCTGAATCTGTCCAACAGTGCGGCGGTGCTGGTATATGAGGCGCTGCGGCAGAACGACTTTGAGGGCTTGACGGCGGTCGGGCCGTTCCCTGAGTCATAAGGAGGGTGCAGATGGAAAAAATTTGTATTTTTACCGATTCGGCGGCGGATCTGACGCATGAGGATGCCGCGCGCTGGAATATTGAGATTGCGCCGCTGCATGTCACGGTGGACGGCAGGAGCTTTCTCGAATATTATGAAATTTCGCCCGAGCAATACTGGAAGCTCCTGCTGGAGAGCGAGGATTTTCCGCAGACCGCGCAGGTCAGCGTCGAGAGCTTCCTGCGCATCTATTCCCACGCAAAGGAGCAGGGCTGCACACATTGCGTCGGCGTGCTTATTAACAGCGATGGCTCGGGAACCTATCAGGCCGCCTGCATTGCGCGCGACATGTTTTCCGATGAATTGGGAAACACTATGGTGATCGAGCTGATCGATTCGCGCTGTTACTCGTTCACCTATGGCAAGGTTGCCATCACGGGCGCCAAGATGCGCGAGGAGGGCAAGCCGTTTTCGGATATTGTGGCGGAGATGAACACCCTCGTCAAGGGCATGAAGGCGTATGTCGGCATTTATAATCTGCGCATTTTGAAAAAAAGCGGCCGCATTTCGGGCGGCGCGGCGTTTGTCGGGGAGGCACTCGGCCTGCGTCCGCTCGCTGTGGTTTTTGACGGCGCGGTAAATGTCATGGCAAAGGTGCGCGGCGACAAGGCCGTCGTGCCCAGGCTGGTCGAGCTGGTGGTCAAGGATGCGGTCGATCGGGAGCACCAGACGGCGTGCGTGATGTACGGTGCGGTGCCGGAGGAGCAGATCAAGCGGACGGAGCAGGCGCTGCTGAAGGCGGGCTTTGCTGCTGTGGAACGCCGCCCGCTGGGCGTAATGGTCACCTCAAATACCGGCCCGCAGGCGCTCGGTATCATATTCCGGGGCGCGCCGCGGGCATAAATGGCAAGAACAGCGGAAAAAAATCATAGAATCCGGTACTTTTTCACAAAAGTATCTTGAAATGTAACGCATAAAACGGTATAATTTTTCAATGGAAATGCAAATTTTCCGCTTTTTCTGTGTGACAGTATGTTGTTCCGTGTAATAAGGAGAGTATACAATGCAGTACAACAAGAAGAGTGTCAAGGACATCGACGTAGCAGGTAAAAAGGTTCTGCTTCGCTGTGATTTCAACGTTCCGATGGCGAAGGATGGCAGCGGCGTCATTACGGATGACAAGCGCATCCGCGCGGCTCTGCCGACCATCCAGTATCTGCTGGAGAACAATGCGGCGGTTATCGCATGCTCGCATATGGGCAAGCCGAAGGGCGAGTGGAAGCCGGAGCTGTCTATGGCGCCGGTTGCGGCGCGCTTGAGCGAGCTGCTGGGCAAGGACGTCATTCTAGCAAAGGATATCATCGGGAAGGACGCGCAGGCAAAGGCCGCTGCACTGCAGCCGGGGCAGCTGCTGCTGCTCGAGAACCTGCGCTATGACAACGGCGAGACCAAGAACGACCCGGCATTTGCCAAGGCGCTGGCGGATCTGGCTGGCGCGGACGGCGTGTATGTTTCCGACGCGTTTGGCACCGTGCACCGCGCACATGCGTCCACTGCGGGCGTTGCGGCGTATCTGCCGGCTGTTTCCGGCTTTCTGATTCAGAAGGAGCTGGAGGTTATCGGCGGCGCGCTGGCGGCGCCGAAGCGTCCGCTGGTTGCGATTCTGGGCGGCTCCAAGGTTTCGTCCAAGATCGGCGTCATCAACAACCTGCTGGAGATCGCGGATACCATCATCATCGGCGGCGGTATGGCCTATACCTTCGCGGCGGCGCAGGGCGGCAAAGTCGGCGATTCGCTGCTGGAGGAAGACTGGGAAGAGTATTCGCTCGAGATGGTCGAGAAGGCGAGAAAGAAGGGCGTCAAGCTGCTTCTGCCGATCGACACGGTTATCGCGGACAAGTTCGCGCCGGACGCAGCGACTGACGTTGTCGATTCCGGCGAAATTCCGAACGGCTGGCAGGGTCTGGATATCGGCCCGAAGACGACCGAGCTGTATTGCAAGGCGGTTGCGGATGCGGGTACCGTCATCTGGAACGGCCCGATGGGCGTATTTGAGTTTGAGAAATTCGCGGTCGGCACCAAGGCGGTTGCAGACGCGCTGAGCAAGACGGACGCCATCACCATCATCGGCGGCGGCGATTCCGCGGCGGCAGTACAGCAGCTGGGCTATGCGGACAGGATGACCCACATCTCCACTGGCGGCGGCGCTTCGCTGGAGTTCATGGAAGGTAAGGTTCTGCCGGGTATTGCCTGCCTGCAGGACAAGTAATCGGCATCACAGCGTTCCGGAGGCCGCCGCGTCTCCGGGACGATGAGATAAAAATTCATTTCAATTACAACTAAGATTTACAGGAAGGGGAAACCAAATATGAATCGCAGATATCGCAAGACTATCATCGCGGGCAACTGGAAGATGAACATGACCCCGAGTCAGACCAAGGCTCTGATCGAGGAGCTCAAGCCGCTGGTCAGCAAGGTAAAGTGGTGTGAGATGGTACTGTGCGTACCGTTTGTTGACATCACCACCGCTGTAAAGGCTGCAAAGGGCTCTAAGATTGCCATCGGTGCACAGAACATGCACTTTGAGCCGAAGGGTGCATACACCGGCGAGGTCTCCGCAGATATGCTCAAGGAGTGCGGCATCAAGTATGTCATCATCGGCCATTCCGAGCGTCGTCAGTACTTTGCCGAGACGGACGAGACGGTCAACAAGAAGGTCAAGGTTGCGCTGGAGAACGGCTTCCGCCCGATCATCTGCGTCGGCGAGTCGCTGGACGAGCGCGAGCAGGACGTATGGTCTGAGGTCGTGCGCAAGCAGGTCAAGTGCGCGATGCAGGGCGTATCGGTTGACGATGTCAAGAAGGTTGTCATTGCGTACGAGCCGATCTGGGCGATCGGCACCGGCAAGACCGCAACGGCTGACCAGGCAAATGAGGTTTGCTCCGCAATCCGCGACTGCCTGAGAGAGCTGTACGGCGCGCGCGCGGCCCGTGCGATCACCATTCAGTACGGCGGCTCCATGAACGCCGGCAATGCGGCGGAGCTTCTGAGCAAGCCGGATGTAGACGGCGGCCTGATCGGCGGCGCATCGCTGAAGGCAGATGCCTTCGCTGCTATCATCGAGGCTGCAAATCAGTAATCCAATCGATAGATTCATCGGCGGGCTGACGCAAATACAGTCCGCCGATGCGTTGTTTTTGGGGCAATCCCATCAAATACTCAAAAGGTAACAGAAATGAGGAAGTTATGAAAAAACCATTGGTTCTTATTATCATGGACGGCTTTGGCCTGCGCAGCAGCGATATGGGCAATGCCATTCATGCGGCGAAGCATCCGAATCTGACCCGCTTGTTTGCGGAAAATCCGACCACGCAGCTGGGCGCCTCCGGCCTGGATGTCGGTCTGCCGGACGGGCAGATGGGCAACAGCGAGGTCGGTCATACCAATATCGGAGCGGGACGCGTCGTCTATCAGGAGCTGACCCGCATCACCAAGCAGATTCAGGAGGGCACGTTCTTTGAGAACGAGGCGTTCCTCGGCGCGGTTGCCAACTGCAAGCAGCACGACAGCGCGCTGCACATCTACGGACTGATGAGCGACGGCGGCGTTCACTCGCATATCGAGCACATATTTGGTCTGCTGGAGCTGGCGAAGAGGAACGGCTTGGACAAGGTGTATGTGCACTGCTTTATGGACGGCAGAGACGTCCCGCCGACCTCCGGCATTGACTATGTGCGCATGCTGGCGGCAAAGTGCGAGCAGCTGGGCGTCGGACAGATCGCGACGATTGAGGGCCGTTACTATGCGATGGATCGCGATAACCGCTTTGAGCGCGTGGAAAAGGCCTATGCCGCGATGGTATACGGCGAGGGCGGCTACAATCCCGATCCGGTCGCGGCGATGCAGGCATCATATGACGCGGGCGTCACGGATGAGTTTGTCGTGCCGGTCGTCATCACAAAGGGCGCGGAGATCAAGGCGAACGACTCCATTATCTTTGCAAACTTCCGGCCGGATCGCGCCCGTGAGATCACGCGCACGTTTGTCGATCCGGATTTTGCCGGCTTCGAGCGCAGAAACGGCTGCTTTCCGGTTTACTATGTGTGCATGACGCAGTATGACGCGACCATGCCGAATGTGCAGATTGCGTTTAAGCCGCAGTCGCTGACCAACACGTTTGGAGAATATATCGCGGAAAACGGCCTGACCCAGCTGCGCATTGCGGAGACAGAAAAATATGCGCATGTCACGTTCTTCTTTAACGGCGGCGTCGAGGCGCCGTACCGCAACGAGGAGCGCGACCTGATCGCTTCCCCGAAGGTTGCGACCTATGATCTGCAGCCGGAGATGAGCGCGTATCTCGTATGCGACAAGGTCGTCGAGGAGATTAAGAGCGGCAAATTTGACGTTGTCATCCTCAACTATGCCAACTGCGATATGGTTGGTCATACCGGCGTGTTTGAAGCGGCGGTCAAGGCGGTCGAGGCGGTGGACACCTGCGTCGGCAGAACCGTAGACGCCGTGCTGGAGATGGGCGGTATCGCGATGATTACCGCGGACCACGGCAACGCGGATCAGATGCTGGAGGACGACGGCGTATCGCCGTTTACCGCGCATTCGTGCAATCCGGTGCCGTTCTGCGTGGTCGGCCATGCATGCACGCTGCATGAGGGCCGCTTGGCGGATATCGCGCCGACGATGCTGCAGGTGCTCGGCCTGCCGCAGCCGGCGGAGATGGACGGCAAGTCCCTGATGGATTAAGTCCGGAACCGTAAAATGAATCACACCCCATTTGTCAGGCGGCATGCTGTGCTGACAGATGGGGTGTTTTGCTGCAAGGGGCATGGCGAGGGCGAGCCTGATGGATTCAAGCTCGCCCGTTTCGCATCATATAGGAGGATGATAGTTTCAGTTTGTCTCGCGGCTTTGCGCCGTTTCGATGAAGTCGACGATCATATCCGCGCATTTTTCCACGCCGAGGAGGGAGGCATTAAGGCACATATCATAGTTTGCCGATGCGCCCCAGGTCTGTCCGGTATAGAAATTATAGTACGCCGCGCGCTGCTTATCCATTTTTTCCATGGCTTCCTTGGTCGCCTTTTCCACCTTGGGATCGTCTGCGGCGTGCGCGATGCGCTGCTCCATCGAAGCGGTAATGAAGAAGTTGTACACCTCCGGATTCTTGCGCAGGATATAGTCCGCGCACCGTCCGACGATGACGCAGGATCCCTGCTCGGCGACCTCACGGATGATATTGCGCTGGGCGACGTACAGCTGATCGGTCAGCGACAGGCCGTTCATACCGGACGAGCCGAACACGGTCAGCGAATACAAAAAGCTGTTGGTCGCGCGGCGGTCCAGCTGGTCAAACAGCTCCTCGCTAAACCCGCTTTCCTTTGCCGCCAATGAGATGAGGTCGCGGTCATAGTAAGGAATATTGAAACGCTGCGCCAATGTCTGGCCGATTTCCCTGCCCTGTGCGCCATATTGACGGCTGATGGTAATGATTGTATTGGCTTTCATCGAAATGCCCCTCCTTTCGACAGTGTATTATACAATTTACATAATTTTATTGATGCCATTATACATTATAATGTTAAAAATGTCAATGAAATTGCAAAAGAAACGCATTTTGTTGCAGCAAAAAGCCGGAGCAGATGCCCCGGCCCGAAAAATCCGATTTATGCTTCTGTCACAATATGTGTGCCGATCTCAAATACGTTGCCCGCGCCCATTGTGAGCACCAGATCGCCCGGCTGTGCGATCTCGCGCAGCCGCGCCTCGATCTTTTCAAATGAATCGTAATATTCGCCGCCGTCCAGCGCGTCTGCGATGTCTTTGGAGCTGACGCCAAAGGTATTTTTCTCGCGTGCGGCGTAGATGTCCGCCAGAATCGCCTTATCGCACAGCTTCAGCGCTTCGATAAACTCCGGCAGCAGCGCCTTGGTGCGCGAATAGGTGTGCGGCTGGAATACGCACAGGATGCGTTCATAGTTCATTTCCCTTGCGGTGTTCAGCGTGGCCGCCATTTCCGTCGGGTGATGCGCGTAGTCGTCCACGACTGTCGCGCCGTTTGCCATGCGTCCGGTGAGCTGGAAGCGGCGGGACGAGCCGGTGAACTGGCTGAGACCCGCAGCCGCAGCCGCGCCGTCCAGTCCGAGGAACTCGCACACGGCGCAGACAGCCAGCGCGTTGAGCATGTTATGACGGCCGGGAACCGACAGGTCGACATGCGTGAACAGCGTGCCGCCGCACATGACGTCAAAGCTGTAATAGCCGTGGCGGTCAGTGACATGCGCCGGGTAAACGTCCGCCTCCGGCGTGGAGCCAAAGGTGATGCAGGTGCGGTCAATACCGGCGATCGCCCGCATCGCGTTTGCGGAATCGCGGTTGACAACCAGCGCGCCGGTTTCCGGCACCAGCTCGCAGAACCGATGGAACGAATGGATGATGTCGTCGATATCGCGGAAGAAATCCAGATGGTCGGCGTCCACATTGAGAACAACCGCAACGGTCGGATGGAAGCTGAGGAAGGAGTTGGTGTATTCGCATGATTCCGCGATAAAGCAGTCGTGCGCGCCGATGCGCAGCGTGCCGCCGATCGCCGGCAGATGACTGCCCACCATGACGGTGGGGTCAATACCGGCCTGTATGCCGACCAGCGTCATCATGGATGTCGTGGTGGTTTTGCCGTGCGTGCCGGAGATGCAGACCGCCTGCCGATAGGCCGGCATGAGCGAGCCCCATGCCTGTGCGCGCTCGATGACCGGAATGCCGGATGCGCGCGCCTGCACGATCTCCGGGTTGTCGTCATGCACCGCGGCGGTGCGGATGACAAGGTCGGCGCCCTGCACGTTTTCGGGCAGATGCGCGTATGTAATCGCAGCGCCCAGACCGGTGAGCTTATCCGTCACTGCGGACTGCGTCCGGTCGGAACCGGTGACATGCACACCCAGATGCAGCAGCAGCTCCGCCAGCGCGGACATGGACACGCCGCCGATACCGACCAAATGAATGGTCTTGTCCGGTGCGAGATAGGGCTGTAAGGAAAAGTCGGACATTGAAATGCCTCCCTGTAAAATCAAGGTTTATTTTGCCGGTTTGAGGCAGACGCTGTCAGTTTGCTGCAAACCGGACATAACAAAGTATATTATATGCTAAAACGTAAAGAATATAAATAGGTACTGTCAATAAAATTTCAAATAAACTGCAAAAAGGAGCGGCAACAATGGAAATTACTGACATTCAATTTCGTCATTTGCATGAATCGGGGCGTCTGCGCGCGCTTGTGAGCGTCACATTTGACCGCACATTTGCCGTACACGACATCAAGGTGATCGACGGACCGGACCGGCTGTTTCTCGCCATGCCCTCGCGCCGCATGCCGGACGGGCGGTACCGCGATATCGTGCATCCCGTCGGACCGGAAATGCGCAGCAAGCTGGAGCACGCCGTGCTGGAGGAATACCGGCAGGAGCTGACAGGCTCGGTCTGACGCCGGACGGCCGCGCGAACCGATCGCCCGCGAAATCGGCGGCCATTTTTTTGATTGCACTTTGTGTCCGAATGCGATACAATAAGGGGCAGGAGTGTGAGCAAATGAAAATTTTATTGCTGACGGTCACGGCCGGCTATGGGCACCATGCCACGGCAAAGGCGCTCGCCGATCTGTTCCAGCAGCGCGGCGCGGAGACGAAGATCGTCGACGTATATGAATATATCAGCAAGGTGGTCCGCACGGCAATCTCCCAGGGCTACCTGCTCTCATCAAAATACACGCCGAAGCTGTATCGGGAATTCTACCGCGTGACGTCAAAAAACAAAATCAAGCTCAACCGCATGAATATTGTTAAGATTGTCAATACGCTTGGCGCGTTTAAGTTTGAGCATTTTGTCGATAATTTTGAGCCGGATGCGATCGTGTGTACGCATGTGCTGGCGGCGCACCTGGTCAGCCAGATGAAGCAGCGCGATATGGTCAGCGCGCCCTGCATCGGCGTCGTGACCGATTACTGCATCCATCCGTATTGGGAGGATGTCATCAATATGGAGGCGCTGGTTACCGCGAGCGAGCTGATTACGCATACGGCGGTCAAGCGCGGCATTCCGGAAAAGCGCATCGTGCCGCTCGGCATCCCGATCCATCCGAAATTCAACCGGAAAATCACGCGGGAGGAGGCATGCGCCCAGCTGGAGCTGGATCCGAACCGTCACACGATTCTTGTCATGGGCGGCAGCATGGGCTATGGCAACAGCTGCAGGCTCATCCAGCAAATCACACAAATCGGCATCGACTTCCAGATTCTCGCCGTCTGCGGCAACAACAGACGCGCGTATAACCGGTTGATGCACTTTCGCGGCGAATACGACGGGAACTGCGACCTGCGCGTCATGGGCTTCGTAGATAATGTGGAGGTGCTCATGAGCGCGTCCAATTGTATCATCACGAAGCCGGGCGGCCTGACCGTTTCGGAGGCAATCGCGAAGGGCCTGCCGATGATTTTGGTCAATCCGATTCCGGGGCAGGAGGAGCGCAACACGGAGTTCCTGCTCAATAACGGCATGGCGCTGCATGTGACCAAGACATTCCCGCTGGATGACGCGCTCTATTATCTGTTTCACAATCCCGTGCGTCTGCGTATGATCGGCGAGACGATCCGCGCATTGGGTCATCCGGATGCCTCGGAGCGGCTGGTCGATTTTGTTACCGGTATGGTGGCGCGCGGTCAGGAACAGGGGCAGACACTGGAGGAATGAGGAAGGAGCGATATCAAAGCAGATAGGGAGATCGTTTCGGGAAACGCCGCAGTCCGAATTCTGCGGCACGGCTCTAGCGCTCTGCGGTCTGTTTTGTGCCGTCCGGCAGGACGTTTACGCGCGGATACGCATCAGGGGACAGGTTCTTCGGCAGCTCGCCGTCAAGAAGCTGTTCCTTTTGCGCGCGCGTGAGCGATTTGAGACGATGCTCGAGGCGGGATGCCGCGCTGCGGTCTGCCGCTTGCCAGACGGCCTCCATGCGCTTGGGCGGATGGGAGGCGGTATATTTCGCGCCACCTGTCAGTTTGCCGGCATGCTGGGCAAAGCGCCGCGCCGGGTCGGTTGTAATGCCGGCATACAGCGAATTGTCCGCACAGCGCAGCAGATATACATAATATGTCATACGATTCGATGTCCTTTTTGCAAGTTTCACAGTGTTGCACCGCTTGTATAGCAAAAGTATAGCACAAATGATACACACAAAACAATGGACATGTGGATGGAGAATATGGTATGATGCAAGGGAAAAAAGGTCAAAGGAAACGATTCCGGTTTTTGTGAAGCGTTGACATTTTATAATGGCGCGGGATATGCGCTGTTTTTCTGTCAACCGCATAGAAAGTGAGGTAAGGATCAAGATGAAAGTAAAGAAGCTGATGGCTTTGCTGCTGGCCGGCGTCATGTGCATCGGCGCGGCGGCAGGCTGCACGCCGATCAACGCGGAGCCTGAGGAGGAGCAGACATCAGAGGCCTATCAGGGCAAGCTGACCATGCTGTGCGGTACGAAGGATGAGTTTTTGAGCTATCTCGACCAGTCCGCCCGTTCGTATGCGGAGGCAAGGGGCTGTGAGCTGGATACCATTGACTGCGGCGAGAGCATTGATACGCAGATTCAATATGTATCTGCGGCTGTCAGTGAAGGCGCAAAGGCGATTATTATTATCACCGCAGACAATACGCGCACACAGGATCTGATTGACGCGGCGGGCGATGTGCCGCTTGTGTTTGTCAACCGCTGCCCCGCGGATACGTCGCTGCTGGATGAGACGCATGTGTATATCGGCTCCAATGAGATGGAATCGGGCGCGTTTCAGGGCGAGGCGCTGGTGCAGTATGCAAAGGCCGCGGGAAAGGATGAGCTTCGCTACCTGATGTTCAAGGGAAACGAGGGACATGACAGCACCATCAACCGCTCGGAGGGCGTGCTCAAGGCGCTGAAGGACGCGGGCATCACGGCAACGCCGGTCACCGATCCGATCACCTGTGATTTTAGCCGAAACACGGCGATACAGAAGATGGACAGCCTGTTGGCAGACGGTCTGGATATGTCTACGGTGGATGCCATCATTTCCAATAACGATGCAATGGCGTTGGGTGCGATAGAGAGCTGTGAGCAGGCCGGTGTGGATATGGAGAATATCGCGGTCGTCGGCGTAGACGGCATTAACGACGCGCTGCGCGCGATTGCAGAGGGCAAGATGCTGTGTACGGTCTATCAAAATGCGCCCGCGCAGGCGTCAGCCGGCGTGCAGGCTGCGATCAACCTGGCGGGCGGCCAGGATGCGTTTGCCAATATTGGCTACGACACCGATCCGGACAATTCGTCCATCATTTGGATTCCGTTTGAGCTTATTACAGCGGAGAACATCTCGGATCATTATTAATAGGAAGTCAAACGGGACAGCTTTATCAGAGCTGTCCCGTTTTTGCGTGCGGCTTGTTTCGCCGTGAAAACGGCAGCAGCATCGCGGTCATGACGATACCGATGACAATGGCGTACAGCAGCAGATAGCCGATGTAGCGCTCGCCCGCAAGCTCGTACAGCAGCACGAGCGGCGAACCCGCCGATGGCGTCTGTAAAAACATATAGTTGGTGCCGAATGTCCGGTTAAACAGGGCGATCGGCGGCACAACGACACACAGAAACGCAATTGGTTTATAGATGGCGCGCAGCCGCGGACGGATCGCGCCGCAGGCGGTCTGAAGCAAGATGTACAGCACGACCGACGTATGAATCGCAAAGCTGGTTACCGATACAAAGCTGCTCAGCGCATAACAGCTCCAGTCAGGGAACAGCAGCGCGGCGCATGCGCCCGGCAGACATAGGGCATACAGCGTTTGTCCGAGCCAATCGGCAGGGATCCAGCTGAAAATGACACATAAATAGACCGCAAGGCCGCATAGATGCAGCGGCAGCAGCCCGATATTCATACAGCCTGTGATACAGAATACCGACACACGGATGATCTCCAGCAGCAGCGCTGTCCCGCTCAGCAGCAGGGCCGCTCTGCGCTGTGTGGCTGCGCTGCTGCGGCGAAGCCGGATGATGCACACGGCACACAGCAGAATGATACCGCACAGCACCGCAAGATGTGCGGCGGAAAACAGGCCGAAACCGCCGTCCGGCGGGAGTGCGAGCAGATTCATTGCCCGGAGGAATCGGACGGCTCGTCAGTGGTCTGCGCGGGCTGCTCCTTCGACTTGCTGTGAAACGGCCATGGCGTCAGCCCGGATCTGCGGCATACATAGACGTGCACCGCGTATACCCAGATGGTCGGGATGTTGATGAGCAGGAACGATACGAGCAGCGACAGTATTGCAGCTCCTATGGTACTGTTGTATTGCGCTACGTTGTCCATAACCGTGGGGATCGACTGAATGACGGCAAGAACCGACAGCGCAAAAAATGCGATTGGCATAATCAGACCGAAGCCCTGCTTCATGCGCGTGAGCATGCGCTCAAAGTAAGCGAAGCCAATCGCAATGATCAGCAGAACAATGAGAAACGATGCAACTGCAAATTTCAAAAGAGAGGACCTCCATTCCAAGGAAAGACAGAATATGCCGGACTTACGGCTGACCGTCAAGCTCGAGCATTTTCAGGATGATCGAGGCAGAGGTGCGCGCCGCCTCGCCGATGAAGTTATCGTAGGTTTCGTTTGCCACGTCATCTGCCGCATCTGACATGGTACGGATGACCAGATAGGGCTTTTTATACATAAATGCGGCGTGCCCGATTGCCGCACCCTCCATCTCAACACAGGCGGGTGCATAGCGCGCATTGATCGCCCGCTTGGTCCGTGCGTCGTCGACGAAGCGGTCGCCCGAGACGATGCGGCCATGGCGCCAACGACCTTCCATTTCCGGCAGTGCGGCGCATGCCCTGTCGCATAGCGCGATAAGCGCGTCATCCGCCGAGAAAAAAGCACGCTTCGGATAATATTTCAGCATCACGGCATCCTGGTCGTGGAAGCCGACCTCCGAGCTGATAACAACGTCCAATATGTGCAGTCCGTGTGCCATTGCGCCTGCAATGCCCACGTTGACAATGCAGTCGGCGCCAAACTGTGAGAGAACAGCGGCGGCGCATACAGCGGCGTTGACCTTACCGACACCGCAGCATACCAGCACGACTTCTTTTCCGTGTACAGTTCCCTCATAAAATATTGTACCAAATTGTTCTGCCTGTCCGGCAATCGCCATTTGACTTCGAATCAATTCCACCTCGGCGTCCAATGCACCGAGAATTCCCCATTTCATAATAAAGAATCCTTTCTGTGTTTTTGTATCTATTATAAAAAAGCGGCTTGCATTCGTCAAATGGAATTCGTATAATGAAGAAAAAATCCAGCATAATAAAGGAGAGGATGAGCTGTGAAGAGAATCGCGAGCTTCTGTATCAATCATAATACCCTGACGGAGGGAATGTATACATCCCGCGTGGATGGCGATGTGGTCACCTATGATATCCGTATGGTCAAGCCGAATCAGGGGGATTACCTCGATCCGCCTGCCCTGCATACGTTTGAGCATCTGTTTGCGACCTATGTGCGCAATACCAAATACAGTGATGAGATTGTATATTGTGGGCCGATGGGCTGCCGTACAGGTTTTTATTTTCTGGTGCGCGATACGGTAGCGCCACAGACCGCAATTGCTCTGGTTCGCGAGACGATGGACTTTGTGTGTTCCTTTGAGGGAACGATTCCCGGCTCGGCCAAGGAAGAGTGCGGCAATTATCTGTCACATGACCTTGTGGGCGCAAAGCGCATCGCATGCAAGATGCGAGATGTTCTCAAAGCATGGACGCCGGAACAGCTGGCATATCCGGCGTAAAAAGCATGCGGTCTGCTGGCCGGTGCAGAAAAAATAAAAAAAGCAAAAATTTATGTTGACAGTCGCTCAAAAAGGTGATATTCTAAATAAGCTGTCGCGAGAAAAGTGTTGACAGCAAAAAGCATCGGCACAAAAAAATGAAAAAAGGGCGAAAAAAGTTCTTGACAAAGCAAAGAGTCGATGATAT
>CAZEMM010000031.1:0-23132 GCA_964513445.1 uncultured Butyricicoccus sp. | reverse complement strand
CACGCAGTTTTTGGACTGGTTTGTCAAGGAGCAGGGCGAGGAGGAGAAGAACTCCAGCGACCAGATCACCAAGATGAAGCTCTACGGCGACGACCCGCGCAGTCTGTACCTGCTCAACAGCGAGTTGGCCTCCCGTACCTACTCCGCTCCGTCCCTAGTACTGGACTGAAGCCCGACGGGATATTCATATCAACCTGAAATCAAGGGGAGAACGGCAGCTTGCCTGTCGTTCTCCCCTTGACCTTTTGTACTGCCCGCATTTTCCGGCTGGTATCGCGGGCAAAAAAAGCATTGAACCAATTCCGGATTCCCGCAAAAACGACTTGTGTTTCATCCGGTTCCTATCATTCATAAAATAATGCCTTATACCCTGCCGTAATCAATCTCTCTCCAGAAAAGAGTTCTTCCTCCTGTTCATCTGTATTCGTTTACTCCAGCAAATCACTGCTGTCAGAAGGAATGTACGTAATTTCGTCTTCTGTATGGAGTGAACCATCGGCATATCTGTATGTCACATACTCACAGGCATTGCTTCCTGAGACTCCCAGTTCTATTTCAGCTGTCCACCAAAGCGGAGCCCACTGATCAGGACCGTAGGCAATTCCCCCGCCATAATGTGAAACAGAAAAAAGCACTGTGTCGTCCATCCATTCTATCTGATAAGCGCCATCCGTTATCGGACGTCCTCCGTCGTCTACAGAAAGCGCTGTCTCGTATTCTATCAAAAAAGGACTTGTTTTTTCATAAAGAGATACTTCCCCAAACAAAAGCATTGCATGTTCATACGCAATGATTATATGATCTCCATCAGGTGATTGGAACGTATAATATATATCGCCTGCGTGAGCAAGCCAGTTAAGGAAACCACTTCCCAGTAAAAACAGAGTCATTGCAATCACCCCCATGATAGCCAGAATGGGGTGCCGTGCATTTTTCGTCATCTTATAGCGAATGAGAGAAACAATCGCAACAATCATCCATGCCGCGACAAATAAAAGCCAGAAAAAATCTTCCCGAAGCTGACCGATTAAAATAATCGCCCTTTTCGCATTTGCATATACATGAAACCCGACCAACAGACAGCCATAAAGCGTGAAAGCGCAACATATCAAAAATTTTACTTTCTTTGCCATATTATCTGCCTCGCTAAATCCAGATTTCTTTTGCCGCATTCGTTATTGCTTCACCGGATAGAAATCCTTCCGAACTGGAAGCTCTTTTCAATAACCCAATTCACATGTATTAAATTCTGGCAACGCCGCTCTCACGCGCCGCCTTGGCAACCGCCGCCGCGACCGCATCCCGAACCCGCGGGTCAAACGCCTTGGGCATAATGTTTTCCGCCGTCAGCTCCTCATCCGAAATCAGACCGGCCAGCGCATGCGCCGCCGCGATCTTCATCTCCTCATTGATGTCGGATGCGCGCACATCCAACGCGCCGCGAAACACGCCCGGGAATGCCAGCACATTGTTAATCTGGTTGGGATAGTCCGAACGGCCCGTGCCGACGACCGCCGCGCCGCCGCGCTTTGCCTCCTCCGGCATGATCTCCGGCACCGGATTTGCCATGGCAAATACCATCGGATCCTTCGCCATCGTGCGCACCATATCCGCCGTGAGGACATTTGGCGCGGACATGCCGAAGAAAATATCCGCACCCGGCAGCACATCCGCAAGCGTGCCGCGCTTATTCTCCGGATTTGTGATTGTCGCCATATATGCCTGTTCACTGTTCATCAGCTCGCAGCCCTCGTACAGCGCGCCGAATTTATCACACATAACGACGTCCTTGAGACCCATGCCGACCAGCAGCTTGGTCACTGCAATGGCCGCCGCGCCCGCGCCGTTGACTACCAGCTTGATATCAGAGAACCTGCGGCCGGTCAGACGGCAGGCGTTGAGCATTGCCGCCGCGCAGCAGATCGCCGTGCCGTGCTGGTCGTCATGGAAAACCGGAATATCACAGCGCTCCTTTAATTTGCGCTCGATCTCAAAGCAGCGCGGCGCGGAGATATCCTCCAGATTGATGCCGCCGAACGAGCCGGCCAGCAGCGCGACTGTATTGACAAATTCATCCACATCCTTTGTGCGCACACAGAGCGGGAAGGCATCAACGCCGCCGAATTCCTTAAACAGCGCGCATTTGCCCTCCATGACCGGCATGCCGGCCTCCGGACCGATATCTCCCAGACCCAGCACCGCGGAACCATCTGTAATAACTGCCACCAGATTATGACGCCGCGTATAAATATAGCTTAAATCGACGTCTTTTTGGATTTCCAGACAGGGCTGCGCGACACCCGGCGTATATGCAACGGACAGATCGTCCGCGTTCTCCACCTTGCAGCGCGAAACGATCTCAATTTTGCCCTGCCAGTCGCGATGGGCCTGTAATACTCTTTCCTTATCCATGATAGCCTCCTATGTTGCAGAATGTTCCGAATTTTATCATTTCATAAATGTTGTAAAATATTGCTATTCTATTATTCTACCACGGTGCAGCAGGAAACTCAACTGGATGATTTGCACAGAAATAACACTTTCACGCGCTATTGTTACAATTTATTTACAGCATCGTCACAAACATTTTACCTGAATATGTGAATTCCTTCATATTTATCCAGTACAATACAATCATGGAAATGAGACAGTCAAAAAGCAATCCTGAACTCTTTTCTCTTATTTTTATTTATCTCTTCTTTTTCACCTCTTTTTATCCACCTTTCTTAATCCGCAAAACTCCCGAACAGGCCGGACGCGCGTCCGGCCTGTTCTATTATGACAGCAGCCGCCCCGTTTGGAGCGGCTGATTTTTTTCACATTTTACGCGTCTTTTCTGCGCCGCTGCCAAACGCATGTGCCGATGAGCAGCGCGGCGGCCGCGGCGAGCACAGCGGGCAGCAGAATGCAGCGGTACAGCTGCAGCGCGTCCGCATACGTCTGACGGATGCCGGCACACAGCGCGCAAACAACCGCAGCGGCAACAGCGGCACACCATACGACCGCGCGCGGCCTGCACCGCCCGGCGGCGCACACGCTGCCCGACAGAAAGCTTAAGATCAATGCGGCGCGCGCCACCGCGCACACGATCAGGCTGCCGGAAATCAGTGTCTCACCGCGCTGGAATGTTTCGCCAAAGGAAAGCACGCTCGCGGACGTGTACGACGGATAGGGCACGGCCTGCGCCCCCTGTGCGCCCAGAAGCGCAATGTTTCGCAGATACAGCAGCGTCAGCACGACGCATGCCAGCACACAGGCGCGCAGCAGCCCACTGCGTACCGCACGGCTCTGCGCGCCGCCGAGCAACGCCGCCGCGTAAAACACCTCCGCAAACGGCGCGCTGAGCAGCAGATAGCTGCGCATGGACAGCGTGGGCCAGTCGGTTTGGCACACGGGGAACAGCTGCGAACTCTCCATCTGACGCACACTGAGCAGTAGCGAGACAGCCAGCGCAAGCATCGCCACCCACACGACCGGCTGCGCCCACAGCACGAGCCGCCGGACGCCGTTTTGCGCAGTACACGCCGCGCACAGCAGCAGCGCCGCTGTCAGCAGCCACACCGGCCAGATATCGCCGGACACCGTGCGCAAAAAGATCACGCTGTCCAGCACCGCCATACACAGCGACCAAAACGCCAGCGCGCTGAGCAGCAGCAGATAGACCGTGCCGCCCGTCGCGCCGAACACCATGCGCGGGAGATCAAACCATCGCGGCGCCGCAACGCGCTCGGCGGGCAGACAGCAAACCGCTGTAAGCGGCAGACTGAGCGCGCCCGCCAGCAGCAGCGCAATCCATCCATCCCGTCCGTCTGCCGCCGACATGGTGAGCGACCAGCCGGTCAATACGACCAGCAGCAGGCCAGCCGCCTGCCGCGCCTCAATCGGATGCTTCATCGGACGCCTCCTTCCGTACTCTGCGTGCCGGACAGCGTGACGGAAACCGTGACCGGCATACCGGTCTGCTCGGTCAGTCCCGCCCGTTCACACGCGCGGCCAAGACCGAGCGCATCACAGTTCGCAGCCTCCAGCTGCCGCACCGTGTCAATACAGCGCATGCGCACGACGTAGGCGGCGCGATGCAGCTGACGCGCATCGGTGCACGCCGCCTTCGCCCGCACACGGATGCAGATGCCATGCTGCGCATCCGCTGTCATGTCGGCTTGGCAATCCGAAAGTGCAATGCGCGTGCCGTCCGCATCGTAAACCACCGCCTGCTCTCCGCTTGCCTGCATCAGGCACAGCGCGGTCGTCTGCGTTTCATCCAGCCTGCCGCACTGCACGCCGCCGGCATCCAGCAGCACACAGCCGGACAGCACAGCCTGTCCGTCCCTTTGCGAGACGGCGGGCAGCACCGCGTCGACGCCCTTCGTCTGTATGCGGTCAAGCACGCGATAGAGCTGCGCATCCGGCGACTGCGACGCGCGCACCGCCTGCTCGAGCGCATCGCCCAGCGAAAAGCCGACCGGCTCACCGGACAGCGATTGCGTGTCCCTCAGAATATCCGCCGCATCGGTATCAATCGCCGCGCACACGCGCACGGACGGGCGCACCTCACTGGCAGCGGTCAGCTCGTCGGTCAGCCCGGCAATGCCCGCCGACAGCACACTCTCATCGAGCAGCAGCACGCGTGTATGGCTCCAATACAGCTGGCTGTCCCGTCCCGCGCCTACCGTGTCGATCGCCTGCGCTGCGCCGGAGCCGCTTCCCGCCGCAAACGCAGCCTTTGGAATCGGCGTATCGCCGCTGGGCTGCGCAAGCTCCGCCGTGAACGCATATTCGTCCCCTTCGCGCGCAATGGCAGCGGAGGTGACGGCGGACAGATCGCCCGCGTCGCGCCATGTGCACCCGCTCAACAGCAGCGGCAGCAACAGTACCATCGCCCGCTTCATCGGCGCACCTCATTCCATCCCGCCAGAAACCGTCTGCGCGGCTTCATGGCAAACCACGGATAGCGCAGCAGCACATCGCGCCGGCTGTGCTTCTCCGCAGACAGCAGATTGGTCAGATACGGGATGCCAAACGAGGTCAGGCGGCAGGCATGTGCCAAAATGAGCGCCAGACCAAACAGCACGCCATACAATCCCAGCACCGCCGCACACACGAGCAGGAAGAAGCGAAAGACCAGCGTCGCCGTGCGCAGCTTTGGCACAACGAGCGCGGTCACGCCGGAAAATGCGATGACAATCACCATGGGCGCGGAGACAAAGCGCGCATCCACCGCCGCCTGTCCGAGTACCAGACCGCCCACAATGGACAACGCCTGTCCGATCGTGTCCGGCGTGCGCGTCCCGGCCTCCTTCAGGATTTCAAAGACGATCAGTGTGCCCACTGCCTCGGTAAAGGTCGAAAACGGCACGCCCTGCCGCGATGCCGCGATGGAAAACAACAGCCGCGTCGGCAGCATTTCCTGCTGCCACGTCACCAGCGCGACATAGACCGCCGGCAGGATGAGCGTGAGCAAAAAGCCAAGCGCGCGCAGCCACCGCGTCAGATTGGTGTACAGATAGGAGACATAGTAGTCGTCGTTCGCCTGAAGCGTCTCCTGCAAAATATGCGGCACGGTGAGCACGACGGGCGTGCCGTCCACGACGAGTGCGACGCGCCCCTCCAGCAGCTTGGCCGCGACGATATCAGGCCGCTCGGTAAAGCCGGTCGTCGGAAACGGCGAGGCGCGGTCATCGCGCATGATCTCGCTCAAATAGTTCGCATCCAGCACGGCGTCCAGATCAATCTGCTGCACGCGGCGCTTGACCTCATCCAGCACCGTCCGGTCGGCAATGCCGTCGATGTAGCACAGGCTCACGGTCGTATCCGACACGGAGCCGACCTGCATAAATTCAAAGCACAGGTCGGGCGTGCGCAAACGGCGGCGGATGAGCGCGAGATTGCCCATAAAGGCCTCGGTAAAGCCCTCTCGCGGACCGCGCAGCACCTTTTCATTGTCCGGCTCCTCCGGTGAGCGTTTGGCAAAGCCCTTGGTGTTGACAACCGCCGGACGGCTGTCGCCATCGACCAGCACAATGGTGTCGCCGTACAAAAATGCCTGAAACAGCTTGTCCATGCCGGGGTCGAGCGGACAATCGTCCACCTCGAGCACCTCATGGATCACCGCGTCCATCGGCAGCGGGCCGCGCGCCCAGCGGCGGAGCGGGCGCACCAGCGATTGGTTGATCGTCGCGCTCTCCACCATGCCGTCAAAAAAGAACAGCGCGGCGCGCAGCGCAGGCGTGCCGCTGCCCTGCACCTCTCGGCAGATAAACGTATTGTCATGCGCAAAAATCCGCTTCATTTGCGCAATATTGTGATCTAAATCGGTTGTAAACGTCAAATCAGATGGTCGCATTGTGTTCCTTCCTTTGTTTTCGAACGTGCCCGCATCAGCCGGCACCCAGCTGCTCGGCGAGAACTCTTCCGAAAGCACGGATGGCGTTTTCCGCCTCCTGCATGGTGTTTGCGCTCGTGCCGCATTCCAAAATCATACTGCCGGTTGTCGCCTGCTCATTAAAACGCTGCTTGCGCAAATTGATCGGGCGCATCAGCGTCGGATACGCCTCCAGCAGACTGCGCTGCAGGCCGACGGCAAAGCTCAGATTATCGCGCCAGTTGTCATGTGTGCGTCCGCCCGCATTGGTGCCCATGACAAACATCAGCTGGGCACACGGCGTACCGTCAATTTCCGAGACCACCTTGTATTCCATGCCGGAATCGGTAATCATCGAGTCGCGATGCAGGTCGATGACCATTTGAATGTCAGGCGTCTCGTCAAGCTGCTCGTCGATGATGTCCATCGCGCGGCTGTATGACTGATTGTAGCTGGGTACATCGATCAGCGTGCGGCAATGCACGACACCGATGCCCTTGGATTCCAGCAGCTCGGTCAGCACATCACCGATGTGTACAACGCTGTGGTCGGGATCCTCCGAGCGTCCGCCGCTCTGATCGACATACGCCTCGCTGCCATGTGTGTGTATGATCAGGACGGTCGGCTGGTCGGCGCTGTCGTTTTTGTGCAGCCGCACGGGGTCAGCCAGCATCTCATCCAGATCGTAGGACAGGCCCGAATCATTCTGAATAAAGACGCCGTCCGCGCCGGGATAGCCGCCGCTCTCTCCGGTAATCGTGAGCGATTTGATGGGCGCACCGTCTGCCGTTTCTTCCGGCGCATCCGAGGCCTCCGCTGCACGCTGTACATTCTCGGGCGGCAAAAATCGGCTCTCGGAGACCAACGCGGTGCGCGCGTCGGTATCACAGCTTTCCGTATCCGTAAGATTGGACGGAAGCTGCTCGGCATCCACCATCGCCTCAACGCTGACCTCGCCCGGTGTATGCTCACTGACCGATTCCCAGCCGAGCGCGCCTGCCTCGCTGGACAACGCTGCCTGTACAAAATCCGCATTGCCCGCGAGCGTCTGCACGGCCGCGTCCAGCTGCCCGCCTGCACCCAGCCGGTCAACGGCGAGCAGGCCGCCCGCCAGCACCAGTCCGGGCACGCTCCACAGCGGGAGCACGGCTTTTCGTTTGTTTGCTCGTCGTTTTCTCATACTGTCCTCTGCCGCCTTTTTCGCATGGATTACATTTTCCCCTCTCCATGCTATTCGGCAATTCGGACAAATATGCGTCAGGACAAAAACATGTCGATATCCGGAATGTCCAGAGTGGGGTGCAAAAACAGATTGATGCCGTATCCGATGACACGGGCGGCGTCCGCCACCTGCGCATCCACATCGCGTGTCGTGACGAGCACAGGCGTGTATAGATCGTCCAGCGCCTCGCAGTCCGCGCCGCTCTGCCGCCTGATATCCTCCGCGAGCGTTCTGCCGTCCACAACGGTCGGCACGCCTACCGCGAGCACCGGCACGCCCAGCGTCTGCCGTGTGAGCGCGGCGCGCGCATTTCCCACGCCCGAGCCGGGTACGATGCCGGTATCGGTCAGCTGGATTGTTCGCATCAGGCGGCTCAGCCGGCGCGCGGCAAGCGCGTCAACGGCAATGATCAGACCCGGACGAATGCGATCGATGACGCCGTGTACGATCTCGCCGGTCTCCACACCCGTCATACCGAGCACACCCGGCGCGAGCACCGCGACCGGACGGAATGCGCGGAACTGTGCCGGGGAGCGTTCCACCAGATGGCGCGTCGCCAGCACGTTCTGGCAGCACTGCGGCCCGATGGCATCCGGCGTTACCGCCCGGTTGCCAAGACCGATGACCAGCACCGGTGCGCACATGTCGCGTCCCGCCGGCAGCAGACGGTCAAGCGCCTGCGCCAGCGCGCGGCAGGTGCGCGCAAACGCATCCTCCTCGCGCCGCAGCAGCGCATCCACATCCAGCGTCAGGTACCGTCCGGGCGGCTTGCCCAGCTCGGTCTCGCGCAGAATATCCACCTGCGTCAGCTTTAGTCCCTCAATGGTTTCCGTGCTCTGCCGCGCATCTTCTTCGGCGGCGCGGCTGCCCTCCAGCGCCTCGACAGCCAAATCCGTGCGAATCGCCATGTGCATCCTCTCCTCACGGTTATTATGTTCCATGGTTTCCAATTCTATGTGCGTTTGCTCTTGTGCATTTGTACAATCTGGAAAAAAATAAGCGAAAATACGGAAAATACGCTTGATTTTTGCGGCACATCATGATAAAATCATAGTCACTGACTAATAGATGGAGTAAGGAGGTGGACACAAATGCCGAATATCAAGTCTGCCAAGAAGCGTGTGAAGGTCACGAAGGTCAAGGACGCACGCAATCAGGCTGCTCGTTCCGAGCTGAAAACCATTCTGAAGAAGTTTGACGCTGCTGTAGCATCTGAGGACAAGAGCGCGGTAGCTGCTGCATATAAGACCGCAGTCAAGGCTGTAGATAAGGCCGCTGCAAGTCATCTGATTCATAAGAACAAGGCTGCGAACAAGAAGAGTGCGTTGACCCTCAAGCTGAACGCTGTCAAGTAAGCAGGTGCAGCCGGACAAAAGGCTCGCAGTGAAAATTCTTTACTCTGCATGAAAAGCATAAAAAAGGAACCGTATCGCTTGCGGTTCCTTTTCTTTTGGGGTTTTTTGGATTTACTTTTTGCGGAATTTCTTCATCTTCTCCTGCCAGAAATAGTTCGCGACGCAATAGGCCACGAGCATGACGGCGGAGAGCACGAGCGTGACGGTTTCAAAGGTATGGCCCCATGCGGCATAGCTGGCGACATATTTAGCCAGCACGGTGGGACAGAGCAGCGTAACCGCCCATACCGCGATGGTCACCCACATCACGGCGCGCAGCAGCTTATACAGCGTCGGATACACCGCCCTGCACTGCTCCGTGATGCGCCGCTCGTCGCTGACCCAAAAGCCGTCCGCTTCCTTTTTTTTTGCCTGTTTCATATTCTCTTCCCGCTCATTCGTGCGCGACGCCGTCATCGCCATCGCCGTCATCGTTGTCGTCATCACTTGAAAAATCAAAGCTATCCGCGCCGACATTGTTGCTGGCAATCGTGACGTTGGTGCCGCCCTTGATCGGCGCGATCAGAAATCCAATGACAACGCCCAAAAACAACCACGCCATCGCGCGGAAAAATTTCTCCGTTTTGCTCATATACTGTGCCTCCCTCGGCTGTTTGATGAGCCTATTATAGCACAACCGCCGACATTTGAAAAGTACATCAAATGGATATAAAATCAGACTCCCCGCTCTTGCAGGAAGCCTGATTCCGCCCCGTCCGGCACATGTTCCGTTCACAGAGTCCGAGCCGGGTCATGTTTCTCTCCGCCGCACGGGCGCGCCGGCGCGCCGTCGTGCGGACGCCGGGGATTTCCACTCCACCCACAGTATGTGCGCTGCGCAAAAAAATATACACAGAAAAACACCGGAACAGGTTCGCCCCATTCCGGTGTTGTTTGAGCAGTATAGTAAATCAATACTTTCTTCTCTTAGCGCGAGCTGCCTCGGACTTCTTACGGCGCTTTACGCTCGGGCTCTCATAATGCTCACGCTTGCGAAGCTCGGAAAGCACACCCGCCTTTGCGCACGATCTCTTAAATCTTCTCAGTGCGCTATCGAGAGACTCGTTTTCCTTTACGCGGACTTCCGACATTGTTTTCCCTCCCTCCGCGCGTTGCCAATAAACGCTTTTGCACATCCGGCAAAAATGCCGTGGTTATATTATATCGTTTTCGCCTACTACTGTCAAGCACTAGTTTTTCGTTTTATCGCAAACCCGCAAGAAAGCAGCATTACTTGACCACGATATTGACAATTTTATTGGGAACAACGATGGATTTGACCACCGTCTTGCCCGCGATGGCTGCGCTGATCTTCTCGTCCGCCACAGCGGCCGCCAGCGTGTCGTCCTTCGGGCAATCCAGCGGGATCGTGATCTTACTCTTGACCTTGCCGTTGATCTGAACCGCGATCGTGATGGACGACTCGACGGTCTTTGCCTCGTCGTATGCCGGCCACGTGTGCAGGCTGAGCAGATCGGTCTCCCCGAGCATCTGCCACAGCTCCTCCGTCACATGCGGCGCAAACGGATTGAGCAGCGTCAGCAGCGTTTTGTATTCCGCGCGGTTGACGCCTTTGTCGTACAGCTGATTGAGCAGCGTCATCATCTGCGCAATGGCGGTGTTCATCTTGAGCTCCTCGATATCCTCCGTCACCTTCTGGATGGTGCGGTGCATCGCGACCTCGTTCTGCTCGCTGTACGCGTCGCCCGGCTGTACCTTGTCAAACAGGTTCCACACGCGCTCAACAAAGCGGCGGCAGCCCTTGATGGCCTTCTGCGACCATGCGGCGGACTTCTCAAAATCACCGATAAACATCTCATACAGACGCATGGTATCCGCGCCGTACTCGTCGATCGTCTCGTCCGGATTGACGACATTACCCAGCGACTTGGACATCTTGACAACCGGATGATCCGCCATCTCACCGTATTTCTCAACCAGTGCGCGCTGTGCGGCCTTCTCGTCGCCGTACTGCGCCAGCATTGCCTTTTTCTCGTCCTCCGGCAGGTTGACAAAGCTGCGCGGATTGAGGCCGAGAATCATGCCGTGGCTCGTGCGCTTGTGATACGGCTCGCTGTACGGCACCACGCCGATGTCATACAGGAACTTATGCCAGAAACGCGAATACAGAAGATGCAGCGTGGTGTGCTCCATGCCGCCGTTATACCAGTCGACCTGGCCCCAATAGTTCAGCGCTTCCTTAGAGGCCAGCGCCTCATCATTGTGCGGATCCATATAGCGCAGGAAGTACCACGACGAGCCCGCCCACTGCGGCATCGTGTCCGTCTCGCGCTTCGCCGGACCGCCGCAGCACGGACAGGTGGTGTTGACCCAATCGGTCATGGAGGCCAGCGGCGACTCACCGTCATCCGTCGGCTCATATGAATCGACGTTCGGCAGCGTCAGCGGCAGCTCGCTCTCCGGAATCGGCACCCAGCCGCACTTTTCGCACTTGACCAGCGGAATCGGCTCGCCCCAATAGCGCTGGCGGGAGAAAACCCAGTCGCGCAGCTTGTAGTTGACCTTTGCGTGACCGACGCCCTTTTCGGTCAGGAAATCAGTGATCGCCTTTTTCGCCTCCTCGACGGACATGCCGTCCAGGAAACCGGAATTGACCATCACGCCGGTCGCGCAGTCGGTAAACGCGGCCTCCTGTACGTTGCCGCCCTTGACGACCTCTATAATCGGCAGATCGAATTTCCTTGCAAAATCCCAGTCGCGCTCGTCGTGCGCCGGTACCGCCATGATTGCGCCGGTGCCGTAGCTCATGAGCACGTAATCGGAAACAAAAATCGGAATCTCACGGTCATTGACCGGATTGATCGCGCGCACGCCGTCCAGTTTGACGCCAGTCTTGTCCTTGACCAGCTCCGTGCGCTCAAAGTCGGACTTGCGCGCCGCCTCCTCGCGGTATGCGCGCACCGCGTCGATATTGGTCAGCTTATCCGCCCACTTTTCGATCATCGGATGCTCCGGCGAGATGACCATATAGGTCGCGCCGAACAGCGTGTCCGGACGCGTGGTATATATGGTCAGCGTATCACCCTCGGTGGTCGCAAAGTCGACCTCCGCGCCGGTCGAACGGCCGATCCAATGCTTCTGCTGCGCCTTGACGCGGTCGATGTAGTCCACCTCGTCCAGATCATCAATCAGGCGCTGCGCATACTCGGTGATTTTGAGCATCCACTGGCTCTTATTGCGGCGCACGACCTCGCTGCCGCACCGCTCGCACACGCCGTTGACAACCTCTTCGTTCGCCAGCACGCATTTACAGCTTGTGCACCAGTTGACCGCCATTTCCTTTTTATATGCCAGACCCTTTTTAAACATCTGGAGGAAGATCCATTGCGTCCACTTGTAATAGCTCGGATCGGTGGTATTGATCTCACGGCTCCAGTCAAACGACAGGCCGAGCGCCTTGAGCTGGCTCTTAAAGCGCGCCACATTCTGCTCAGTCACGACGGACGGATGAATGTGGTTCTGAATGGCGAAGTTCTCTGTCGGCAGACCGAACGCGTCCCAGCCCATCGGATATAGCACGTTATAGCCCTGCATACGGCGCTTGCGCGCGACGATATCCAATGCGGTATACGAGCGCGGATGTCCGACATGCAGACCCGCGCCCGACGGATACGGGAACTCAACCAGCGCGTAATATTTCGGCTTGGAATAGTCCGTGCTCGCGACAAACGCCTGCTTGTCATCCCAGACCTTCTGCCACTTGGCTTCAATTGCTTTATAATCGTATTTTTCCACGATTTTCTGACTCCTATCTATGTTGAAATATGCAAACGGGTTTCAGCGTATTAAAACGGCATGCTTTCCCGGCCGTTAAAGCTCGTCGAGCGGAACGACAGCCGCGTCCTTCCACAGCTTTTCCAGTCCGTAAAAGCTGCGCGCCTCCTCCAAAAAGACGTGCACGAGCGCAAAGCCGTAATCCAGCAGAATCCAACTGGCGGAATCATGTCCCTCAATATGATGCGGCATGACGCCGTGATCGGTCTTAAGGCGGAACTCCACCTCATCCGACAGCGCCTTGACCTGCGTTGTGCTGGTCGCCGTACAGATGACGAAATATTCTGCCAGCGCGGTCAGCTCCGCCACCCTGAGCACCTGAATATCCCGGCCCTTTTTGCTGTCCAGCGCAAGCGCCATCGCCTTGACATATGCTTCATTGGTCTTATTTGCCATAATCGATCTCCTCAGTCCGACGTGTCAATCGTCGTCAAAATATTCCTGGTTATCGTCCGCACCATCATCCTCATAATTGTGCTTGGCATCCACGCCGAGCGTGTCGGTATTGTCCGCATCCGACGCGCTGCCGTCCTGCTCTTGCTCCTGTTCCTCGTACATCGCGTAGCGGCAGGCCTTTTCATCGTGCCAGCTCTGCGAATAGATGCCAAAATATTCGGGGGTGATGATGTTAAAATCCTCTTCTGTCAGGTCATAGGTGTATGGATTAAAGTATTCGTTGATCTGATCGCGTATCATATCCTCATCCGCGATAAAGAACCATATCTCCGTGCCGAGATCGACGATCGCCTCGTCGCCGTACAGCGTCTGCGTTTCAATGCCGCTGTCCATGTCCACATGCAGCGCCTGCATGCCGACCCACAAAATCTGCGCGGAGGTCAAATCGGTCTCCACATTGTCAAAGACGCATTTCGCAAGCGATGGAATCTTTAAAATATTCACGGGCGAGAGCATTTTTTTGCCCAGCGCCTTGAGAAAGGTCTGCAGCTTTTCCACGCGGCCGAGATCGCCGTTTTCATAGCCGGTGCCGTCGTCGTTGTGGCGCCAGCGCAAAAATTCGACCGTCTGCTTGCCATCCAAATGCTGCATACCGGCCTCAAATTCAATGGACAGATCCTGCATCTCATCGTGATAGCTCATGTCAAACGGAATTTCATAGTCGATACCGCCGAGCGTGTCCACGATCTCCTCAATCGCGTCAAAATTGGCGACGAGATATTTATCCGGACGGAATCCGATGACGTCGGCGACCTCGTCGAGCATCTCGTCGATACCGGACGCATACGCCGCATTGATTTTGCGCGCCGCGCCGGTCCGGTTGCAGTCCACCAGCGTATCGCGCGGGATATTGATGATGCCCGCCTTGTGATGTACAGTGTCAAACACCAGCACCATCATGGAATCCGTGCGCGTCTCATCCTCATCCGTCGCGCCGATGAACAGGGTAAACACGCCGTCCTTCCGATTCGCACCGCTTACAACAACTGCGGAGCCTTGATCCATCGAATCCATATCTACCTCATCGGTGGCCATAACCAGGCTGCCGGAGGAGTTTATCCAATAACAAAATCCAAAATACCCGATGCCGCACGACACGACCAGTACACCAAGAAACAGCAGTAGCAGTCGGAATACCCGTTTCTTTTTTTTATCCATACACCTATCCCTTTACTTTTCCATCGTCGCAAGCAGCCAATTTCTCGCCTCGACAGTGTCGATATGTATCAGCTTGCCGCGGTGAAGCAAATCACGCAGCGACGCATTCACACCGTACAGCATCGCCTTGTCCAAATCACGAGCTGCCAGCTTGCGCGCCGTTTTGACGCCGTCAAAGCTGCGGTTTTCTTCAATATAATCCGCCATATACACGATTTTATCCAACAATGTCATGCCCGCGCAGCCAGTCGTATGATACGCGATCGCATGTACCATTTCCTTCGGCGCGCCGTATACATCAGCGGCGATGGCGGCGGCGGTCTTGCCGTGCAGCATCTTCCACTCTGACTTTTCGACATCGTTAGGTATTATACCGTATTTTTCACATAAGTTCAACTGCTCTTCCTTAGAAAATGTCTTGGTGATATCATGCAAAAGCATGGCAAAAGCACATACATCCTCATCCGCGCCATATTTTTGGGCAAGCTCGCGCGCTGCTTTCTCGCAGCCCAGCGTATGCTTGAGGCGGTATCCCGACAATCGGGAAAGAATATCTCTTCTGGTTTCGTCATCGTAACGCATCGTCAATCCTCCAAGCCGTTGGAACAAATGTGGTCTTCTCTATTTTAAAAGTACAGCTTCTCCCGCTGGATATATGCAAAGACGCTATCCGGCGTCATGCGCCGGCACAGCGCACGGTCTGCGCGCAGGTTCGTGGATGAGACCGGCAGCGCCGGACAGTCGATCACATCAATCTCCGCCCGCCAGGTCTCGCGCAGCAGCAAAGCCTTGCGCGCAATCGCCTCACGGTCGCGCGCGTCACGCGCGACCACCGCAAGCCGTACCAGCTGACACAGTGCCTGCGGCTCACGCCATTGCTCAAGCGTCAGCAGCATATCCGTACCCATGAGCAGGTACAGCGTGTCGTCCGGCAGCGCCTGCCGCAGACGGCGCATCGTGTCCACCGTATAGCTTCGCCCGCCGCGCCTCAGCTCAATATCAATTGCCCGCGCCCGCGGTATCTCCTCCGCCGCCAGCCGCGCCATCTCCAGCCGCTGCGCGCCTGTTGCGGAGCCAGTCGGCATGGTTTTATGCGGCGGGATGTTATCCGGCATAAGCAGCATTTCATCCAGCCGCAGCGTCTCGACCGCCTGCCTTGCGGCATGGATATGCCCATTGTGCGGCGGATTAAAGGTACCGCCCAATATCCCGATGCGGCTCATACCGTTAGCTGGATATGCCGGTTTTCCGGCTCACGCGCCACGCGGAAAATAACCGCCTTCGTGCCAATACACTGCACCGGCTCCGCACCCAGCTCGTCGCACAAAACGCGCTGTACCTCGCGCGGGGATAGCATCGCCGTCTCCAAAATTTTTATTTTTATCAGCTCGTGCTTTTCCAGCACCTCATCCGTCTGCGCGATGACGGCATCCGTCAGTCCTTCCTTCCCGATGAGCACACTGTCCCCGATCGGATTTGCATATTTGCGCAGTTGTGCACGCTGCTTGCTTGTCAGCATGGCTCTCCTCCTACTTCTTCTATGTACGCGCGCAGTGCGCTGGCAAGCGCGGTAAAGGCGCGTGCGCGGTGTGAAATAGAGTTTTTAACGTCCACCGACAGCTCACCGAATGTACATCCATATTCCGGCACACAAAAAATCGGGTCATAGCCAAAGCCGCCGTCACCGTGCTCTGCATCCAGCAGTGTGCCGCGGCATTGTCCGCGCACCGTAAACGATCTGCCGTCCGGCAGCACGCAGGCCGCCGCGCACACAAACTGCGCGCCGCGCTGTGCCTCGGGTACCTGCAGCATCTTGTCCAGCAGCAGCAAATTGCGCTCATGCGCGGTCGCGTTCGGTCCCGCCCAGCGCGCGGAATGAATACCCGGAAAACCATCCAGCGCATCCACCATCAGTCCGGAGTCATCCGCAATCGCGGGGAGCCCCAATGCCCGGCAGACTGCGCGCGCCTTAATCAGCGCATTCTCCTCAAACGTTTCCCCATCCTCGATGATCTCCGGAAAGTCCTCCGGCATCGGCACAATTTCAAAGCCTAACGGCTCACAGATATCACGTACCTCCTGAATCTTCCCCTTATTCTTTGTTGCGAGTACAAATTTCATCCGATTTCTCCTGTAATTTTTCGTTGCTCACGGCACAGCTTTGCTGTTCCGCGGCGCGCAAGCGACATCATGCGCGTCAGTTCCTCCTTGGTAAACGGGCGGCCCTCACCGGTACCCTGAATCTCCACGAATTCGCCCTTTTCCGTCATGACGAAATTCGCGTCGACAATCGCATGAGAATCCTCCTCATACGCCAAATCCAGAATGGCCTCGCCGTCCCAGATACCTGCAGACACCGCCGCGACCTGTCCGGTGAGCGGCATTTTTTCGATGACGCCCGCATCCACCAGCCGTTTGCATGCCAGCCACAGCGCGACATAGCCGCCGGTGATGGAGGCGCAGCGCGTGCCGCCGTCCGCCTGCAAAACATCGCAGTCCACTATGATCTGCCGCTCTCCGAGCTGCTGCATATCCGTTACCGCGCGCAGCGCGCGGCCGATCAGGCGCTGAATCTCTGCACTGCGGCCATTTAGCTTCAGCTTGGAAATATCGCGGCGGTTTCTCGTATTGGTCGCGCGCGGCAGCATGCTGTACTCCGCCGTGACCCAGCCGCGTCCCGTGCCCTTGACATGCGGCGGGACGGTTTCCTCCACCGACGCGTTGCACAGCACCTTGGTATTGCCCACCGAAATGAGCACAGAGCCTTCGGCATGCATGGTAAAGTCAGGGGTCAGCTTCATTTTGCGCATTTCATCGTTGCGCCGTAAATCCGGTCTTGCCATCGTCATTCCTCCTCCGCTGGCAGCAGCGCCTGCACGAACGCCCTTCGCTCAAACGGCATCAGATCGTCAATGCCCTCACCGACGCCGACGTACTTGACCGGTACGCCCAGTCCAGCTGAAATTGCGACGACAATGCCGCCCTTCGCCGTGCCGTCCAGCTTGGTCAGCACAATGCCTGTCAGCTTCGCCGCCTTGTTAAACTGCTCCGCCTGTGATACCGCGTTCTGTCCCGTCGTCGCGTCCAGTACCAGCAGCGTCTCACGGCTGGAATCCGGCAGCTCACGCGCGATCACGCGGTCGATCTTATTCAGTTCATTCATCAAATTGGTCTTGTTGTGCAGACGCCCCGCCGTATCGACGATGATGATATTGCAGCCGCGCGCTTTTGCCGCCGCGATCGAATCAAATACGACGGCTGCCGGGTCAGCGCCCTCGCCATGCCGCACGATATCCGCGCCCGCGCGCTTAGCCCAGATGGACAGCTGGTCTGCCGCCGCCGCGCGGAAGGTATCCGCCGCCGACAGCATGACACGCTTGCCCTGCGCCGTATACGCCGCTGCCAGCTTGCCAATGGTCGTTGTCTTGCCGACGCCGTTTACGCCGATGACCAAAATGACCGCAGGCTCGCTGGAAACGTCCAGACCTGTGTCCTCCTGCATCATCTCGCTGAGAATATCACACAGCGCATCCCGCAGCGCGCCCTGTGTATCGATGCGCTGGTGCTTGGCGCGGTCGCGCAGCGCATCTACCGCGCGCGATGCTGTCGCAGTGCCCAGATCCGCGAGGATCATCGCCTCCTCCAGATCCTCCAGCAAATCCTCATCCACCTTGACAAAGGTCGCCAGCACATCGTTCCACGACTCGCTGACCGCCTCAGTGGTTTTTTTCAGTCCCTGCTTGATCTTATCAAAAAATCCCATCGAGTTTCCTCCACATGTTTCTATTTCAGCTCCAGCCCGAGCCGCTTTTCCACATCTGAAATATTCAGCATGAGCAGCTTGGACACACCGCGCTCCTGCATCGTGACGCCATAGAGCATGTCCGCTTCTTCCATCGTACCACGGCGATGCGTGATAATAATAAACTGCGTCTTGTCCGACAGCCGCCGCAAATACTGCGCGAACCGCGTGACATTGACATCGTCCAGCGCGGCCTCGATCTCATCGAGCACACAGAACGGCGTCGGCCGCACCTTGAGTATCGCAAAATACAACGCGATGGCGACAAACGCCTTCTCGCCACCGGACAGCAGCGACAGGCTCTTGACCGTTTTGCCGGGCGGTGTGACATTGATCTCAATGCCGCAGCCCAGAATATCCGTCTCATCCTCCAGCCGCAGC
This sequence comes from uncultured Butyricicoccus sp., assembly GCA_964513445.1. Classification (GTDB taxonomy): domain Bacteria; phylum Bacillota; class Clostridia; order Oscillospirales; family Butyricicoccaceae; genus Butyricicoccus_A. Next base: position 4,563 of record CAZEMM010000031.1, on the reverse strand, counting down.
TCGGCATTACCGCCGTCAAATATCTCACGGAATGTCTCGCCAAAGTATTGGTTGAGCTGGGCGAAAGAAGCGGCAAATACCTCCTTCATCTGTTCGGTCAGCTGCTCGATGACGCCGCGCAGCTCGCGCTCCGCCTGTTCCAGATCGTCCTTTTGCTCGGTCAGGAATGTCAGCCGTTCGCGCAGCGCGGTATATTCCTCCACCGCCGCGAGATTGACCGGCCCCAGCGCCTTGATGCTGCGGCGCAGCTCCGCCGCCTGTTTTTCCTCCTCCGGCTTGTCTGTGACTGCATGCGCCAGCGGGCGCGCCGCCGTCGGCGTCAGCTCATAGCTGTCCCACATGCGGTCTAAAATCTGCTGTTCCTCACCGCGAATGCGCTGCGCGGCGGCCTCCGTCTCGGTGTGACGCCGCTCAAGCAGCACAATGTCCTGTCCAATCTCGCGCGCCTGTCGTTCCGCATCATTTTTTTCCTTTTCCAGTCCCATGCGTGCCTTGCCGCAGTCCTGCAACGCACCGCGCAGTCGCTGAATTTCCTGCTCTGTCTGCGCCGCGCGCATCTCCAGAGCAGCCAGCTCCTCGCCCGCCTGCCGGATACCGGTCTCATATTCCTCCAGACGGCGTACCTGTTCGTCCGCCGTCGACTGCGCGCTGTCCATCATCTTCCTGAGGTCGGCCAGCGCCTGTCCGATGCTGTCCTGCTCGGTGCGCCCCTGCGCGAGCGTTGTGCGCAGCTGCGCCGCCTGCTCGCCGAGCGCCGCGAGTGTCTGCGCTGTCTCCTCCGTCTGTCCGGCAACGCTGCCCAGCTGCTGTGCCGCGCGCTCCCGCTGCCCGGTCAGCTCCTCTATCGTTTTTCCCAGGCTGTCGATGCGCTGCCGCAGCCGGTCGCGCAGCTGTGCCGCGTCCGCCTGTTCGGTGCGCAGCTGACGCTCTGCCTGTGTCAAATTATCCACCAGCAGCTGATGCTGCTGTGCCTGTGCGCGCTTTGCCGCCAGCGTCTGCCGTTTTGCCGCCAGCGCTGTGGATGCCTTCTCCGCCTCCTGCGCCGTCTGCTCGGCCTGCTGTGCCAGCTGCTTTCCGCGCGCAGTCAGCGCGTCCAGACGCTTTTGCTGTCCGGCGGCGCGCTGTTTCATCTGCTCGAGCTGATTGGCACGCGATAAAATGCCGGACGAACGCCCGACCGAGCCGCCGGTCATCGAGCCGCCCGCATTGATAATCTGTCCGTCCAGTGTGACAATGCGGAAGCGGTTGTGATATTGCCGCGCCATGCGCAGCGCACAGTTCATATCGCGCATCACGACCGTGCGTCCGAGCGCGTTTTGCACAATCGCGCGGTAATCCGGCTCGCACTGCACCAGCTCGGCAGCGATGCCCACAAAGCCGTCCGCGCGTTCCAGACCGGTCTCCCTGAGCGACTGCGGCCGAATGGTATCCATCGGCAAAAACGTCGCGCGTCCGCCATCCCGCTTTTTAAGCAGCGCAATGGCATCGCGTCCATCCTCCGCGTGCTCCACGATGATGTTAGACGCCGCCGCACCCAGCGCGGTTTCAATCGCCGTGACGCAGTCGTCCGACACATGGATGAGCGACGAAAGCGGCCCGCGCACACCGTTCAGTTCGCCTGACTGGGCGCGTCCCATGACCAGCTTGACGGCGCGCGAAAAGCCCTCGTAATCGCGCTGCAGCTCAGTGAGCATGCGCACGCGGTTTTGGCTGTCGATCAGCGCGGCCTGCTGCTCCGCGTGGTCGCGTCTGGCCTCGCGCAGCGCGCGCGCCGCCTCATCCGCAGCATCGCGCTGCTGCTTCTGGCGCGTCTCGTCCTGTGTAATCTCGGCCTCGAGTGCATCCATCTGCCGCTGCATGGCAGTCTGCTCATCCGCAGCCGCCTGCATGCGCTGCTGTGCGTCGCGCATCTCGCCGTCGACTGTATCGTGGCGCGCGTCCATCGCCTCCAGCTGTCCCTCTGCGGCACGGCGATCCGCCTGCGCCGCAAACACCTTTTCATTGCACGCGTCCACATGCGCGCGCAGCTTTTGTGTCTGCTGCTGTCCGCCGTCGATGCGGGCGGTCACCTGCGCAATTTCCTCCTGCACATGGTCAAGCGTCTTACGGGTACACGCAGCTTCATGCTCCAATTCCGTCAGACGCGCCTCACGTGCCTGTATCTGCTGTGCCAGCGCGCTGCTCTGCTCGCGCTGTGCCTGTAATTGTCCCTTTGTCTGTCCAATATTTTCCGTCGCGTTGCGGCGGCTCTCCTCGAGCACGGCCGCGCGGCGCGACAGGTCGGCGGCCTGCTGCTCCGCGTCGGACAACGCGCGCTGCAGGCCATCCGCCTGCATGTCGGATTGCTGCATCTGCCCGGAGATCTGCTCGGAGCGGTCATACTGCGTCTGCTGCTTGGCGCGCGCCTGCTCCAGCTGCTGTGCCGCCTCCAGACGGGCGCGCTCGGCCTGCTCGCGCGCATCCTTCATGCCGTCCAGCGTGTGCAGCCACAGGGAAACCTCATGCAGCCGCAGCTCATCGCGCAGCAGCAGGTACTGCTTGGCGCTCTCCGCCTGCTTTTCCAGCGGGCCGGAGCGCGCGTCCAGCTCGCTCCAGATATCGCGGATGCGGACGAGATTTTCCGCCGTCTGATCCAGCTTGCGCTCCGCCTCCTCCTTGCGCGTGCGAAAACGGGTCACGCCGGCAGCCTCCTCAAAGACCTCGCGCCGGTCCGCACTTTTGACCGCAAGAATCTCATCAATGCGCCCCTGTCCAATGATGGAATATCCATCATGACCGAGGCCGGTGTCCATAAACACCTCGCGCACATCGCGCAGGCGCACCCTCTTGCGGTTGATCGCGTACTCACTGTCACCGGAACGGTAATATTTGCGCGAGACCATGACCTCTGTCGCATCGACCGGAAATTGTCCGGCGGAATTGTCCAAAATCAGCGTCACCTGCGCAAAGCCCATCGCGCCGCGCTTGGCTGTGCCGCCAAAAATAACGTCCTCCATTTTTGCGCCGCGCAGGCTCTTGGTGGACTGTTCACCGAGCACCCATCGGATAGCGTCGGATATATTGGATTTGCCGCTTCCGTTCGGGCCGACAATGGCTGTCATGCCGTCGGTAAACCGGATGACCGTCCGGTCGGGGAACGATTTAAACCCCTGCATCTCAAGTGATTTTAAATACACGCGGATCCCTCATGCTTACGGTTGAATTTCGGTCAGCCCGCTGCCGCGGCGATACCGATGCTAGTATACATGATAGCATGTTTTTTCGCCGCTTGCAATCTCTTCCATCACAATCGCGCGCGTGTAACGGCAGTTTTATACAAAAAAGCCGCAGCGGAAGCCAAAATCATGCACAGTAGCCTGTGCACGCGGTAGACGCGCTGCGGGTCTCTTATTTGCTGCTATCTTCAGCCGGATGGATGCGAATGCGCCGCTGGGGGAATTCCGTCTGCAGCCGCGTGATGTTCTGGCGGCGATAGCCGACCGCGCGGGACAGCTCCCTCGGCGGCACATAAAACGTCCCGTCGGCGCCGTCCTCCAGCTGTGCGCGCAGACGACGGTACCACAGCTCGCTCCACACAAGCTCGCCCATTGCCGGATGATACGCTCCGGCGGCGACCGAGCGGTCAAGCTCCGGCGTCGGGTTGAGTCCGATGCGGATGACCGGGATGCCCGCTTGCAGGAAAATCTCCAGCATGTCCGCGCACCACACGGCGGCCTGCGCGTTGTCCAGCGGCTGATACGCACCCGCCTGCCACAGCGCAAACAGCGCAGTGTGCGGCAGCACAGCGGTCGGATAGATGCGCACGCCGTCCGGCTTTTGCTGCGCGATGCTGTGCGCCGTCTGCACGGCCTTTTCACGGGTGTCGCCCGGTAAGCCGACCATCGTCTGCAAAACCAGCTGCATGCCTGCGGCCTTGACACAGCGCGCCGCGCGTATCGTGTCCGCCGCCGTATGTCCGCGCTTCGAAAGCCGCAGCACGGCGTCATCCATCGACTGCGCGCCCAGCTCCACCGTGGTCATGCCGTGCCGCGCAAGGCGCGCAAGCGTCTGCGCATCCACCGCGTCCGGACGGGTCGAGCAGCGCACGTCGGACAGCCGTCCGTTCGCGATGTACCGGTCAGTTACGGCGAGCAGTGCCTCCTGCTCATCCTGCGCGATTGCCGTAAAGCTCCCGCCATAAAACGCCGCCTGCGGCGCGGGCGCATCTGCCGACAGCGCGGACAGCGCCTGCTCGAGTATGGCGTCCGCCCGTTCGGGCGTCATCCGTTCGCTCTGCCCGGCGATCGCGCGCTGGTTGCAAAACACGCAGCGGCACGGGCAGCCCGCATGCGGGACGAAAATCGGCACGATGGACGCCATATCAGACCTGTCCCATCAGCTCGAGCGCGGCCTTTGCCGCCATCTGCTCCGCTTCCTTTTTGCTGCGGCCTGTGCCCTCGGCAAAAATATTGCGGTTGAGCAGCACCTGCACGGTAAACCGCTTGTCATGATCCGGCCCGCTCTCTCCGCTCAGGTGATAGTGCAGCGTCTCCTGCCGGTTTTTCTGCACAATCTCCTGTAATG
>CAZEMM010000030.1:0-24266 GCA_964513445.1 uncultured Butyricicoccus sp. | reverse complement strand
CTTTCGATTATTGGTTTTTATCTCTACCCCAACTATTGACATAGAGCCTAAAAAAATCGCAAACGTAAAAACGCTTGCGATAGTTGGTCGAGGTGGCGGGACTTGAACCCACGGCCTCTGCGTCCCGAACGCAGCGCTCTACCAAACTGAGCCACACCTCGTTATTCCGATGTTTTACAGCACTTCCTCGCTGCAACGGTATTTATTATATCAGCTGTTTTTCCAAATGTCAACAACATTTTTTTTATTTTTTTCTGTGATGCGTAGGCATGTCATGATGTGTTACAGAACAGGGGAAAACAGCATAAAGCGCAGTTGTTTAAATTTTGCTTTACAAAGCGGCATTTGCTTGTTATAATATGAACTGTTAGGATTTCTCCGCACTGCTCGACAATGGAATTTTTGCAAAAAAATGACCAAATGCGGTGCGGAAACATTTGAAATGCGCCTGTAGCTCAGCTGGATAGAGCGTTAGACTCCGACTCTAAAGGCCGTGCGTTCGAATCGCATCAGGCGTACCACGCAGACCGCTTGAACCGTTGTTTTCAAGCGGTTTTTGCGTTCCCGATGGGCGCATATAAACAAACGACCGGCAGCTGCATATTCAGCAGAGTTCCGGTCGTTTATTATATGTCTGTTTTTTGCTTGAAGATTTGTCTTAATCGGATATATTGTAGGATAGATGCATTCAGCCAGCCAATGCTTCACCGAGCGCGCTGCATGCAGCGAGTCCCGCTTCGTCTGGCATCTCGTTGCAGATTACGCTGTCGCACGCTAGCATTGCACCCGCATCATTGCACACCTCTTCCCAGCTGCGCATCCAGTCGCCAGTTCCCCAGCCATAGGAGCCAAAAAGCGCAATGCTCTTGCCGCCCAGCTTTGTCTGAACTTCATCAAACATCGGCTGGAATTCCGATTCCTCTAATACCTCGGCGCCCATAGCCGGACAACCAAATGCAATGGCGCTGTAATCCCCTACCATTGAGGAATTGAAGTCAGACGGACCAAAAACCGATACCTCCGCACCTTTTTTCTGCGCACCGGCAACGACCGCATTTGCCATTGCCTCGGTATTTCCCGTGCCGCTCCAAAATACAACTGCAACTTTACTCATACTTACTTCAACCTTTCATTATGAAATTTGATTTGGCGTCGCATGCTGCTCCAAAATACCGCGCAGAGCGGACATCGAGCTGGAATGCGCACGCGCTACAATCATGTTTTGTCCCTTGGTTTCATTCAGTGCACAGCGCACCATCTTGTGCGACATGGTACTGGTAAACAACACCAACAAATCAGGACATCCAATCTTATTCTTCAGCCCATCCTTCATCTGCGTAAAAACCTTCGCCTGGCATTGATATTGCTTACACAAATCCTTATACCGACGAACCATACAGTCGTTTCCGCCTACAATTACAACACTCATTTGATGCTCCTCCTGCATTAGCATACGCTAACCTTTGTTTAAAAAAATATACACCGCTTTGGTATTAAGTTCCACACTGTATATTGCTGTGCTACCATGACAATTGCGCATAATTCAATGATTTGCTCGTTAGCTTACGCTAACTATAATACAGAATCTTTCCATATTTGTCAATGATTTTTTCAAAAAAATTATTGCACTATAACAAAGCCTAAAAAAACGATGCCATACACGCTATAAGAAATCCCGACGCGGCAGGGGTACGCATGCTTATTGCATCCTTTTCCCCACCCCAAATTTCCAATATTCGAAAAGAAGCGGATTATCTATATTCACACGAAATAGAAGAATCCCGTGTGATTGTGCCGAGAATTAGCAACAGGAATGGGTTTTATTCCTCAACGCCAAAAACAGCCGACCAGTTGTGCCACACAGCATGCAAACAAAACGCCAGACATTCAATTGGCGTTTCGTTCTTGCTCTGCTGGAACACACGGTTGACAAACCGCTTTTTTCCGTTACAATAATACCTATGCTTTAATACCAATGGTAAAAATCGATTGAAAACCACAGGAGAAACGCAATGATTGAAAAAGAAGTTGCAGAGCTGCGTCGGCAGCTCCGTCCCGACCATAACGCAATTGAAAAAATCTATGGCTGCTATGTCAATGAAAACCGCTCGATTATTTCCACCTTTGAGCAGTCGCTCGGACTGACCAGTAAGGAGGAATACGAGGCCTACTTGAGCCTGCTGAAAAAAAGTCTGTCCGGCACGCTTGGCAAAAACCTCATTGACCTCCCGTTCAGCAATGATGAGGTCATGCACGGTGAGGCGCATGCACTGCTCATGCGTCTGCGTGAAAGCAAGCTGACCGATAGCGACGCACGGCAGGCGTTTTATAACGCCGTCATCTCGTGTGTCTCATTGGATGAAAACTATCTCATCCTGCTTGCGCACAACAGCTATGATGTGCCCTTTCGTGGCAAGGACAGTTTCGGTCTGGATGATGCCTCTGACGAGATGTATTCTCATCTCATTTGCAGCATCTGTCCAGTTAAAAAGACCAAGCCCGGATTGGGTTATGATTATGGCCGGCAGGCATTCTGCACGGTGACCGGTGATTGGCTGGTTTCTCCGCCACAGCTCGGTTTTCTGTTCCCGGCATTTGACGACCGCACCACTAATTTATACAATGTGCTGCTTTACACAAAAAACACAGACGATTCACATGCGGAATTTATTCAGACGATTTTCCATTCCGAGGCGCCAAAGCCGGCCGGTGAACAAAAGCGCAGCTTTGAAGCAGTGCTGTCACATGCGCTGGAGGAAGAATGCAGCATGGAGGTTGTTCAAACCGTCCATGAGCATCTGAGCGATATGATTGCTATGCATAAGGAAAGTAAGGTTCCTGAACCGCTGATGGTTCATCGTTCTGCGGTTGAGGAGGCGCTGGAGGAGTGTGGCGTTTCCGAGACACATCTGTCTACGTTCTCGCAGCAATTTGACGACGAATTCGGTGAAGATGCACTGCTCAGCCCCAAAAATCTGATTGACTGTAAGCGCTTTGAGGTGAAAACAACCAATATCACCATTCGGGTCAAGCCGGAGGCGCGTGATCTGATTCAAACGCGCACGATTGACGGCATCCAGTACATCATGATTCGTGCGGAGGACAGCGTTGCGGTCAACGGCGTGGACATTCAATTTGAGAAGGAGCTTGCGGCATCCGCACAGCAATCGTAAACGCAGACAAAAAAATTCCGCCACAAAGCATGGCGGAATTTTTTTATTGGACACATCGAAGCTTCAGAAGGCACTCTGTTCTTAAACAAACAACGAAGATTAAGGAGAGAAGAGAGAATTCATTTCAACATTCAGAGAACAGATGCTTCGATGCTGTCCTGCGGCCCCCACCGCATAAGAGATATTATAGAAAAGGAAGGTAAAAAAGAATGGATTGTTGATTGGAACATTGCATTCCCTTCAACAATTCTTATTATAGTCATTTAGTACAAAAACACAACGGCAGAATTGTTCAAATTTCCGAACTGAAAGACAATTGTATTTGGAGAGTGTGCATATGGTAACAGAAATGCTGCTGTATAAATGCAGCTTGATTGTTACAATATACCAAACATTTCTCTGTGAAAAACAAAGAAACATCTAAAATACGCCGTATTTTGCGCTGTTTATGTGCAGCTTGATCCAATTCACGCAAATTTATGCAAAAGAATACGGCGTGTCTCCTGTAATTTTGTAGAATTCGACAAGATTTCCGTCACACATTACGCGTAGCTGGATGCTAAACGCGGACGGCCTCGCATATTTTATCGTATTGCTTCATTTGTCATACAGTACCTGCTCCAAAATCAGGCCATGCGGCGGCATCATCATGCCCGCCTGCTGCCGATCCAGGCTGTCCAATATGGTCTGCATGGAATGCGGGTCTCGTTTCCCTTCCCCTACCTCAACAAGCGTTCCGGTAAGAATACGAACCATATGATATAAAAAGCCTGTGCCTTCAAACAAAAATTGCACCTCTGCCCCAACACGTCGGATGTCCAGCCGGGTGATCGTGCGGACAGTAGATTTTTTATACCGCTTGTTCACAGAGGAAAACGCGCGAAAGTCATGCGTTCCCATCAGCTGTCCCGCTGCGATGCGCATGACCTCTAGATTCAGCTCGCGCGGCCATGCGCACACATACCGTCGCGTAAATACATCCGGCACACCGCCGTCACACAGGCGATATCGATAGCATTTAGCCATGGCATGCAGGCGGGCATGAAACCGTTCCGGCATCTCGTCACATGCGGTCACCGCAATATCCGCCGGAAGATAGGTGTTTAAATAGTGCATCACTTGCTGTGCTGTCAGCGCGGTCTCCAGCTGAAAGCTGGCAATCTGTGCCTGTGCATGCACACCGGCATCTGTACGCCCCGCGCCGTTGATGGTCACGGTATGCTCCGCCATTCGGCTGAGTATCTGTTCCAGCTTTCCCTGTATTGTTTTATCCGTATTGCCCTGCCGCTGCCAGCCGTTATAGCGTCCTCCGTCATATTGTATTGTCAGCCGAAAATTTTTCATGCGTATTCCTCTGCTTCCTCTCCTTGGTTTTTTGTCTATCATACCACAGAACTTCACAGCTTTGTATCGCTTTTTCAGGGATTCTTGAATAATTACACGTTCCTCACACGCAATGACACAGCTGATACGCTTTTATTCTGAAAAAAAAGCCATTTATTCGTGAATTTTTCTTGCAATCGTCTTGCAAATGCGGTATTCTAATATAGGTAGCAATATAACGTACAGGTTTGCAGACAGACAATGGCGTCTCGTTCCCGCTATTTGAATGTCTGCTTTTATATTGCGCTACGAAGGGAGTATTTGAAATATGGACACATTATCAAACATTGTCTCTGCTGTAGACAGCTTTGTATGGGGTCCAGTCATGCTGGTATTGCTGGTCGGCACAGGTATTTTCCTGACTGTTCGCATCGGTTTTCGCAGCTGGCTAAATCTGCCATATGCATTAAAGTCTGTCTTGAGCAAGGAAGCGCGCACAACCGACCGCGGCACAGGTGATATCTCTCCGTTTGCCGCACTGATGACCGCACTCGCCGCAACAATTGGCACCGGCAATATTGTAGGCGTCGCCACTGCGTTGGTAGCGGGCGGCCCAGGTGCATTGGTCTGGATGGAAATTTCCGCAATCTTTGGCTTGACCAGCAAATTCTCCGAATGCATGCTGGCCATCAAGTACCGCACTACCAATGAGCAGGGCGAGATGCTCGGCGGTCCGATGACCACAATGAAGCATGCATTCAAAAACAAAACGGTCGGATCTGTTCTGGCTATGCTATTTGCTGTCTTTGCCGTCATCGCATCGTTTGGCATCGGCAATCTGACGCAGGCGAACTCTATTTCCTCTGCATTGGACAGCACATTCCACGTACCGACCGCTGTAACCGGCATTATTTTGACCGTTCTGGTCCTCATTATCCTGCTCGGCGGCATCACACGACTGTCCAAGGTATCCTCTGTCATCGTTCCGGTCATGGCGGTATTCTACCTGATTTTTGGCGTGATTGTCATTTTGGCTCATATCACTGCAATTCCGGCTGCTATCGTCTTAATGTTTAAGTGTGCGTTTGGCGCACAGGCCTTTGCCGGCGGCGTTGCAGGCTCTATGGTTTCCGGTATTATGGGTTCTATGCGCTATGGCGTTGCCCGCGGCGTATTTTCCAACGAAGCCGGCATGGGTTCTGCTGCGATTACCGCTGCTGCTGCTACTACCGATGATCCGGTCCGTCAGGGTTACATCAACATGACAGGTACGTTCTTCGATACCATCGTGATCTGCACGGTAACCGGTCTGTGCATCTGCACCTCCGGCGTTCTGACCAGTATTGACCAGGAACTGACCGGCTCCGCTCTTACCATTGCCGCATTTGAAACGGTATTTGGTGAATTTGGCGGCTGGCTGGTTACCATCGGCATTGTATTGTTTGCATTCTCGACCATTCTTGGATGGGAATATCACGGCGAGAAGGCGCTGGAGTACATTGTGCAGAATCGCGGTATCTGTATGGCATATCGCGTGCTGTTCGCCCTCATTGCATTTGTCGGCGCTACAACCTCTCTGGAACTGGTATGGAACTTCTCGGATATTGCAAACGCGCTAATGGCAATTCCGAACCTGATCTGTCTGCTGGCGCTCTCCGGCGTTATTGCAAGCGAGGTCAAGCGATTCCAGCCGGTTATTGACGCAGAAAAGGCAAAGAAGAAAGTCAAAACGAAATAGGCATCATTTCTAGGAACGATTTTACCTCCTCCGTGCTGCGGGGGAGGTTTTTTTCAACCTTTCGTAGCTGTTGACGCGCGCAGATCGTATTTCAAATGGCTTGCAATTGCAAAACAGCTTGCAAAAAAACGCTTTTTCTTTTATCATAGGTATGAGAGGGAGACGAGCTTGCCCATGGCGCTGGAATGCAGGCTGGTTTCTTATAACGAGGAAGACGGAAAAGCATTCAACGATGGCGCGAAATTCAAGTAAAATTCAGGAGGTATGGACAATGCAACGCGTATATGATTTTTTAAAGAAGGCGGAAACCTATTATCTCGCAACAGTTGAGGGCGACCAGCCGAGAGTGCGTCCCTTCGGCACGGTGAATATTTTCGAGGGGAAGCTCTATATCCAAACCGGCAAGGTAAAGCAAACTGCCAAACAAATCGCGATGAATCCGAAGGTAGAAATCTGCGCCATGGTTGGCGGCGAGTGGATCCGCATATCCGGCACGCTTGTTGAGGACGACCGTTTTGAAGCGAGGAAATCCATGCTTGACGCTTATCCCAGCCTGCGGGAAATGTACGACGAAAACGATGACAACACGGTTGTCTATTATTTTAAGGACGCCACCGCCGTGATCTCCGCCTTCACCCATGAGCCGGAAACAATCCGCTTTTAATTTTGGCTTCATTTTGCATGCGTGCCGTCTGCGGCAAGCTGCTGCCAGCACCTTGCCGCTGCATTCCGAGCAGCATCTTAGACGATATGCTGGCCTACTGCACCAACTGACAACCTGATAACCCGATTTGCATTTTCGGGCATTCATATGAAAAGGAACAGTCTAATAATGCGCTATTTTATATTGCAAAACCCCTAATCTCTCATGCAGAGACTAGGGGTTTTCTATCATGCAGGACAACTCAGCCCTTGATATTGCCGCAGATGATTGCGCCCATTTCAGAGGTGGACAGAACCGTCTCGCCTTCCTTTGAGATATCCGCCGTTCGATGGCCGTCGTTCAGTGCCTTTTCAACAGCTGCTTCGATGCAGTTCGCCTCCGCGCCGAGACCAAATGAATAGCGCAGCATCATTGCGCAGGACAGGATGGTTGCGATCGGGTTTGCCAATCCCTTGCCGGCAATATCCGGCGCCGAGCCGTGAATCGGCTCGTACATACCCAGCTTGCTCTCGCCGATAGAGGCGGACGGCAGCATGCCAATGGAGCCGGTAATCATGCTGGCTTCGTCCGACAGGATATCACCAAACAGGTTTCCCGTCACAATGACGTCAAACTGTCCAGGATTGCGTACCAGCTGCATCGCCGCATTGTCGACGTACATATCCTGATACTCGACCTGCGGATATTCCTCACGCAGCCTATGCATCGTCTCTCTCCATACGCGGGAGGTCTCCAAAACGTTTGCTTTATCGACCGAGACCAGCTTTTTGCCGCGCTTCATTGCCATATCAAAGCCGCGGCGGCCGATGCGTTCAACCTCAGAGACGGAATAGTTCATATCATCCCAGCCGGTCTCACCCAGCTCACTCTCACGGCGGCCATGCTGGCCAAAGTAGACGTCGCCGGTCAGCTCACGGCAAACCAAAATGTCAAAGCCGTCACCGATAATCTCTTTTTTGATGGGGCACGCGTCCGCCAATGCGGCAAACATCTGCGCCGGACGCAGATTGACAAACAGACCCAGATTGGAGCGCAGACCAAGCAGCGCGCGTTCCGGGCGCTTATCCGACGGCACGTTGTCCCACTTTGGGCCGCCTACTGCGCCGAGCAATACAGAATCAGATGCCTTGCAGATATCCAGCGTCTCCTGCGGCAGCGGAATGCCGTATTTGTCAATGGCATTGCCGCCCGCATAGCACGCAGTATACCGGAAGGTATGACCAAATTTTTCGCCGACTGTATCCAACGCCTTCATCGCCTCTGTAACGATTTCCGGGCCGATGCCGTCTCCCTTGATTACCGCAATGTTATACTGCATGGCTTACTCCTCTCTTTCCTTCAGGCTCTTGAGCAAACCGCCCGCGCGGATAATATTCTGTAAAAACGGCGGGAATGCCGCGGCCTGAAACTGCTGTCCGGTTGTGATATCCGTGATGATACCAGTGTCAAAATCAACCTCAACCTCATCGCCTGCACAGATGGCGTTTGCCGCCTCCTCGCTCTCCATGATCGGCAGACCGATATTGATAGAGCTGCGATAGAAAATACGCGCGAAGGATGATGCGATGACACAGGACACGCCGTTGTCACGGATGACCTGCGGCGCATGCTCGCGTGACGAACCACAGCCAAAGTTTTTGGTCGCAACCATGATATCGCCCTTTTTGACCTTTTTGACAAATTCGGTGTCGATATCCTCCATGCAGTGGGTCGCAAGCTCGACCGGATCGGCAATATTCAAATAACGTGCCGGAATGATAACGTCAGTATCAACATTATCACCATATTTAAAGACAGAACCTCTTGCTTTCATAATGGGTGCCCTCCTTATTCTGCAATGTCAGCCGGATCGGTGATATAGCCCGTGATGGCAGACGCCGCGGCAACTGCCGGGTTTGCCAGATAAATTTCAGACGAAACATGGCCCATACGTCCGACAAAATTGCGGTTGGTCGTAGAAACTGCACGTTCGCCATGAGCAAGAATGCCCATATGCCCGCCCAGACATGGGCCGCAGGTCGGCGTGGACAAAATCGCGCCCGCTTCTACAAAAATCTCCGCAAGGCCCTCACGGATGCACTGAAGATAGATCGCCTGCGTTGCAGGAATCACAATGGTGCGGACATCCTTCCTGACTTTTCTGCCCTTCAGAATTGCCGCCGCCTCGCGCATATCCTGAATGCGGCCATTGGTGCACGAGCCGATGACAGACTGCTGAATCTCAATCCTGCCCAGCTCGTCAATGCTCTTGGTATTCTCCGGCAGATGCGGGCAGGCAACCGTCGGGCGCAGTGCGGACAGATCGATATCATAGATCTCGTCATAAACCGCATCTGCATCCGCTTCAAACCGGGTAACAGGACGATCAACACGGCCTTCAATATAGGCCATCGTCTTGTCATCCACCGGGAAAATGCCGTTTTTGGCGCCCGCTTCAATCGCCATATTGCAGATTGTAAATCGGTCATCCATACTCAGCGATGCCACGCCGTCCCCGGCGAATTCCATCGAACGATACAGTGCGCCGTCTACGCCAATCTTGCCGATAATATGTAAAATAACATCCTTGCCGGATACATACTTAGGCAGCGAGCCATGCAGATTGAATTTAATTGCAGAAGGTACCTTAAACCATGCGGTGCCGGTCGCCATACCTGCCGCAAGATCAGTTGAACCGACGCCGGTCGAAAAAGCGCCCAGCGCGCCGTAGGTACAGGTATGCGAATCCGCACCGATAATCAACTCGCCCGGGCCAACCAGTCCCTTTTCCGGCAGCAACGCATGCTCAATACCCATCTGTCCGACATCAAAGAAATTGACGATCTCATGCTTGCCAGAAAAGCTGCGGCAGGTCAGACATTGTTCCGCTGATTTGATGTCCTTGTTCGGTGCAAAATGATCCATAACCAGCGCAATTTTGGTACGGTCAAAAACATGGTCAAAGCCAGCCTTTTCCATTTCACGAATTGCGACCGGACCAGTGATATCATTGGCCAGCGTGAGATCCAGCTTTGCTTCGATCAACTGACCCGCCACGACGTTGTCCAGCCCAGCATGATCTGCGAGAATCTTCTGTGTCATTGTCATTGCCATTGGGAAGTAACCTCCTCCTCGTCCTGATAGGAAATCTGCCCGACGGGTTGATCAGGCAGATTTTTTATATAGAATGTTTCGATAACCCTTTTTTAGCTATTCAAATATTTATTGATGCCGTTGATGTACGCCTTGATGGATGCCTCAATGATATCGACCGAGATGCCGCGGCCTGTGATGACCTCATTCTCATTGCCGTTGATCGTCATTTTGACAACCGCTTCGCTCTGTGCGTCCTTACCATCCGTCAGTGCGCGCAGCTGGTAATCCCGCAGTTCAATATCCAAACCGGTGATTTTGTTGACCGCTGCAAACGATGCATTGATCGGGCCGTCGCTAAGCGCAGCGCGCTCGAAGGTCTCCTCGCCCTTGGTCATCTTGACAACCGCCGTCGTGCTGATGGTGTTGCCGCTGTTGATGACATACTGCTTGAGATTGTAGCGGACCGGACCAGAAACCGGAACAACGCCAATCAGCGCCTCAAGGTCACGATCCTTGATGACCTTCTTCTTATCCGCCAGAATCTTGAACTTTTCAAATGCCTTGTCAAGCTTGTCCGGCGTAAGCGTATAGCCGAGGTCGACCAGACGCGCCTCAAATGCATGGCGGCCGGAATGCTTGCCGAGTACGATGACATTGCGCGGAATACCGACGGATTCCGGCGTCATAATCTCATAGGTCTGCGGGTTATTGAGCACGCCATGCTGATGAATGCCGGCCTCATGTGCAAACGCATTTGCGCCCACAATCGGCTTGGTCGGTGCGATCGCAACACCAGTAATCGTTTCGATCATACGGCAGGAACGATAAATCTGCGTCGTGTCAATACGCGTATCGACATCGAAATAATCCTTGCGCGTTTTGAGCGCCATGACGATCTCCTCAAGCGATGCATTGCCTGCACGTTCGCCGATGCCGTTGAGCGTACACTCAACCTGACTAATGCCAGCTTCAATGCCAGCCAGTGTGTTTGCGACGCCCATGCCCAGATCGTTGTGATTGTGACAGGAAATGACAACATTTTCAATGCCCGCGACATGCTCACGCAGATAGCGGATGAGCGCTGCGTATTCATCCGGCACCATATAGCCATTGGTGTCCGGGATATTTACGGTCGTCGCGCCGTTCTGGATTGCGGTCTCAATAACACGGCACAGGAAATCCCTATCAGAACGCGTCGCATCTTCCGCAGAAAACTCAATATCCGAGATGTACTTCTTTGCATAGGAAACCATATCAGCAACACGTTGTACCACGGCATCCGGCTCCATCTGGAGCTTGTACTGCATATGAATCGGGCTGGTTGCGATAAAGGTATGAATACGCGGTGCAACAGCGCTCTTAACAGCGTTATAAGCCGCATCAATGTCCTTTGTCGCGGCACGTGCCAACGAGCACACAGAGGAGTCCTTAATGGTATTCGCAATCGAGGCAATCGCTGCCGCATCGCCAGGGGAAGCAATTGCAAAGCCTGCCTCGATGATGTCCACACCCAGCGTTTCGAGCTGGCGGGCAACCTCAATTTTTTCGCTGAGGTTCATGCTGCAGCCTGGGGACTGTTCACCATCGCGAAGTGTGGTGTCAAAAATTTTAATTTGTTTTGACATAACGTTTATCCTCCAAAAAAAATATTTACTGGTTGATGTGAGCGGAACGGGCATAAAAAAAGCCTTCATCTCGCCAAATCACTTTGGAAACAGAGACGAAAGCAAACTTCCGCGGTACCACTCTACTTGCTGCCCCAACAGGCAGCCACTCAGACGCATCCAGCAATGCGCTTCCCTGTAACGGAGGGAGCACCGTTCCAACCTAATCAAATGCACGCGCATCTGGTTCAGCGGACTGTTCCCAGGTGAGCTTCGCCGCTGTCCGCCGCTGCCTCGCACCACACGGCAGCTCTCTGAAGACGTCTCACAGTTACTTTACCTGTTCATCACATTTGAAATATTACGAGTTTTATTATAATATAGGCGCTGCGTTCTGTCAAGAGAAAGCGGAAAAATTTCATCAACTGCCAGAGAGCCGATGATGCAATGCGTCTTCCAGCTCCAAAACAGAGCTTTGCGGCAGCTTGCGGATCCGCAAGCTGCAAATTACGGGGAACTCGCGCGCCAACATACAATCCATGAGCGCATAATGCGAAAAGGAAACAAACGATATCAATGCGTGCTTCGGACGCGCAGTAGACGCCCCGCGCATCTCGACGGGTCAATGCGCCATTGACATACATCGCAGTCCAGACAACGACCGGTATCACGGTCTGCCAATGCGTCAGCCGACCAACTCGGATTGACCAGCGAGCTTCTGCCGACACAAATCATATCCACATCCGTTTTTTGCAGCACGCCCTGCGCATCCGCTGGTGTGCGGATGCCATTGACGGCAAATACCGGCACGTGACACGCCCGTTTGATCTCTCCCGCTGCATAAAACACATCCTTATAAGGAAAATCCGCAGGCTTTGCCGGCTCGTCTTCCCCAGCAAATCCGTAGGAGATATTCAGAAAATCAATGCCATGCTGCTCCAGCAACTGCGCATGTGCAATGCCATCCGCAAGCGTCGGTTCAAAGGCTCCCAAACGAATACCCACCACGAAGTCCTGCGGGACGGCGCGGCGGATCCCATCCATAATCTCAAAAATAAACTGCTCCGGATGCACGCCGTATACATCATTGCGGCGATTGATGCGCGCATTGAGAAACTGGCACATCAAATAGCTGTGGCAGCCGTGCAATTCCACGCCGTCATAGCCTGCCTCATATGCACGCCTCGCCGCGTCAATAAACGCCTGCTGGATGCGCATAATATCCGCTCCTGACATCCGGATGCCCTGCTTGTTTGCACCATCGCGGTGCAGTACATAGCTGTCCGGGCAATACGCCTCCGGCGCAATGCCGACGATACCGGCATGATGAATTTGAACAAAAATCGGACAATCCGCCTCATGCACCGCGCATGTGATGCGCTTTAGGCCAGGAATATGCGCATCGTCCCAGATGCCGAGCTGCGTGTCGGCCAGACGGCCCTCCTGTGTCACGCATGTGGCCTCCTGAATAATCAGTCCCGCGCCTCCCTGCGCCAGCGCGCGATAGTGTTCCACATGACAGTCACTAACCATGCCGCTGTCATCCGTCCAATGATACATGACCATCGGCGGCACGCAGATGCGGTTGCGGATAGCGGTATTGCGGATAACAAACGAATCGGATAGCTGTTTCATGTCCTTTCCTCTCTTTCATGAAAAGGGCGCGATTATACTCGCTCCATCCTGCTTTTTACCTTGTCTGCTCCAGTGCGCGGGCAATTTGATCCGGGCAGGATGTTCCACGCCCATTGCAGTCGACACCCTTAAACGCTCGAATGACCTGCTCGACCGGCATACCCTTCACAATCCGGCAAATACCCTGCAAATTGCCGGAGCAGCCGCCGATAACTTGGATGTCCTCCACTATGCCGTCCTTCACTTCGTAGCGAATCTCACGGGAACACGTTCCCTTTGTTTTATATACGTTCATCTTTCAATCTCCTTGTACTATAGCAATATCCTCTGCAAGGTCTCCTTATTTGTCTTTGCTTTCGATGACAAGCGCACAGCCTGTGCCGATTTCAATGGAGTATTGCTGCGCCGCCGGCTCGTTGGAGGTCGAGATGATCTCTGCACGGTACAGCGTCGCATCCGTCAGCTCATATTTTAGGCCGCGCAGCGTGACATGCTCCAGCGTCGCGTCCAGCGGGACAATACCGAGATACTTATACGACGGATCCGCCTGATAACGCATCAAGCATCTGCCCGGGTGAAAGGTCACACGGTTTCTGCTGTCGCAAAATACCGCCCTTGCGCCGCATGAATGAACATATTCCAACAGAGACAGATTGGCAAGAAAATGGTCAATCCGGCCGCCGGACGCACACACATAGGTGATGGTATCCGGCTGCATCGTAAGGGCCTGCCGTGTGCAGCACATCAGATCAATATCATCCTTTTCCGGCTTGAGCCGAATCGTCCGAATGCCTGCGGGCGGCTGCATGCCGGAATCGAAATCACCCACCAGTAAATCGGGCGTCAATCCACAGGCCGCCGCATGGCGCAGTCCTGCATCCGCACAGATAACATAATCCGCCTGCGCCGCCTGCTGCTTCACGTATGCGTAGTCGGTTTCCGGTGCGGCCGCAACAATCAGAATATTCACTTCAGCTCCCACTCCTTGATGTTTTTTACACTTTCATATAGCGCGCAATAGCTCTTGTGCCGTTCCAGGGGGATGTCGCCCGCAGCGACTGCCGCAAGCACGGCGCAGCCCTTTTCCTTGACGTGCGCACAGCCGGAAAACCTGCACTGTCCCAAATACGGTGCAAACTCACGAAAGGCATATTGCAAATCCTGCTTGAGCACCAAATCCATCTGTTCCGTGTGAAAGGCGGAAAAGCCCGGCGTATCCGCGATGTATCCGCCGACCCGCAGCTCCACCAATTCCACATGGCGCGTTGTATGCCGCCCGCGCTCGGTCTTTGGGCTGATCGTGCCGATCTTCATCCGGAATTGCTCGTCGATGCTGTTGAGCAGGCTGGATTTGCCCACGCCGGAATTGCCCGCAAACGCAGAAACCTTGTCCTTCAGCGCGGCGCGCAGCGCATCGATGCCCTCTCCGGTTTGCGCACTGGTGCGAAAAACAGGAAAACCGGCCTTTGTATAGATATCATACAGCCGGTCTCCTTCATCCAGATCACATTTATTTACGACAATCAGCACATCAATGTCCTTGTGCGCAGCAATCGCCGTGACCTTGTCAATGAGTAACGGCTCCGTACGCGGTGGCGCAGCACTGCACACGATGACAACCTGATCGACATTGGCAACAGCCGGGCGCATCAGTTCATTCTTGCGCGGCGCGATTGACATCATATATCCGGTACCGTCCGCCTGACAGGCAATCGTCACATGATCGCCGATCACCGGTTTTTCCGCATCCTTGCGAAATTTGCCGCGGGCTTTGCATTCTACTACGCCCGAAGCGGTCCGAACGTAGTAGAAGCCTCCAATGCCCTTCACCAGCAATCCAGCTTGTTCTGTCGCGTCAGCTAAAATCATATTCTTCATCTAAAATAACGTCACCGTCGACGCGAACAACTACGCGCTGTGGGCTGCTGTACGAAACATGGCAAACAGCGGTGCCGTTGCTGGTTCGCACGGTATGATTGTATAATTCATTGCCGCCGACAGAAACCGAAACGGTACAGGTATCACGGTCGGTCGGAAGCGATACGGTAACCGCAGAGTTGGAAATACTTGCAGACGCATCGGAGGAGCCGTGTGCACCCGGATCCTCTTCATCCGGCTCAGTCTCCGGCTCCGGTTCCGGCGCAATGGCGATCGTAATGTCAATCGACGTTCCTTCTGCTACTTCCGTGCCTGCCGACACGCTCTGGTCAATGACGGTGCCCTCCGGCGCACTTTCGGTCTCTTCCTGGTCAACATCTCCCAGCTCCAGACCGTAGGACTCCAGCAGCGCCTTCGCCGCGCTCTGCGTCATGCCGGTCAGATCGGGTACGCTTTTGTTGGTATTCTCCGGGCCGGAGGAAACAATCACCGAGACAGTCGACCCGGTCGGCACCTCAGAGCCCGCCTCCGGATCAGTCTCAATAACATAGCCCTCTTCAATCGTCTCAGAATGCTCCTCCTTGCGGGCTGCATTCAGGCCGCGTGCTCGAAGCGCACTCTGCGCCTCTTCATAGGTCTTGCCCGCAAGTCCAGCCGGAACAGTGACCATCGTATCCGTATCAGAATCCTCCGTTGTGGTTACAACAGTCAGCACTATGGTCGAACCCTTTTCAGCCTGCGTACCGCCCTTTGGATCCTGATCAATGATCTCGCCGTCCGTATAGCTGCCAGAGGTATCCTTGCGCGTCACAACCTTCAGATCAAAGTCGCTATACTGGCTGTTGTCCTTGACCTCCGTCTCATAGTTGAGTGAGATGAGATCAGGTACTTCAATCAAATCCGCTTTGCCAAACTGTCCGCTGAGAACAAAGTATGCAATCGCAATGATAACAACAACGACGGCAGCCGTAATCGCAATCGTTTTACCCTTGCCGCTTCGCTTTTCCTCATAATCGTCGTAATCGTCGTCCTCATCGTCATATTCATCCTGTTCGGGCTGGTCCCTGTATTTCTGCCCTGACTGTGAAATATACTGGGTGCGCTCCTCCACCTGTTCGCGCGAGATCGCGCGCGTCTCGTCTATGCCGCTGTGCTCAGAATAGTGCAAAACCAAATTCGGATTGGAACGCAGCCGCTCAATATCACGGCATAGATCCATCGCTGAGCCGTACCGCTGGTTGATGTTTGCACACATCGCATGCATGACAATCTCATCCATTGCATGGGGAATACCCGGCACCAGCTCGCTCGGCAGCGGCGGGGTATAGTTGAGATGCTGCATGATGACTGCCACGGCAGTTTCACCGCGAAAAGGCAACGTTCCCGTCAGCATCTCATACATGACGACGCCGAGCGAATAAAGATCGGCGCGATAATCTACCGTCGCGCCCTTTGCCTGCTCCGGCGAGATGTAATGCACTGAGCCGATGGCCTCGCCCGACACCTTTCTCGTGTCCTGATTGTTCGCAAAGCGCGCGATGCCAAAGTCCATCACCTTCGCCGTGCCGTCACGCAGCAGCATGATATTCTGCGGTTTAATATCCTGATGGATAATGCCGCGGCTGTGCGCGTGATCCAGCGCACGAGCAACCTGCTGGGAGAAAAACAGTGTCTCCTGCCATGTCAAATGGTGCTTTTTGCGCAGATAATCCTTTAGTGTTACACCCTCACACAGCTCCATAACAATGTATTCCGGACCTTTTTCATCCTGACATACATCATAAATGGACACAATATTATTATGCGACAGCTTCGCAACCGCTTGCGCCTCATTGTAGAAGCGCTTGCGGAATTCCTCATCAGAGGCAAATTCATCCTTGAGCACCTTGATGGCGACATAACGATGGAGTATCGTACAGTACGCCTTGTATACAACAGCCATACCGCCGGTTCCAATCACCTCGCGCACCTCATACCGGTCACTCAGGGTTTGTCCAATGTAATTTTCCATTCCAACGTCTCCTACTTCGTATACAGAACCACCGTAATATTATCGCTTCCGCCAGCCTCGCATGCACACGAAATAAGCTGGTCACACGCATCCTCCAGCGACGGCGCGCCGGAAACAATTGCCGCGATCTCTGCATCTGTGACCAATCCGCTCAAACCATCTGAGCACAGCAGCAGCGTTTGCCCCTCTCGAATTGTGATTTCATACAGATCAACATCGACCTCGCTGTCAACGCCCACCGCTCGAGTGATCAGGTTTCGTCCCGGATAATGCTTGGCTTCCTCTGCCGTCAGACGTCCGGTGCGCACCATTTCCGCAACTAGCGAATGATCTGCCGTCATCTGTGCGATCTGATCGTCCTCGAGCATGTACGCGCGCGAATCACCGACATTCGCCAAAATCACACGGTTGTCCGTGCAGATACCACCGACTAACGTCGTGCCCATGCCGTTGTAGGAAGCATCCGACTGCGACAAGTCAAACACCTCGCGATTGGCCTGCACGACGGCATCCTCAATCAGCTGCGCCAGTGAATCGGTATCAGTCTGTTCGATACTTGCCCGTTGGATGCATTGCATAAATTGATCTGCCGCGCGTGTGCTCGCGATATTGCCGGCGCGCGCACCGCCCATGCCGTCGCAGAGTACCAAAAAGCCGAGATCGTCCTCCTTTAGCTCAATGCGGAATGTATCCTGGTTGTTGGCACGAACCAGGCCTTTATCGGTCTTGCCATATGCGTTCATTTCATCACTCTTTCCCGAACGTTTCACCTATATGCCTGCGGCGCAGCTGGCCGCAGGATGCGTCGATATCCGGCCCAAGGGTGCGCCGGACGGTCACTGTGATTCCGTTCTTTTCCAAAATATTTTGAAAAGCGGCGACATGCTCCTTTTTTGAGGTATGCAGTCCGCTCTCCGTGACATGATTCAGTGGGATCAGGTTGACATGCGCCGGTCTGCCGTGCAGCAGCGCAGCAAGCGCTCTGGCCTGCCAGGGCCGGTCGCTCACGCCGTCAATCATCGTATATTCATATGAGATGCGCCGTCCCGTTTGGTCAAAATAATTACGGCATGCACGCATCAGCCGCTCAACCGGATAGCGACGATTCACCGGCATGATCTCACTTCGGCTCCGGTTATCCGGCGCGTGCAGAGAAATTGACAGTGTAATCTGTAGCCTTTCCTGCGCAAGCCGGTCAATCTGCTCCGCCAAACCGGAAGTGGAGAGCGAGAT
Source organism: uncultured Butyricicoccus sp. (assembly GCA_964513445.1). GTDB lineage: Bacteria > Bacillota > Clostridia > Oscillospirales > Butyricicoccaceae > Butyricicoccus_A. The sequence goes on along the minus strand of CAZEMM010000030.1, from coordinate 5,932 downwards.
GTGCCGTTGTCCGATATGCAGCCCTTCCTCCGCGCCGACCAGTCGGATGAAGCGCAGCACATTGTCATAATTATCCAGCGGCTCACCGGTTCCCATCAATACAATGTTAGAAATATGTTCTCCCGTATCCTTCTGCATGAAAAGGATTTGATCTAAAATTTCTCCGGCGGACAAGCTGCGAACCAGCCCGCCTATTCCGGAGGCACAAAATCTACACCCCATCCGACAGCCGATCTGTGATGAAACACATGCCGTGTTGCCATGATGATAGCGCATAAAAACGCTTTCAATGCAGTTGCCGTCATGAAGCGCCCAAAGGTATTTCATCGTACCATCCACCTGAGAGACCTGCTTTTGCAGGATATCTGGCGCGGTCAGCAAATACCGTTCCTCCAGCTTCGCGCGCAGCGGCTTGGAAAGATTGGTCATTTCATCAAACGAGCGGACACCCTGATTCAGCCATTGAAAAATCTGTTTCGCACGAAACGGCTTTTCACCCAGTTCCTTCATCTCCGTCTGCAATTCCGGCAGCGTTCTGCATTTGATCTCCGGTTTGGTCATATTATTCCTTCTCCGATGTATCTGTGTCGGTTTTTGCCGGCTGCGCCTGCGCGCCCGCCGCGTGCAAAGCCTTGACATTCTTATAGTAAGCCATTTTGCGGAATTTTGCAACAGAAATATTTGCGCCCTTATTACTATTATACTACTATTTGCATTCTTTCGGCTCCTTTTGTTCAGTATTGCCATAGCTTTTCATACAAAACTTCCTTCTTATACTCGTTTACGGGCAGCGGTATTCTGAAAGCAAAAGAAATCCGGCTGATGATGAGATTGGGTATATTCGAACATCACGCCATCGGAATTGAAGGTTTGTCCGGTTACCACAGCCAGACAGTTATAATCTCCAAGGTTCAAATATTTTTCATCCAGTTCAGAAGCACGTTCCACGGTTACCTGACGTTTGCTGGTGACGATTTGCATTCCAAGTTGATTTTCGATATATTCATAAATAGAATGTTCTGCAATTTCCGGTGTCAGACCGGGAACAAGCGCAGCGATAAAAATATTGGTATCCAGAATGCGAGCAATTCCATTCAGATAACGTACTCTCTGAATGTAATAAACCTGCTCGCCCTCGGAAAAACCTGTTTTGACAGACAAATCATGATCTACCGTTTGGAGAGAAAACTGAATCACATCCGTTTTTGGCTCAAACTGATTCCGTCGGGCAGTTTCCTGAAAAGATTCAATCCCTCCTACAGTAAAGCTGGTGCGCTGTACAGGCTGATAAATGACACGGACACCTTTTCCATGAATCGGCTGCACATAACCATCTTCAGTCAGCTCAGAAAGCGCACGGCGGATGGTATTGCGGGAGCATTCATATACAGGTACCAGTGTATTCTCAGATGGCATCAATTCACCATACGGATAGTCACCGCATTCGATTTTTTGTTTCAGATTATAATATATCTTTTCATATTTAGATTTGGGCATAGCTATACTCCTTGAATCAATAATACTCCAGAATATGATTTATTAACATTTTACTTGTTTGAACAACATAAGTATATAGCCGTTTTGCATAAAGTGCAAGTGAATTTTTGTGCAATGTTACAAATTTGAAAATACTTGTTTAAACAACATTGACTTGTTCAAACAAGTATGATATAACTATATCATCAAACGTAACTTGTTCAAACAAGGATTGTGAAAATAAGGAGGAACAAACATGGGTAAGTACCAGCAGGATTCCATCAGGCTGCTTGAGCTGATCGGTGGAAAACAAAACATTGCAGCAGTTTCACACTGCATGACCCGTATGCGGTTCGTTTTAAATGACCCGTCCAAAGCGAATATCGCAGAAATTGAAAAAATGAAGGTTGCCAAGGGAACCTTTACACAGGCCGGTCAGTTTCAGGTTATTATCGGCAATGATGTATCGATATTCTATAACGAATTCACTGCATATGCAGGAATCGAAGGCGTCAGCAAAGATGCGGTGAAAGCAGCAGCGAAAACGAATCAAAATCCGATTCAGAAGATTATGGGGGCTTTGGGAGAAATCTTTGCACCATTGATTCCAGCACTGATCTGTGGTGGTTTGATTCTCGGATTTCGAAATATTATCGGTGAAATTGGTTTCTTCGATGGGCAAAGCCTTGCCGATACATCGCAGTTTTGGGCCGGAATGTACAGCTTTCTCTGGCTAATTGGTGAAGCAGTCTTCCATATGCTGCCGGTCGGCATTGTTTGGTCCATTACAAAAAAGATGGGAACCACACAGATCCTCGGCATTATTCTTGGCCTAACATTGGTTTCCAGTCAGCTGCTCAATGGCTTTGCTGTTGCAGGCACGGCAGCGGAAGAGATTCCGGTTTGGGATTTTGGCTTTGCGCAAGTGCAGATGATCGGCTATCAGGGCCAGGTCATTGCAGCAATGATGGCAGGCTTTGTTCTTGTCTATCTGGAAAAATTCTTTAAGAAGTATTGTCCGGAAGTGATCAGCATGATCGTTGTTCCGTTCTGCTCACTGGTTCCGGCGGTATTAATCGCACATACGGTCGTCGGACCGATTGGCTGGAAGATCGGCAATGCCATTGCCAGTGTTGTTTATAGCGGTCTAATGTCCAACTTTGGCTGGCTGTTTGCCGGTGTGTTTGGACTGCTGTATGCGCCGGTTGTTATGACTGGTCTGCACCATATGACCAATGCGATTGACACCCAGCTTATCAGCTTGTATGGAGGCACAATTTTGTGGCCAATGATCGCACTCTCCAATATTGCACAAGGCTCCAGTGTACTGGCAATGTCTGTCCTTCAGAAAAGGAATGAACGCGCACAGCAGGTCAATGTTCCGGCATGTATCTCTTGTTACCTTGGTGTTACAGAACCGGCCTTGTTTGGTGTTAACATGAAATACGGATTTCCGCTGATTTGTGGTATGATCGGCTCTGCTCTTGCAGCAATGATTGCAGTAGGCACTGGCGTTCAGGCAATCAGCATCGGCGTCGGTGGTTTGCCTGGCATCCTGTCCATCTATCCAAAATTCTACGTAAAATTTCTCATTGCAATGGCAGTCGCAATGGTTATACCATTTGTACTTACTATAATCGTTGGCAGAAAGAAGCTCGCTCCGGCTGACATGGTTCCAGTAGAAGCTGCTTCAGAGGAAGATGCGGTTCCGGAAGCGACTGTTGACGGCAGGCTGACTGCCATTCTCTCTGGTAAGGTCATCCCGATGGAAGACGTACCGGATGAAGTATTCTCTCAGAAGGTTATGGGCGATGGCATTGCAATCGAACCGACGAACAACACCGTATATGCACCGGCTGATGCAGAAGTCAGTGTAGTCATGGAGGACAGCAAGCACGCCTGTGGTCTGACATTGTCGAACGGTATGGAAGTATTGATTCATGTCGGTATTGATACTGTTGATATGAACGGTGACGGTTTCCAGATGTTTGTAAAGGTTGGCGATACGGTACGCCGTGGTGATAAACTGATTTCCTTTGACCCGAAGAAGATCAAGGCAGCAGGTCATCCGATCGTAACCGTATTCGTCATTACCGATGAAGGCAATGCAAATGACATTCAGTTCCACACCGGAATGAATGCAGAAGCAGGTAAGACTGCTGTTGTATCTTATACGTAAAAATATATGATGAACAAATACAGGAAGGGTTGATGCTTGATGAAAGATTTTAGAACCAGTACTGTATATCAGATCTATCTAAAATCCTTTTGCGACAGCAATAGCGATGGACTGGGTGATCTAAGAGGTGTTATTCAAAAGCTGGATTATATCAAGGACCTAGGGGTAGATTATATCTGGCTTACTCCGTTCTTTGTATCTCCACAGAATGATAACGGCTATGATGTTGCAGATTATCGTGCTGTCGATCCACGCTATGGAACAATGGATGACGCGGAAGAACTGATTGCAGAAGCCGCTAAGCGTGGTATTGGCTTGATGTTCGACATGGTATTCAACCATACGTCTACCGAACATGAATGGTTTCAGCGTGCAATGAAGGGGGAACAAAAATATCTGGACTATTACATCTTCAAGGATGGTGAGCCGGACAGGCCGCCGACAAACTGGGTTTCCAAATTCGGCGGCAGTACATGGGAATATGTTCCGCATTTGAAGAAATGGTATCTTCATCTATTTGACCGGACACAAGCAGATCTAAACTGGGATAATCCACAGGTTCGGGAAGAAATGAAGGATATCATCCGTTTCTGGAAACAGAAGGGGGTGAAGGGATTCCGTTTTGATGTTGTGAATCTAATTTCAAAGCCTGCTGTTTTTGAAGATGATCTGGAAGGTGACGGACGCCGGTTCTACACGGATGGACCACATATCCATGAATATCTACAGGAGCTGACCAAAGATACCGGTATTGATGAAATGATTACTGTAGGCGAAATGTCTTCGACCTCTCTGGAGGACTGTATCCGGTATTCCAATCCGGATGAAAAAGAACTGTCCATGACCTTCAGTTTCCATCATTTAAAGGTAGACTATAAGAATGGCGATAAATGGGAACTGCAGGATGCAGATTTCCTCAAACTCAAGCAGTTTCTCAGCACATGGCAGACAGAAATGCAGCAGAAAAACGGCTGGAATGCTGTGTTCTGGTGCAATCATGACCAGCCTAGGGTAGTTTCCCGTTTTGGTGATGATACGACATACTGGAAGCAGTCAGCAAAGATGCTTGCAACCAGCATTCATCTGCTTCGCGGTACACCGTATATTTATCAGGGTGAAGAACTTGGCATGACAAACGCCCCGTATACGGATATTTCTCAGTATCAGGACGTGGAAAGTCTGAATTATTATGAAATTATGCAGAAGAATGGAAAGACTGCAGAAGAAGCCCTGCATATCCTGCATGAACGTTCCCGTGACAACGGACGTACACCGATGCAGTGGGCATACGCTCCGAATGCCGGTTTTTCTGAGGCTGAACCATGGCTCAGCGTTCCGAACAACTACATGTATATCAACGCAAAAGCTGAACAGGAGGATGAGGATTCCATTCTGAACTACTATAAAAAACTGGTTGCACTGCGGAAGCAGGAAAAAATCATTTCAGAAGGAACGATCTCGTTCACACATCTGGAGCATCCGCAGATCTTTGCTTTTCAGAGAACTCTGGATAACCAGTCGCTTCTGGTATTCAATAACTGGAGCGCAGAAACGATTATTCTGGACGAGCTGCCGTCCGGCAGTAAAAAAATCATCGGCAACTATCCAGATGAAGCATTTTCCGATGGCAAACTGATGGTACGACCATATGAATCGACCTCCTATCAGGTGATTTCATAGGGCAACACTGCTCCAAAAACCTTTCAAGGGCAAAAAGGGCATCCTGACCGCAAATAACGATCAGGATGCCTCTTAAAATGTCCGCATACGCGCACTGCTTCAAACCGTCAGACGCGGTGTTGCATTAGTGCTTTTCCGCCCATGTTTTTAAATCGGATTCACTCACGTCATTTTCAAAGCGTTTGCCCTCAAGCAGTATCGCACCTTTGCAGGAATCGGCGAGCTCTTTGTTGGTGTTTCCCATGCCGCTGCTGCCGGAGGTGGCAAAGGGGATGATTTTCTTTCCCGTCAGGTCATACTGTTCCAGAAATGTATTGATGATGGTAGGCGCAACATACCACCAAATCGGGAATCCAATGTAAACCGTGTCATACTGTTCCATATTTTCCACCCGGTTTGCGATTGCCGGGCGGAATTTTTTGTCGTTCATCTCAATGGTGGAACGGCTCTTTTTGTTTGTCCAGTCAAGGTCGGCCTTTGTGTATTTCTGTGCGGGGATGATATCGTGCAAATCCGCACCTACTGCCTTTGCCAGTCTTTTGGCAAGCTGCTCTGTTACTCCGCTTGCCGAGAAATATGCTACCAGTGTTTTTGCCA